>JABGTJ010000012.1 GCA_018691345.1 Methanobacteriota archaeon
GGTAATTTCCATACGTGCGTTGTTTTTGAAGATAAATCCGTCTCATGTTGGGGAAGAAATGTCAATGGACAAGTTGGCGATTATACAACTGATGATTCTTCGGAACCAATCTTCCTCGAGTTATATTAATTGTATAATTTTAAGATTTGCAAAGGACCCCTCTGATTGAACGGGTAAGCAAACCGTACCCATCGTACGGATGAATCTACGAGAGTATTTTTAGAAGCAACCAATGTTAGGCAAATTGACACTTTTTTGAATACACATCAAATACATGCAGTTGAAGCGCTCAACATGCGCTTGGAATGGCCCATCTATGCATTTACTGCCAGTGTCTTTCTCTCTTTTGCTCTAAGCGTTCAGTTCCTCTCCCTAGGCATCGGTGCAGTCGTAGGCTTGTTTGTACTGCTAACCGCAGCCTACGCCTGGGTTGCTTGGGTGATGATTAAGCAAAAGGCCGTTCTCGAACTTCACGCTTACATGACTTGCCCTACATGCGATGAGTTGACGCCTTCTCAAGGCAAGCACTGCATGAACTGCGGTGCCGAATTGTAGCGATATTTACAACGTCAGCCTTCAGATGACCCACATTTCACTGGTGCGCTTCCAACACCCAATGTACAGACATTTCATGCGAGAATACGTTAGGAATTATGCCACTTGAGTTCCATACTGGTGCAAATCGAGATGCTTATGGACTAGAACGCACCTATTTCAATGAACCATTCAATCCATGAGCATGCAAGGGGATGCTATGTACGACCGATTACTAGGTCACAAGGCAAACGAGACGCTTCGTCATCTTTGCGTTCGAATCGCAATTTTTGGTTTTTTAACCCACTTATTGTTATGCTTGCTCTACCAACTGTCCCTCATTGATTTCAGTTCACAAACCGGGGAATTGTTTGATTCCTACCTCGACGCATTGTATACTCCATTTTCTATTTTTCTGGCTTACGAAGTCTACGAATTGATCCGCACCATTCCAGACTCGTTCACCAATTCGATTGGTAAGCAATTTGAAATCATAACGTTGCTGGTTGTCAGAGATATTCTAAAGAGGCTGTCTGATATTGACGCTTCAACAAGTTCCACCGTTGATGACAGCATCACAATCCTAGCCGTGGAATGCTTGGCCTTTTTGATTCTGTTTGGCACTGCCTTGCTCTTCAACAGCGCCAAGCGTGAAACGAACTCAATGGCCAACGATAGTGACGGACTTGAGAGGTTTATTTCTCAAAAGAGGCAGCTTGCAATCTTACTGCTTGTGTTGTATCTTCTAACGGCCATGTATTCCCTTTCAACGTGGACCTACAATGTATTCGAAGGAGACGGAAGCACGAACCGGACCATTTTCTTCCTTGACTTTTTCACGGTTTTGATCATGGCCGACATTCTAATTTTGCTGGTCTCTTATCAATACATCACCGATTTTTCGCATTTAGCCCGCAACACTGGATTTATACTCTCAACGGTCATTTTGCGCGTTGCAATCGCTAGTCCCGGAATGTCAGGGGCAATTCTGTTTATACTCGCTGGTTGCCTTGGTTCAGCAGTCCTTCATTCAGGACTCTTATCCACCCAAAAAGAGCGGCCCTACATCGAAAAAAATGAGCCATTGCTGCACCCATGATACGCTGCGTATTCGTACTGATTCAACTTAGAGCACCTTTGAAGAGCCACATGCTTTAGCAGACGCATGGGCGAGAAATTGACCGTACATTCTCGTTCCCCGTTTGAAATCCATCACATACTTACCGGTTTGGAAAAAACTCCAGAGGCATTAATCGAATCGGAATTGTTTCTTCCTAAAGGAGAAGGTCCGTTCGGCTGCATTATTGCCCTTCATGGCAGCATGGGTTGGG
The DNA here is from genome assembly GCA_018691345.1 of Methanobacteriota archaeon. Classification (GTDB taxonomy): domain Archaea; phylum Thermoplasmatota; class Poseidoniia; order Poseidoniales; family Poseidoniaceae; genus MGIIa-L1. The sequence goes on from JABGTJ010000012.1 coordinate 1,866, forward strand.
CATCTCATCACCAAGACCACATCAATGGTTGGCTCGCTGAAGGACTAGCAGTTTGCAAGGTACATTCGTTCACTTCACGTTCGGTCGATTCTACGGTTGATGATCAACTCACTGTGACGCATGCCATGATGCTTGTTGACGCCTTCCGCACCCGCTCCTTGCTCGAACAAGATTCCCGAATCGGAAAGATTGGGATCACCGGTTGGAGCCTTGGAGGAACCGTTGCTCTCTATTCGTCTTGGTCGCCAATCTGTACGATTTTAGGTAAGCCATTTGATGCTCATTTACCCTTCTATCCGGCAGCCCACCTGCGTCCTGTTGTTCAAAAATGGACGGATTCGCCAATATTGATTCTCCATGGGGAGGCTGATGACTGGACTCCACTTCACTTTGTTGAGGGTTTGATGAAGCAACTGCCCAATGCAAACTTGCATACCTATCCTGGTGCACACCACTCCTTCGACAGTAAGATGGAATACGCCTTACTTCCCAAGGCAGTACATCTGAACAAACGTACAGCTCGAATCGATAAGAACGGCCACATGTCTGGAAATTTATTTCTTGGTATTCGCTGGCCGCTGAATCAACGCTGGCAACGGCGTTGGGTCATACGGATTTTGCGCAACAGGGGTGCACACGTCGAGGGGAACCCTGCAGCGCGTGCTGATTCATTGGAGCGTGCCCGAGATTTCTTTGTCCAGGAACTTTCCCACGTAAAGTGAGGTTGTTTCGGAATCTTCGTTCAGTTTCCGCAGCCGCAGCCAGTGGTTTGGCAGGATGCGTCAGTGGTCTCAGCGACCGGTTTTTCGACGGTCTCTTTCTTTGGACGTCGGCGGAGAATGGATGGCATTCGAACTTTACGCTGGTTCTGAGAGGTTCGGCGGTTCATGTTTATTGCTCACATCCCTCGGATAATAAGTTTGTCTTTGCTGATAAAAAAGGCATCACAATGCGTAGTGCTTGTGTTGTGAGTGGAAGTCTCTTTTGGTTACGAATATTCAAATGTACGTAGTGTCAACTCCTATTTCAATCATCGAAGATAAGCAGTAAAGAAACATACAACAGTCAAAGAGTTTTCAAACGACGGGGAAGCGGGGAGTTCCATGGTTGATCTTCTTGGCTACGGCGAGAAAGACTCAACACCTCAAAGTCTGGTAACTCTTTTCCTGATTGCTTCAATCACCGTTTTCCTGTTTTTTCGATGGGATATGAGTGAATTGCTGGTTGCGTCTTTTCCTTCGTTCCATTCATCAACCTTCCCACTACCCCTCGTTTTTGTATGGCGGCTGTCTTGTATGTTGATTGGCGCAAGTGCTGTTGTCTACATGTACCGAATGGAGACGGGGAGGATGATTGTTATCGACCATCAGACGCGCAGTGAACGGTTGACACATCCAGTGAAATCCGAAAAGTTCGTAACATTCAGCAGTTGGACGCTCCTCTCGAATTTCGCCTACTTTGGTCTTGCTTCGGCCGCTACATTCCTCGTATTCGTAGAGCGAAATGTGCCGCAGTGGTTGGAGACGTTGCAAGTTGCAGTGTTTGCAACTGCTCTTGGTGCAGCCTTCCTCACTTCGACCATTGTACGTTTTGTCATCCTACCCGGCGAAGTACGTCAACGCAGGAACCATGATCATCAATTTCTCTTCCATAACCAGATTATGCATAATTTTGCTGCAGTCTTTCTTACCATCGAAATCCTACTGGCGCAGCCTCATTTGCAACCAGAATTCGCTCTGTTTGGATTGTTCCTCGGCTTAATCTATGCAGCTTTTGCATATCCATTTGCCTATTTTTGGAGGGGATACTACGTCTACGGTTTCATTGACCCGAGGTTGAGGTTTGCTCCATTCTTGCAATCGGGATTAGCAAGCGCGATTTCCATTTTCTATCTTGGATTGTGGCTTGGGAGTGAACTCGTATCGTATAATTTAGTCATCGGGAGCCTTGTTCTTCTTCTCTGGGTTTCTCGTATCGTCCAATTGAAGTCCGGTCTTGCCACAGAAGATGAACTTTTGACTGAGGTGTAATCTCTCTTAGGGTTATGCGAAGTAAAAATACACCGGGACGATGGAAAATACTGCAATGTAGATGAGTGCTTTTAGTGGCCGAACCCACCAACGGTTTTCTTCCGTATCCATAAACTCCCCAACTGCATCAGCGACGGTTCCAAGCGGCAGCAGTGATTCAACGGGCATAAACTGGTCTTGGTACCGGGTTAAAGGAAACTTGTTCCGTTTTTCATGAAAGAATTTCATCTTTCATCTCTTGCCTGCTTTCTTCGAATCTATGCCGTGCACTTCATGACACGCTCCCTCGGTGATTCGATTCTTCCAAAGTATCTCTTACTTGTGAGGGAATTCATGCCAAAACTTGTCCCATTTTGAAGGCATCATGACGTAATCATAGTCAAATCCACTGGCTGTGCCGTGCGAATCGAAGCAAAAAATACTGTGTGATGCAATCTTTTGGCCCGGAATTTTGCAGAGTGCGAAGTAGGTCCAACACAATGTTCCTGAGTTGTTCCAGATTTGGTTTGGTTCACCAAATTCCTCTCGAACCTCCTCTTGTGTAGAACCATAATGATCGTATATTTCACGCGGAGTGTAGGTCTTACTCCTTCTTCGGTGCGCTGTAGAGATGAGATCCGGAATGTAAGGTAGCTTCGGGTTGAGCATATTTGCAATTGATGGTACTTTTTCCCATCCGTTCCCGTGGAAAAGTACCCTCCAGGCTCCGTTTTCTTTTTGACAACATGCGATGACATCGTGTTCTGAAAACCCACTGGTCGCAATACGAACGGGTTCGTCTGGACGGTGGAATGAAGCACACGTTACTTCAAGCCAATAGATACCTTCACTCGAGAGGACATCGTGAAGCATCCATGCCCCATCAACATCTGGAAATAATCCCTTACACATCTTTTCAAAATGAGGTTTGAACTCAACGATTCCCAGCCTACCGTCGTATTGAGACACATGCTGCGCTGCAGTTGTTGAATTATCAATTCATCGTACTTCAAACGCTTTCCGTTCAAATAACAATCTCGCAGAAACCTCGTTTGAGGGGGGGGGTTCAGCACTCAAGATAATATACCACTGGTTGAAGCACGAGTCGTGGCACAAGGTACAGTAAAGTGGTTTAACCAAACAAAAGGATACGGATTCATTGAACGAGAAGGCGGAGACGACCTTTTCGTACACATCTCCGAAGTAGAAGGAGAAATTCAAGACGGGGACACCGTCAACTTCGAAGTCGGCGAAGGTCCAAAAGGACCGAACGCTGTCAGCGTTAGTAAAGTAGAATGAACATAACAAGTATTGAGGGCCTCAAGCCCTCATCTCGGTTTATGTCCGATGAACTCTTGGTTGTTCTTACAACCCTCCCTGGAGAGTGGGAAGAATACCGCGTAGGCTCTTTCGCACAACACCTCTTAGAGTCCGGTGCAGCTTGCGTCGAATATTCCTCTATTCAATCGATCTACAAATGGGAGGGGGAAATCATCTCTTCTAAAGAGTGGAAACTGGAAATTAAATTAGCACCTCTTTCAAAGAATCTCTTGCTGAGAACTTTGAACGAATGCCATCCATACGACGTCCCCCAACTGGTTTGTTTGTCCGCAGAAACTTCAGAACTCTATTCATCTTGGGCTTCACACCAATCTGCATCACAAACGAAGAACTGAGATTCTCTGTTCGGTAGCAAAATATCTACTGGGTTGGAGTGGAAACACACCTTGGAGTGGTGTAGTTTTTACATTCAAAAACCGGCCTTTATAGTCTGTGGCTAAAACATGCTATTAACAGACAACTGAGTCACTTTTTAGCAATGGGCATACCCTCCTGAAAACGACATCTCGCATCGAGATTTGAGGGAGAACATTATACACTTCCTCGGAAGGCAATTAAATTCCAGCGCGTGAAAGAAACGAGGGGGATGAGTCATGGTCATAGAACACGGTAATAAATCGAGCCAAAACGACGGATTTGAATTGGATCTTTCACAAGAACATATTGAGCCAATGCTCCAAGAGAATTTGGACCGTTTCGTTTTGTTCCCAATACAACAGGCAGAAATTTGGGAAATGTACAAGTTGCATGCCGCATCGTTCTGGACCGCTGAAGAAATTGATTTGGCTGAGGACGCTAAAGACTGGAAAACTCTAAGCGACAATGAGCGACATTTCCTCAAGCACGTTCTCGCTTTCTTTGCTGCCAGCGATGGTATTGTTAACGAGAACTTGGTTACCAACTTTGCAGACGAAGTACAATGGGCTGAGGCTCGTTGTTTCTACGGCTTCCAAATTATGATGGAGAATATCCACGCTGAAACGTATTCCCTGCTTATTGACACCTACATTACTGATGCCAATGAAAAGGATCACTTGTTTAACGCATTGGAGACCGTTCCATCTGTAAAGAAGAAGGGGAACTGGGCATTGCGATGGCTTTCTCGTAAGAAAGGCTCCTTTGCACAACGCTTGGTTGCCTTTGCTGCAGTGGAAGGCATTTTCTTTTCAGGTTCGTTCTGTGCTATTTTCTGGCTCAAAAAGCGTGGCCTTATGCCTGGCCTCACCTTCTCGAATGAACTTATTTCAAGAGACGAAGGCCTTCATTGCGACTTTGCTTGCCTCCTTCACAATAAGTTGAACCGTGGTGCTGGTGAAAACATGATTCACCGAATCATTTCAGAAGCAGTCGATATTGAGATTGAATTCGTCACATCAGCTCTTCCAGTCTCCTTGATTGGAATGAATGCAGAACTTATGCAAGAATACATTCGTTTCGTTGCAGACCGTTTGATGGTATCTCTTGGGGCCAGTAAGTTGTACAACGCAACCAATCCGTTCCCTTGGATGGAGATGATTTCGATGCAAGGCAAGACCAATTTCTTTGAAAAGAGAGTTGGCGAATATCAGAAAGCCGGTGTCAAAGACGGTGGGAACCTCGGAAGCGTCCAACAGCGTTTCTCAGTGGACGAAGATTTTTGAACCGTATTCAATGAAAGGGACTTACTGCGAATTCACGAACAACACATGGAGGAAGGAAAATGACAATGCAAGTTGTAAACAGAAAAGGAGAACGAGAAGATGTACGGTTCGATGCCATACATGATAAATTGAAGACATTGACCTATGGTCTGGATCCTAACTGGATTGATCCTGGGCACGTTACTAAGTTGACAATTGAAGGATTATACGATGGAGTCACCACACGCGAACTCGATCAACTCGCTGCTGAGACCGCTGCCTCCCTTGCTTCTCAACATCCTGATTACAGCCGACTCGCTGCTCGCATCTGTGTTGACGACCTCCATCGCTCAACCAAATCGACCTTCACCGATGTCGTTACCGATCTACGCGAATACATTGACCCTGAATCGGGTAAACACGCACCTCTCATCTCAGAGGAAGTGTTTGCCATCATTATGGAAAACGCTGAAGTTCTCAACAATCACATCGATTACAAGCGCGACCACAACTACGATTACTTCGGTTTCAAAACATTGGAACGCTCATACCTTTTGAGATTGAACGGAGAAATCGCTGAACGTCCACAACACATGCTCTTGAGAGTTGCAGTTGGTATTCATCATCACAACATCAGCAAAGCTTTAGAGACATACGATTTAATGAGTCAAGGATACTTTACTCACGCTACTCCAACGCTTTTCAATTCAGGAACACCTACTCCTCAGATGTCTTCCTGTTTCTTGCTCACCATGCAAGACGACTCCCTCGACGGAATTTATGATACACTCAAACAATGTGCTCTTATCTCAAAGTCCGCAGGTGGAATCGGACTCTCGATTCACCACATTCGCTCCAAGGGTTCGTACATCAAAGGAACCAACGGACAGAGCAACGGTATTGTTCCTATGCTTCGTGTGTTCAACGATACAGCACGCTATGTAGACCAAGGCGGTGGCAAGCGCAAAGGTTCAATTGCGATTTACCTCGAACCATGGCACCCGGACATCCTTGCTTTCCTCGATTTGAGAAAGAACCACGGCAAGGAAGAACTCCGAGCTCGTGATTTGTTCTATGCACTTTGGACTCCTGACTTGTTCATGGAACGTGTTGAGCAAAATGCTGATTGGTCGTTCTTTTGCCCGAATGAATGCCCGGGTCTTCAAGATTCATATGGAGCAGAATTCAAAGAGCTCTTTGAATCCTATGAAGCCCAAGGATTGGCTCGTGAAACTCTCCCTGCACGTGTTGTTTGGGATAAGCTGGTCGAATCACAAATTGAAACTGGAACACCTTACATGTTGTACAAGGATGCAGCAAATGAAAAGTCGAATCAAAAGAACCTCGGAACAATTCGTTCCTCGAACCTTTGCACTGAGATTATGGAATACACTGCCAAGGATGAAGTTGCAGTGTGCAACCTTGCATCCATCGCTCTCAACAAGTACGTCGATGTTGACAACCAATCGTTTAACCACCAACTTTTGTACGACGTGACATACCACGCTACTGGGAACTTGAACCGGGTAATTGATGTCAACTTCTATCCAGTCGAAGAAGCTCGAAACTCCAACATGCGCCACCGACCAATCGGTCTTGGCGTACAGGGTCTTGCAGATACGTTTGCTCTACTCAAGTTGCCTTTCGAAAGCCCTGAAGCACGAAAGCTGAACAAAGAAATCTTTGAAACGATTTACTTTGCTGCTTGTACCGCTTCCAAAGATGCAGCGATTGCTGAAGGTCCTTACTCGACTTTCGAAGGCTCTCCTGCAAGCCGAGGCGAACTCCAATTCGACCTTTGGGGAATGAACGATCACAGCGGTCGCTGGGACTGGACTTCTTTGAAGGCAGAAATTGTCGAGAATGGAATGCGTAACTCTCTATTGGTTGCGCCAATGCCTACAGCCTCAACTTCTCAGATTTTGGGTAACAACGAATGTTTCGAAGCCTTCACTTCGAACCTCTATGTCCGAAGAACACTTTCCGGTGAATTCATCGTTCTCAACAAGCACCTGGTTCGTGACCTCATTGAACTCGGTGTTTGGGGAATTGAAATGAAAGATGAAATTCTTCGTCACAAGGGTTCGATTCAAAACATCTCTGGAATCCCAGATTCTGTCAAAGAGTTGTACAAAACCACATGGGAAATCAAGCAACGCCATGTCCTGGACATGTCAGCTGACCGTGGAGCATACGTCGATCAAAGCCAATCGTTGAACATTCACATGGTGGATGCAAACCCGGCAAAGGTCACCTCCATGCACTTTTACGGCTGGAAGCAAGGCCTGAAGACTGGAATGTACTATCTCCGGACCAAGGCTGCAGCAGATGCAATTCAATTCACTGTTGAAGCCAAGAAATCTGAGGACCAAACTGTTGGTGGACTCGCTGAGCGTGCTGAAGACATCTCGAGTCTTGAAGCAATTGCGTGTTCACTCGACACTCCTGATGACTGCTTAAGTTGCGGTTCATGATCGATTGGCTGAACTTTATACAGTCTCGAACAAGTTAGAACTTACTCGGGGGTTTCAAGCCCTACGGGTAAGGCCCTGAGTGCGTTGCTTAGTCTCACGCTTCTTTTCCTTGCTCGTAGGCACCTTACACTCAAGCAGAGTGAATGGCATGACCGAGTGTAGCAAGTACACCTTCATGGGTCATTTCTGTCATTGTTGGGTGAGCATGGATTGTACCAGCAATGTCTTCGAGTAACGCTCCCATTTCAAGTGCAAGCGTCCATTCACCGACCAATTCACTGATGTGCGTTCCAACGCCTTGAATACCGAGGATTCGATGATCATCTTCACGAGCACAGACTCGGATAAACCCGGCTGTCTTCTCAGCCTCTTGAGTGAGAGCACGGCCGTTGGCTCCGAGTGGGAACTTTCCTGTAATTACTGGATGGCCTGCTGCCTTGGCTTCTTCTGGTGAGAGTCCAACGGATACAATCTCTGGTTCTGTAAAGACGATTGCAGGAACTGCGACAGGGTCGTATGCACGCTTGTGCCCCGCAATAATTTCCGCTACCATTTCACCTTGGAACGATGCAACGTGTGCAAGCATTTCGCCAGAGTTACAGACATCGCCAATTGCATAGACTCCACGCATGTTGGTTTCACATCGGTCGTTGACCTTGACAAAACCACGTTCGTCGAGCGCAACGCCGGTCGGTGCAAGTGATGCTGAATTCGGTTTACGTCCAACAGTGACGAGAACTTTGTCGACAACGACGTTTTGCATTTTCTTCTCGTCTTTTTCGTTCTTGTCGATGAAGTTGAGTTGGCTTCTTCCGTCTTTGGTCGTTTCAACACCTTTGGCAAAAACGCCGAGGTGCGTCTTGATTTTTTGCTTCTTGATTGAAATTTCCAATGGACGTCGAAGTTCTTTGTCGAAAATTGGTAGAACGCTGTCCATCGCTTCGACGATGGTCACTTCAGAACCGAGCATGCGGAAGGTGATTCCAAGTTCAAGACCAATATATCCTCCACCAACGATGGCTACATGTTGTGGTAATTCTTCAAGAGACAGTGCTTCTCGGGATGAGATGACGTTTTCAGAATACGGCATGAACGGGAGTTCAATAGGGACTGAGCCATTTGCAAGTATCACGTGTTCAGCCTGAATGATCGTCGCATCTTTCCCTTCACCAACTTTGACGGTTTTGGCGTCTTGGAATTCAGCCCATCCAATGATGAGTTCTGCTCCGGCGTTCTTCAGAAGGTGTTCAACACCTTTGTTCAAACGTGTGACAATGTCTTCTTTCCAGCCAATCAAGTTGGCCATGTTGAGTTCAGCAGGGCCAGGGATTGAGATCCCCATGTGTCCGTCGTTGGATTCATGCTTGGATAGGCTGTGGAATTTGTGTGCTGCATGAATGAGGGCCTTGGATGGAATACATCCTCGAATGAGGCAGGTGCCTCCGGCTTTCTCACCTTCGACGATGATGGTTGAGAGTCCAAGTTGCCCTGCACGAATTGCTGCAACATAGCCTCCAGGGCCGGCTCCGATAACGAGAACTTGACATTTTTTTGTTTGCATAAAAAGCGCCTCACATGAAGATGGTAGCTGGGTGTTCGAGGTACGACTTGACCAGTTGGACAAGGCTTGCACCGTCATGTCCATCAACAACTCGATGATCCCAGGAGGACGAGAGGTTCATGATTCTACGAATGACAATATTTCCGTCCTTGACGACTGCACGGTCTTTTGCGTTGTGAACGCCGAGGATACCTACTTCTGGCTTGTTGATGATTGGTGTTGCTCCTAATCCACCAAGCCGTCCAAGACTTGTAATGGTGAATGTTGAGCCAGACAAGTCATCCGCAGACGCTTTCCCATCACGGGTTGCGCTGGTGACACGAGTCATTTCAGTAGCAGATTGCCAGATGTCCATTGCTTCGACGTGCTTGACGACCGGGACAAACAAGCCTCGGTCGGTTTGAGTTGCAATGCCGAGGTTGATGGCTTCATGTCGAGTAACTACGTTTGAGTCATCATCGTAAAGTGCGTTGCATTCGGGACGTTCCTCGAGTGCCTTGACAAGAGCCTGCATAATGAACGGCAGATAGGTGAGCTTTGGCGCACCCTCTGGACGGGTTGCGTTGAGATGTTGTCGTAGTTCTTCGAGAGCGGTGACGTCAACTTCTTCAAAGTATGAAAAGTGAGGGATTGTTGTGTACGAAGAAATCATGCCTTCAGCAATCTTTCTTCGCAATCCAATAACTTTGATGTCTTCAGTTCCGTTCTTTTCGATGCGTGCAGAAGCGCCCATTGGACGAGCACTGCTTGCGCCGCTTGCGCCGCCTGCGATGTGAGCGTCGAGGTCGGCATGACTGATTCGGCCAGCAGGCCCAGATCCAGCAACGAAGTTGAGGTCGATGTTGGCTTGGCGTGCTCTTTGGCGTACCGCCGGACTCGCCAATGCTTTGGTTCCCGGTGCTCGTGCAACGACTGCTGCAGGAGCAGGTGCAGGTGCAGGTGTAGGTGTAGGTGCAGGTTTAGGTTCTGCTTTTGGCTCTGGAGCCGGAGCAGTTTCAGCCTTAGACTCAGGTGCAGCTTCAGCAGACGAAGCGTTTCCGTCACCATCAACTTCGAATTCGATGCAAACGACGCCGACAGGTAGAATGTCGCCGGCTTCTCCAATCACCATGGTGACTTTACCGTCAACTGGAGATGGAATTTCCACAGTTGCTTTATCGGTCATCACTGATAGAATCGGGTCGTCTTCTTTGACGCTGTCACCGACAGCGACCATCCATTCTACGACTTCGCCTTCGACGACGCCTTCTCCGATATCTGGCATTTTAAATGCAAATGTTCCCATATTTATTCCTCCTGTGTTTTCTTTATTGCTTCAGCGATACGCGCTGGACTTGGGATATAATCCCATTCTGTTGTGTGAGGGAAGGGTGTGTCCCATCCGGTCACTCGAGTAATTGGTGCTTCCAAATGATAGAAGCAGCGTTCTTGAATTGATGCGCTCATCTCAGCACCGAAACCGCTCGTCTTTGGCGCTTCGTGTACGATGACGCATCGACCAGTCTTCTTGATTGAATTCACTACAGTATCCCGGTCCCATGGGACCAAAGTTTGCAAGTCAATCAATTCGCAATCAATTCCAGAATCCTTGATCGCTTGTTCACTCACATGGACCATCGTGCCCCATGCAATCACGGTGCAAGCACTTCCCTCGCGAACGATGCGTGCTTGTTCAAGTGGAACCGTGTAGTGTTCTTCTGGCACATCGCTGTCTGGATGTCCTGCCCATGTAGGGACATTGTGCGGGTCGCCGTAAAACGGGCCTCGATAGCATCGCTTTGGTTCAAAGAAAATCACTGGGTCGTTGCACTCGATGGCTGCGGTGAGCAAACCCTTGGCGTTGTATGGGTTTGAGCAGTAAACGACCTTTAGACCAGGCGTGTGTGTGAATTGTGCTTCAGGCGATTGTGAGTGATGGTGTCCACCTTTGATTCCGCCACCGGCAGGTGTACGGAACGTGAGTGGCGCGGTAAACTCTCCACCCGAGCGATGGCGAACTTTTGCAATTTCATTGACAATTTGGTCGTACGCAGGGAAAATGTAATCGGCAAATTGAATTTCAGCAACGGGTCGCAAACCGTTGAGGCCCATGCCCATTGCAATTGCGGCAATGCCGCCTTCAGCGAGCGGTGAATCGAAGACTCTGTGTTCTCCGAATTTCTCTTGCAATCCATCTGTGACTCGGAATACACCGCCGAAAAACCCGACGTCTTCACCAAAGATTACGACGTTTTTGTCTTTCGTGAGTTGAACTTCAAGTGCAGAGTTCAGTGCTTTTATCATGTTCATTTCTACCATATCAGCACCTCACTTCCCGAGTTCCTCACGTTGCTCTTGAACATGCCATGGCACGGTTTCATAGACTTCGGTAAAGATGGTCGAGGCTGGTGGATACGGTCCACTTGCCAAATCCCCAAACTCACAAGCAGCCTTGTAGGATGTCATGACTTCTTCATCGATTTTCTTTGCCAATTCAACATGGCGTTCTTCGTCCCAGAGTTCTGCTTTGATTAGATGCTCTTTAAGCCGCAGAATCGGGTCGCCACCAGGCCATTGTTTGAACTCATCTTTAGGGCGGTAAGCGGATGAGTCATCGGAAGAGGAGTGGGCCCCTGCACGATAGGTGTAGACTTCGATGTGTGTTGCTCCAAGTCCAGCAGCAGCTCGTAGCCGTGCCCATTTCGTAACGCTGTACAGAGCGAGGAAATCGTTGCCATCAACTCGCATTGAAGGGATGTCGTAAGCAAGTCCACGCTCTGCGAATGTCCGTCCACCGGTTGCTAAGTTTGCGTGGGTAGAAATTGCCCACTGGTTGTTGACAACATTGAGGATTACGGGTGGTTTGAAGGTTGAAGCGAAGTTGAGAGCATAGTGGTAATCTCCTTGGGCGGATGTTCCATCTCCGAGCCAGGAAATGCAGACTTCGTCGTCGCCTTTGTAGGCGCTTGCCATCGCAACGCCCACGGCTTGAGAGAATTGGGTCCCAACGGGGGAGGAAATGGAAATGAATCGTCCAGGTTTCCACGTATAGTGGACAGGCATTTGACGGCCTTTAACGTTGTCTTCAGTGTTGCCAATGCAGTGACAAATCATGCTGACCATGTCTCGCCCTCGAACAAACTGGGCGCCTGGTTGACGGTAAGATGGGAAAATCCAGTCCTGCGTCTCGAGTGCCATTGTTTGTGCAATAGCGATTGCTTCTTCGCCAAAAGAGCGCATGTAGAATGAGAGTTTACCTGTTCGCTGCATCTTCAACATTCGGTCATCGAAGATTCTCAACCGCATCATGTACTCAAGACCTTGAATCAAGGTTTCTGCATCCAGCATTGGATTCCATTCTCCACTTGCAACTCCGTTGTCATCGAGAACTCGTATCAAACCGGATGCGTGGGGTACGGTGTCTTGGGCTGTGCATGAAGCCGGGTCGGGTCGATTCAAATCACCGGGTTGTTCGGTAAACTTACCACCGAAATCAGCGTCCTCGCCCGGTCGAAACGGCGGTCGCCCGATTGTGTACGGCTTTGTCATGGCAGTCACTCTCTCGGTCATTGTTCCACCTCACTCCATCTCTGTCTTAAGTGGTGCCGGTGAATCGCTTTGATGTTGAGCGACGTAGACGTATGCACCCGGCATTGTTTCTTGATTGTTTAAGTCGAGGGTTTTACGAAGCAGCAATCCCGCTTTGAACGAGGAACGCACAAGAGGGCCACTTGCAATTCCTGCAAAGCCCATTTCAATGGCTTGAAGCGCCCAGATATCGTACATCTCCGGTTCAGGAAATCGGTCCACTGTGAGGTGTTTAGCGGATGGGGCAAGGTACTGGCCGATGGTGATGAGGTCGACGTTGGCTTCACGCAAGAGATGCAAGGCCTCAGTAATTTCTTCATTGGTTTCTCCAACACCAACCATCAGTGAAGATTTCGTAATGATGTCCGGTCGAAGTACCTTCGCTTGACGGAGAATTTCTAAGGATTGAGAAAAGGATGCACGGTGATCACGTACCGTTTTGTCGAGACGAGGTACGCATTCAACATTATGGGCGAAAACCGACAACGGACTTTCACGAAGAAGGAGTTCGAGTGCGTCGTGGTCGCCTGCTAAATCAGAGCACAACAATTCGAGTGTGATCTCAGGTCTTCGTTCATGAACTGCATCGATACACGATTTGTAATGTTCCGCTCCACTGTCCGGCAGATCGTCTCTGTTCACTACAGTGATGACGACGTGCCGTAAATTCATTGAATCCACAGCATCGGCCAATTGTTTCGGCTCATTAACCTCAAGAGGAGGTGGGGTTTTGATGGTTCCAACTGCGCAGAATCTACACCCCCTAGTGCATTCTTGGCCGGCAATCATGAAGGTCGCATCGCCACTTGCCCAACAGTCGTGAATATTTGGGCAGCGTGCTTCTTGACATACGGTGTGAAGGGCATTGTCTTTCACTGCTGCTTTGGTTTTGTTAAAAAGGGCCTGCTGTTCTCCAGATGGCAGGGTAGTTTTGAACCAAGAGGGCAGCCTTTCTCGCTTTGGTTTTGGACGTAATGCAGGAGGTGTTTTACTCGCCATTGGAAGTTGTTTTCCGGACACCTCTGCTCCCCCTTGTTTTACCCGAGGCATTGCCTTTCAAAAAGGTGTACTTTGGACTGCATTTGTAAACATCTTCATTTTATTTGATTCTAAGTATCGACTGGATGCATGTTTAACAGCATTGATGAGGGTTGGAGTGTTGGTCGAGTTCATGGGACAACGGGTTGCACTCATAACCGGGAGTGGTAAGCGGATTGGAGCTGCCGTGGCGACTAAACTGTTGTCCGAAGGATGGTTTGTTTTTCTTCATGTACGCAATTCACTCGCAGAGGCTCAAAACCTTCTCGATGAATATCAGCGTGAAAACGGCATTCAGGCAGCTGCGGAAATCGTCAAAGCAGACCTGGACAGCGACGACGAATTGAACCAATTGATTGAGCATGTTCTGGCCCATGAATCTGTGAAAAGCAACGGTGGATTACACGGGTTAGTACATAATGCATCAATCTATAATTCAACCAACTTCGAGGAAGTTTCGCTGGCGGAATTACGCCTAAACAACCGTATCCATGTTGAGGTGCCTTTCCTTCTTACTCAACGGCTCATCGAACCGCTCAAGAATGCGAACGGTTGCATCATCGGGATGACAGACACTTCACTTGGGCGCGCTTGGGAAGGGCTCTCTCATTACACCTCAAGCAAAGCAGCTCTTCGTCAACTCATGATGAACCTCGCCGGTGATTTAGCGCCTGAGGTCCGAGTGAACTGCGTAGCCCCAGGGGCAATCATGGCCGCTGAATGGGAAGCCGAGCACTTTGCCTCCGTGATTGAGAAGATTCCTCTCGGACGTGCCGGTGAGGTAGAGGACGTTGCCAATGCCGTACATTTCCTACTTGAATCGCCTTATTTGTCCGGTCAAGTCATCGAAGTTGACGGTGGCTGGTCTGTAGCTCCTTAGCCAAGTGGCGAAGGGTTTTCTTCAAATCCTCTTGATGGTACGGTTGCCTGCAGGGGTGGCTGAGGTGGTCAAAGGCGCCGGGCTTAAGATCCGGTCCCGTATGGGTTCGTGGGTTCGTATCCCACCCCCTGCATTTGATTCACTTTTTCATTCCCCCTCGAAGAGGGGGCTTCTCATGAACAACCAATGCAAAACCGTTTAACACTCGGCGGGACAGGCCAAGATGGTGAACAGGGTGTCCTCTCAACATTCAACTTCAGTTAATCGACTTTTGCCAATGCTTCTTGTTGTCCTCATGGTTGGCTCAGTGCTGCCAATGTCGGCACCTTCGGAGTCGATTGTTCTTGAGGATAAAACGCTGGCTGAAGAGCCTATTGTCTCTGCTTCAAGCGGTGATTGCACATCGTGCCAATCCTATGACCTGTACCTTGACGAGATGACTTCTGAAAGCGGTGGAGATGGTTCAATAACCACCGAAGAACCGTCCGGTTCGCACCAAGAAGAGAGCGCCCTAGGCGGTCTCACTTTCCAATCGCCGGAAATGATTTCAGATTTGCAGGTGTATGGCCGTGGAAGTACAGACCTGGTTACTCTTTCATTGTACATTCAATTCAGAGGTACAACTGGCTCAACTGCTGACATTACCTATTCACTTGGCGCAGGTGGCAGTGAAATCGATTCATACTCCGAGACGATTGAAGACCCTTGTACCGGTGGAACATTTGGAACCAGTGCTTGCCCATGGACCTTGAGCGTCATTGATTTCGAAATTTCATCAAACGGCTTCACCGTCGAGAACGGAAAGCAAATTGAACTTGATATCGATGCCCAAGCGACCTGTGAAGGCAGTGGTAGTGGCGGTATTGGAGGGGACAATTGTGAAGTCAATGTCGCCTTTGGAGACGTTGAACAGACCAATGGATTCTCTAAACTTGAACTCAAGGCAAATGCACTTGCTGACTCCTCCGTCAAAGTTCATCGCCCCGGTGCAAGTTTTACCGACCCTGAAGTGACCGAATGGTCCCCGAATCACCGACCAGAATTCCGGACCATGCAGTTCACCGTCGATGTTCGTGATGCTTTTGGTCGCGACGATATACAAGGTGTCGACTTGATTTTGAGTACACCGAACGGTGCAAATTCCGTCTTTGACAAGTCCTTTGAGGACAATGATCTGAAGCTCGATAACGAGGGGCTCATCGGGAACTATACCTTCACTTATGATTCAGGTACGACCGCTGGAGAATACCCATTGCAACTCGAGATCAGTGACTTGCAAGGCCATACGCTTGTGTTCGAGCACCCAGGAATCACCTTCATTGAATACGATATGTATCTCTCACTCCCTTCCTCGCAGCCTGATACAGTACTCATTGCACCGGGTCAGACGTCCAGTATCGAGTTCTTGATTGAGCATACTGGCTCAACTTCTTCTTCCATGAACGTCATTTTTGATTTGGTAGGCTCTCCGTTCCCGAACTCATGGTCGGACCCTGTGTGGGACCAGTCGGGTGGCTATACACTGAACGGTGGCGGTTCGTTTGCCCGTCCGATTCTTTCGTTTGATGTCGTCGATGGTGACTTGACATCTGCTCCGAGCAGCATTGAAATTGAGGCTCGAGCATTCGCAGATACTGAGAATGCACAAGATGACCAAGTTTCGATAAAAACCATTACGCTCTCGCTTGAGGAGTCGGAAGTCCTTGCACCTCCGCGAATTTCAGTCTTTGAAGACTTTGAACACCAAATTCAGATTGCGGATTCCACTCGCCCTGAGGCCTATGACGAAACACTCTCTCACTACGTTGATGCGGGGGATACCAAAGGCGAGTTCTTCGTTGATGTGTTCAATGCAGGATTCATCACGGATGCTTTCCGCCTTCGAGTGACTGATTTACCGGATGCTTGGCAATTCAAGTTCTACGACAACGACACCGGCATGGAACTCTCTGAAGAAGGAATTTACTCATTGACGCCCGATATTGGCTCCAACCAAATCCTCACCGTTCGGATGGATGTATTTCCTCCAAGCGAGCGTGATGCTCAGGATATAGGTATGGTTGGATTCTCTGTCTCGAGCACCAGCGATCCTGCACTTACTACAGACGTAGCCTTTACCGTTCACAGAACATTTGGTATTCTTGTAGAAGTGATTGCAGATTCTGACGGCGGCACCCTCGGGACAGTGGGTCCAGTGGCTCCCGACAGTTCGGTTTACTTCAACATGCGAATTACCGATTCGACTGAAGGACTCGGCCAAACAACATGGCGAATCATTAATCCAAGCGACCTTGAACGTAATACTGATGAGACCGATGGAGACCCAATGTACGGGACCTGGGACTATGATCTTTCCAACGGAACCGAATCAAATATTGTTGTTGTCTATCTCGAACAAGATGAATACGTCGACCTCAAACTCGACATGACGCTTGGTAAGAATGTAGAGGCTGGTCTTCACACCGTCTTTGTCCGTGTGATTGAAGAAGGAGTCGATTCAGAGGAAGCCCGATATTTTGACCTACCTGTAACCGTTGAAGTCCGAGAAGAAGTCGTTGCCGGTAGAATCACCATTACCGACTCAAGCAGTGAAATTATTCAATTTGAATCCAATCAGCAAAGAAACTTGAACTACAGGATTTCGAACGACAACAACATACCACTTGATGTCGTGATTACACTTGATGAACCAAACGGCTGGGTTGGTGTCATTCGTGCATCATCTGACCAAGCAGGAGGCAGTTTCCTGTTGCTAACTTTGCCCGCTTACTCCGACAAAGACTTCTCGGTGTCCATGACGCCTCCTGACAACCTCAAAGACGGCGAACAGATCAAGTTCTTACTTACAGTCACGCCAATGGATGAAGAAGTCCCATATGATGCAGAATTTACCCAAATTGTACCGTTCACCTACCAAACCAACTGCAACGGTATCGGCTGCCTAATGAACGAAGTGATTAACCCAGGGCCACAAACTCTCGCACTGGGGGCAGGTCTTGTCTTGGTTCTGGTCTTCGCAGTGTACCGCCGTGGCCAATCATCGAGAGTTCAGGCGGAATCCAAATTGAACTGGGTTGATGAACAATTCGAAGCCAACCTTATTCCTGAAGAGTCGGTTCCAGAACCAGTTGTCGAAGAAGACGACGAACTGGAACTTTTGGATGAACTCGATAATTTGTGATGCTTTTTGACCAGACTTCACAGAGGCATTGCCAGCAAAAAGTCTCGAAAAAACCTCGAAGCGGTTATGCATCCTTTTTTGAGAACTTAAAGGGGCAACTGCGAGGCATCATTTCCTTTTTTACCTCGCAGTAATACCTTCGAAAAAGGAATATTGTATGAACATCGCACCATTTCCCTTATGAGGCATCAAACAAGCCGAACATCAGTGAAAGCAATGCGCACGTCAGTTTCCCCCACCGAGCCGCGCTTCCAATGGCAAATTCTTCAACATCGAAATGCGTTCAAATCAGTGGCTCTAACGGCCATGATGTTGCTCTCAACATTCGCAGCAATTCCTTACATCTCTATGGATGTACTTGCAGCATCTGACCAAGATGGTGACGGTCTAACCTACGGTCTTGAGTACTTGATGAATACCGCTCCAAACGATCCAGATTCAGATAACGACGGCCTACCTGACGGTTGGGAATGGAAGTATGGACTTGACCCACTTTCCAGCAATGGCGTTGATGGTGCAGTTGGTGACCCCGATGGTGACGGAATGTCCAATTTACAAGAATACTCCTACCTTCAGCCCTCGTCTTGGGACAGTTCATCCACGCCGAGTGTATTGGACCGCGGTGTTTGGTGGAACGGCACAGTTCCAGTCAATGACTGGAACGAAGAAGATGCTCTCCAGTACAACCGTCCTGGTTGTGGTGACAGTGGCTCAGACGGCCAAGGCAGCATCATTCTTTGCGATGAAGACCCGGTAGGAAACATCTGCACCAATGGTTTTGACGATGACAAGGATGGACTTGTCGATTCGGCAGACCCGGATAATGACGGCGATGCTGACTGCTCTTCGAACGATGATGATGGCGACGGAATCGAAGATGAGGACGTTGCTGGATGGGATACCGATGGCGACGGAATGGATGACGGTTGGGAAGCTGCAAACGGTCTCAACGCAACCTCTCCATCCAATGCCGACGGGCCAAACGGCGACCCTGATGGTGACGGTTTAATCAATCTCTTGGAATACGTGAATCCCACTTGGACAACGATGTGCGGTTCTTCTCCTTGTTTCCGAAACGGACCTGATGGTGTCGTGACGGAGACGACTTCTCCGTGTGATCCAGTCGATGGAGTGGGCCCAGGTGGGTGCGCAACCTTCACTGCTGAAGTCGATGGAATCACCTCGACCAATCCACAACGAGCTGATTCAGATGGTGACGGGTTGAACGACTCATACGAGGCGTTAACCTTGCTCACTGACCCAACTTCGTCGGATACGGACCGAGACGGTATCCCCGATGGTGTTGAAATCAACGCCGGTTACGGGAACCCACCTCAAGCAAGCAACCCTCGAAGCAACAATACCGATGGTGATGCTTTTGATGACGGTGATGAAGATACCAATTTCAACGGCGTTCTTGATGCGGGTGAAACCGATCCGACCAGAATGGAAGATTCTGGGGATGAAGACAACGATGGAATACAAAATTGGGAAGAGAACCTTTCCTGCACATCATGGGATATTGCTGACACGGATTTCGGTGGAATCAACGATGGCGATGAGCGAAATGTGTCGCACGGTACCGACCCATGTGATTCATTGGTCAATTTTGAAACAACGGTTGTTACATGGAACGGTGGAAACGGTCAACTCGAAGTTCTCGACGGATCTGGATTTAATCCAAGCGGAGGTGTTGGCTGGTTCAATACCTCGGGCTCTTGGATACCATTCTCCTACGCTGCAACAGTGAATAATTTCGTACAAGGTGTTTCACCTGCACCGGTTGCAGGTGTGACCCAAGTAGCGAACCGTAACGGTTCATTCTGTCACACCTCGGCAACTGCCTCTGGCACAATCGCTACGACGCAAACCTACTGCGATGATGACTACGTCGATTCGGACGCTGATGGACTCGCAGACTGGCAGGAATTGCTCGGAACGTTCGGTTGGTTTTCTAATCCAACTCTTGCTGATACAGATGCAGACGGTGTGAGCGATTTCGATGAAGTGTTTGACAACACTGACCCTAACGAACCGTGTGTTAATCTCTTGGATGAAGACTTCGACGGCCTCAATAACTACTTTGAAACCACGACTGGATGTGACCTTTCGTTTATTGGTATTCTGAACGGCTCTTCCGATGTCTGGGTCACCGATGACCTCAACTTGGACACCGATGCAGGCGGAGTTAGCGATCGAGATGAATACTTCGATGGTACAAATCCAGAGAACGATCCAACGGACGACCTTCTCCCAGCAGATTTTGACGGCGATGGCGTCCCAGATGCCGTTGAGAACCAAACCGGCACAGACTGGACCAACCCCGACACCGATGGTGGAGGGATGAGTGATGGAATGGAATGCAGCCAAGAGTTCTGGGTTTTGGGTTGCGTTGGTTCACCTTTCGACCCGTTCGATCCTTCCGATGACATCACTCCTACTGAAATTGTATTTTGGGCAAACAACACTTCAGGTGCTGTCGATACAAGTATTGTTCATCGTTGGAGAATGACCACGTATGATTTCTATACAGGCACGACCTATGCACATCTTGAGTCTGTACATCCGTATGAAGCGGTTGTTCTGCCTTCTTCAAATCTCACTCACCTCGCTGACTTGGCTTTCGCTAACGAGACATTGGACTGGTTCATCAAGTATCAAAACCCGGTTAATGTAGGTAGCCTTCCAGTGCCTGATTCCGTTTCGAATATATCGTTCGTTGTGGATTCAGCTGGGGTATTGCAACGCTCAAATGATTCCCACAACATACGAGTCATCACCGGCCCTGTACAAGAGATATACACGCAGCAACCCGAATACTACTTTGATTGGGCAACACTCGCTTCCACGACGGTTCCGGGTGTAAATTCACCCTATGAGTTGATTTTACCTTCATCGTTCAACGATCCATCAGATGTGAATTCATACCTGTTGAATGTCACGACAGCCGTAATATCTGAATCCGGCGCAACCAACGCATACGATAGTGCATTAGCCATCCAAGACTTCCTTGCCAACGGGAATGCAACAACTGATTTCAAACGAAATTACAACGGGTCGGACATCCCTACAACAGAAGATTTGAGCGTTGGCTTAGTCCAATCGGTTTTGGAAGGAACGTGTTCTGAATTCAATACAGCATTTGTTACGATGGCTCGTCTCGCAGGACTGCCAGCCCGTAAGGTCTCAGGATTCTCAGGCGGTACATGGAACGGCGAAGGATACACCGTTTACTCCAATGATTTGACGACTTGGGGCGAAGTTCGACTGCAACAAAATGCAGCAAACGGCGATACTGATCTTGGCTGGATTGCTTTCGATGCATGTCCTGCCGCTGAGGAAGTAGAAATTGTCAACCAGAGCATCTCATCGTTCCAGTACGACCGTGATGCCAGCAGCACCCTCACCGTATCTGGACAACTTCGGTTTACTGAAAATGCAAGTGCTATCCCAATCCTGCCGCTTGTAGGATACTTAGTCCCCGTAGGACTTGAGAGCCAAGTCCCGGGCGCTGCCTCAATTCCGAGTTTCCAAATAGGTTCAGAAGTCACGCTTTCCAATGGTACATTCAACTTCACCGGTTCGCCACCAGAACTGGCAGGCCCCGGTATGTACCGAGTTGTCGTAAAACTTGATCAACAAGGCTATGTTTCTGAATCTGGAATTGTTTTCGACGGTTATGTCAATGTTACCGATGACTCTGTCATCAATCATACAGGCCCGAATGCAATAAATGCTCCAATTGCCGGTGCTGGAGCAGTTACTGTTATCGAAGGGACACTAAAGTTGGAGAGTCCACCCTTCGACGCTGTTCAGAGCATTGGAATACTGGATGATTCCCCACCTGAAGTTTGGCTTTCATTTACTTCTTCTGTCAACGGTTTCACAAATTTGAGCAGTTCAATTAATCTCGATGGTTCATGGAGCATCGAGCTTGAACTCGACCCATTGGAAACCAAAACGAATGTTTCTGCAACACTCGGCTTCTCCGGATGGCAAGACACGCAAATTGTGGGCCTTACTCCGGTTCAATTCCATTTGCGACCAACGACTACAGCAATTCTGATTGATGTACGTGACGCACCGAACCTGACAGCCACTCTTGAAGGCCCGTTGACGAACAAGAGTATTCTTGTCATCAACGATAACCTATGGGTCAATGGCAGTGCGTTAACAACGGGTGCTTCACCTGTTGCTATGGCAGGAAACCTTTCATTATCCATCCGTCAAAACGGAACTTCCAATGATTGGCTCGAAGTGTTCAACAGGACAGTGAATGGGGCGTTCAGTCTTCAGCATCTCCTAACGGCTGCCGATGCACAAGTCTTGGCAGGCGAAATTGGGGTTCAACTTCGATTCTTCCCTGACGCTATCGAAGCGACAGATGATGCAAACCTCTCTTCAAGCGCTCCGCACCTCCTTCGTGGTTTCCTCGAGTTTGAGGTGCTGGCAAGTTCACAACTGCGAGGTTCAGAATCCTCAATTCTGGTGACTGTTTTCGACCATCGCGGGCTCTCGAGCGACCTCTTTGTCTCCGGCAACTTTGATTTCGGATTCAATGGCTCTTGGGTAAATACGACCGTCGACCCGATTTCAGAGACGATGACCATCAGTTGGCTTATTGATTCAACACTTCTCGCTGGAGATTATCCATTCTCGATTTCGTTCAACGGTTCTGACTTGTATCAGCCATCAACCGGCCTCTCTCAGATTCGCGTGGCTGCTGAAGTTGATTGGAACCTCAGTGTAAGTCAAGATTGGACGCATATCGGTAATTCAAGTTACATTTTTGGAGATATTTTTGATGCACAGTACCCGAATGTGAAAGTTCTCGGCGATAACATCACCATGCTGACTTTGACGATGTTCAACTTAGAAGGGCAACCGTTTGACCTTTCGCAAGGTTTCTTGAACAACACGACTGGAAGTTTCAACCTGAGTTTCACTGCGCCGATAACCAGTCCTTCGAATGCATACGATGTGATTCTCGGCATGGATTTCGACACAATGGCTCCGGCTGGTGGCTCCTATTACCGATTTGTCGATTCTGCTTTACCTCCTGCAACTCCACTCCTACCTACCACACTTGTTGGTATTGAATCCGAGTTTGTGGTTGAGCCAGTGAGGGATGCTGTCATTGTCGAAATGAACCAATCCGTTGACTTCATTGCAAAAATCACCGACCTCGCTGATAAATCAAACGTATCAGGCGCAAATACAGAATTCATTTTCGATTGGGGTAACACCAACACATCGATGGGCTTTGGTGTATCCGATGCAGAAGGTAACTCTACCTTGCAATGGACTGCTACTGGAATTAATCCAGGATACTACGACGTCTTGGTTACCGTATACGATGATCTCACCGACGGTCTTGCGGTTGGTAACTCCCGTCGAACAGGCAATTCTTCTATTGTCAATTTGACTGTGCAGGTGCCCAGTGACATTCGACTCGATTCCGTTCCAACCGTTGCGACCGCAGGTATTGATTTCAACGTCCTCGGACAAGTTCTCGACGCTGATGACCCAACTCGCCCACTAACTTCCCCTGTCGAAATGTCAGCCTTTTGGTTAAGTAATCCTAACGAACTGTTGGTCTCTTCGTACCAGACGTCTCCGAATGGCACATTCAACATGAGCGTTCCAACCGACACATCCGGTAACGGTACTCTGCGCGGTGACAGGACTTTGATCATCACGGTCATCGAAGGCTCATCACCGTTCTATCTCACGGCTACAACGCAATCTGGCATACTCATCATGGGTGTCAGTCAATTCAACAATATTCAGCCGTTGAATCCAATTACAGTGAACAGAGGCTCGACTGTCAACATCACAGCGCGGTTGCTTGAATCTTCCAATCTCTTCGCTCCGCTTTCAGGATTCGATGTGGACATTCAATTCCACGAAACCTGGCTGACAGGTACTCAAACGGACGGCGAAGGATTTGCGAACTTTAGCCACCTTGTCCCATTGTCACATCCATTGGGATTGATTGTGGTCACCTTGGTCTTCAACGGTTCAGCAGACTTGCTGTCCACGCAAGTGAACCTCTCAACCGTGACCATACGTTCGACGACTGTAATGATTGTTGATCCAATTGCTGCAAATCCAATTGCTGGAACTTCGTTCAATGTATCAGGCCGTGTACTTAGCGACAATGGCAGTGGACTTGAACAGCGTGATGGCAGTGTATTACCGTCAAACATTCTCTTCAGCATAAACGGACAACCGGTTGGTTTCACCGTAACCGGTGGTTCGGTGACTGCTGGTGGCCTATGGAATGCTTCTCTCTTATTGGGTGAAGCGTTTGAAGCAGGGAACAACTCTCTGGAAGCTTCGTATGTACCTGGCGTAAACTACTACATTGGCTCAACAAGTAATACATCATTCGACAGCCGAGGTTTCTCGACGCTTGTGTTTGTCAAACCATCATTGGATGGAATAGGCTCCCCTTCATTGAACGACCGAACAGAACGTGGTGAGAGCGTTACTGTTCAGGTTCTCCTCCGTGATAACACGCTTTCACCGATTTCAGCTCAGCAAGTGTTGGTTCGCCTCATTGGTACTGATGTAAGCACTACATTGACCACTTTCGAGAACGGAACCGCATACGGTTCCCTTGTTGTACCGTCGAATCAGAGTGTTGGATTCAATGATTTAGAGGTTATTTTCTCGGGAACTCCGGGTACTACGGGAATACTCGGTTCGAATACTTCGACCCAATTCGTTGTTCTCGCTCAGACTGGTATCGTCATCACTTCATCTCCCGCAACGCTAGTCGCTGGTGATTCTTTCAGTGTCGAAGGTATTCTGTTGGACGACCTCAACCAAAGTCTTGCCATTGATGGCGTTCCATCACTTGCTATCATCCACCTGCTGATTGATGGCGTGCCCGTTTCGAGTGTTGAGACGAATGCAAGCAACGGAAACTTCTCGGTCGCATGGACGCTTCCTGAGAACACTGCGGCTGGAGCTCATCAGATTGAAGTCCGCTTCCTTGGTGGTCGTGACTGGGTAGACCCAATTGGAGTTGGTGACCCACCGAACCCTGATTATTATCTGCCCAGCAGTGCGCAAGTCGACTTTAATGTCAGTGTGCCAACAAAGATTCTCCTCTTGACCGCTACCGGTGAAGTTGATCGTGAAGCATTGATGACCATTCAGGGCCGCTTAGTGGACTTGGTCGACGCCCCTCTTGACAATCTCAGCGTTGAGGTTTGGCTAGGTGGTCAATGGATGACGAACGTTTCGACCGATGAAACAGGTTTGTTTACTGCTGTTTACCCTGTTCCTGCTGATGCTCAATTGGGCCCAGTTGATTTAGAAATTCGTTTCACTGGAACTCCATTCTACCTTCCAAGCAATGCGACAGGCACGTGGAACATATTCAGTCCGATTCTCGTAACTGTCTTGATGGAAAGCCCAGTGGCCGTAGGTCAGAACACCACAATCACTGGGACCGTCGTCGACAACCAATTGCTAGGTATCGCTGATCTGGATGTTGACATCGAAGTTGAAGGCTTGATTATTACAACTGTTCGGACCGACTCAACCGGCGCATTCACCTATGATTGGACGGTCCCAGATACGTTTGGGTTCGGTAATAACTCGCTCTTTGCAGTTGTTGATGCTCAAGGCTTCTATCGCTCGAACACGGGCAATACCACGTTCTTCTTGGCACACCGCTCGGATGTAACCCTCATCTTTGATGATGGAAAGGATGTGACTCGCGGAAATCTTTGGACACTGTCTGGACGACTGTATGACATTGATACGGTCAACAACGACGGCCTTGCAGGCATGGAACTCAGTCTTCGACTCGATGATGTTGAATTGATGACTTTAACCACTCAAGATGACGGTAGTTGGTCTGCAGTCGTCCCAGCAACACTTGACCTCCTTCGTGGCGACCACCTCTTCACCGTTTACTTCGAAGGAACACAAGCGCACTTGGGTACCCAGTCAACCGGAACTGCAACAGTTTGGGCGAATGCTCAAATTACAATCGATGAAACGTCATCGAATATCGTTGTTCGTTCAGATTCGACGTTCGCTCCAATTGTTCTTACCGGCTCCATCTCGGAGATTGGTGGATTGGGTGAGGTATTCGATAATGTGACTTTGTACTTGGGTAACGGCTCGCAATGTTTGGCTCAGAAAGACGGGGCTCGTTGCTTGGACAATCTGCTCATCGACTGGGCAAATGGAAACTTCACGTTAACTGCAACTGCACCATCGTACCTTTCATCAGGTTCTCAATACCTTCATTTGGAAACGCCGAGACATGATGATCACTATCTCAATGCTGCAAGTTCAGCCCACCCTGTTTACGTTAAAATTAACGCTGATATCTTGGTGACTTTGGACGAGATTGTCGAAAACCAGCAAGAAGACGTAGGAGGTTCAATTTTGATTACCGCTGAAGATACAAAGCAAGGAGTGGCTGGAATTACGGTCACTATTTACATGTATTCTGAGAACGGCACCCAGCTTTCGAATCCACTGCAACCTTTGACAGATGCAGACGGTGTGGCAGAGTTTGATTTCAAGTCCGACCCTCCATACGGGAATGTAGACGAATGGGGCATGGTTACGCTTGAAATTCTTGTCAATGACCCCCGACTTTCTCAACAGACCTTAGATGAGTTTGCTTTGGATGCAGGACAAGCCTCGATGCTCACATACAAGTTCCAAGAAGAAGAAAAGCAAATACCGTCATGGGCCTATGTTTTGACACTGCTTCTACTTGGGCTGGTCACTGCTGGCGTGGTCATGTATCGTCGCCGCCAATCCGCTGAGTTACTCCAAGAGGCTGCTGAAGTGTTCGCATACACAGCAGAACTGCTTGCTGCTGGAGATTCAGTGCGTGAATCGATTTTCACCTGCTATCAAAATCTGTGTTCGATTTTCCAACAAAATGGATTCCTACGACGTGATTTCGAAACGGTTCGTGAGTTTGAGATGGCGATTCGCCAAGCAATGCCTCAGATTTCTGATGAGGCACTGCTTGCACTTGACAACATGTTTGAGCAAGCCAGGTACAGCCGTGAAGAAATGGGAGAGCAACATCAAGCTGCTGCGACCCAGGCTCTCGGCCGAATGGGTGAGGAAATATCGAATTTGACGAAGATTCCTCCTCGTTGAAGTTCTTTCAAGCCAGTGAGAGTTTCTTGTCGGAGAGGAGACAATCCACTTCTCGAGTTGCAATTGACGCTCATCGCCGATAATGGTTTGAGATTCTCGATGCGACGATGCTTGGAAAAATCGGAGGGCGTTGGCGCATCTTTACCGTTGAACAGAATGTGAATTCTCGCTACCAATGGCAACGATTGTTCTCCAAGATTACCAACGAAGATGGAGTCGGCCATTCATGAAATGGGCCTTGACTTCTCCTGCATCAGCCGGAAGTGGAACGACTCGTAGAAGGTCGTCGTGCTCTGCTTCTTTGACGACGAGTCGAAGTTTACGGTGTGCTTCATCTTGAAGCGTCGAGACCTCAATATCGCTGCCTTTTGCGCCATGGAGTGGAATCGTTAGACCATCAGGGTTGACCGTCCCATGTAATTGTTCGACCATCCATGCAAGTTGGCGCTCAGGGGCGACTTCAGCAAGGTGGGACTCAGGAATCATTCCAGCAGCAACCATCACCTGTTGGTGGTTCATTTGCACTTCTGAAAGGTGGTCTGCTTGAACTTGGAAATCAGCGTGCAATTGCTCGGGCTGAGCGTCAAGTCCTACAGGGCTTGCATGTGCCTCTTTCACATCTTCAATTTCCGAAGAATTTGTCTCTAAGACTACGGGCTCCCATGTCGACATGTTACCTCGGTTGTGTGCGGCCTCCATGAACCTTCGTCCTCCAAAGTTTCACTTGATTCTACACTTCTTCAATGGTGTGGACCTTTGAGAAGAATCTGCGAGCGAAACTTGATGTTGTTTGAGGGTCGTTGGTTGCGTTCATCCTCAGGTCACTTGGATAGCAACTGATGTAGGTGCGGTCGGTATGCCTTTGGTCCAACAGAAGAATCAATGCTCGATCTCCAATTGAGCGTATTGGACGGCCCATTGCCTGAAGGATTGCATTTATTGCTGGCTGAGTTACGGTGTACCTCCAAGCGTTATTTTTCCCGAACCTGTCTCCAGCGTAAGCCTTCAATGAATCAGATAAAACCGAAGGTGGTGCGTTTGGAATGCCGATGCAGGCAACAGCATCCAGAATTCCTCCATTGTAATCAATGCCTTCTGAAAGTCGAGCACCGTAGACGCCACACAACAACACACGTTGTCCAGCTTCTTTCTCACTCCGAAGGTTTTCTACAAGTGAATCGATGTCGTTCTTGCTCCATTCTCTGCTTTCCATGACCTTTCGAATACCTTTGAATCGATGTTCAGCCAATATTTCTTCCATCATCCGATACGACGGCGCAAATACTGCGATGTGCCCTGGAGTGCCGTCGATGAGAGCTTGGAGGTGGTTACGGATTTTCGACCACATTGCGGGTGAACGTTGGGAATATTTTGTAGTCACATCACCTGCGACTAAAACAGGTCTTCGTTCTCCCGCAAACGGTGATGAGTATGCGGTCTTGGTCGTCTTTTCGGTGGGGAGGTCAAGGATGTCTGCGTACATTTTGGGAGGATACAATGTGCCTGACATGAGAATGGCACCGTGTACGGATTCAAACACTGGCCCTGAAACTAGCCCAGGGTCGAGCAAATGCGATGTGATTCTTCCTTCTCGGCCTTTCGAACTAAACACTAGGCTGAGAGCAGTTGTTTTTCCAAACATTTCGATGCACTTCAAGATGTGACCCATCTTGTGCGCATCGGGCTCCATGGTATCCTCGTCGTCACCCGTTTCAAGGTCGACTTCGACGCGAAGCAGGACATCAGCAAGCCTCGGTAATCGATGTGCTCTATCGACAGCCAAATCCTCTTTGTCGATATTTCCATCCAATGTTTTCTGACCCGTCAGCCCCTCATACTCGTCGCATGAGCGGTGGATAACCTCGAGAAAACGTTCAACTTCAACACGGTCTTCCTCATTATCCCGCATCAGGTCTGAATGCAATTGCCGAAACAGGTCTGCCGTCTTTGTCCGTGCAATCTTCATGATTTCAAAGGCCCAAGTTGCCACATCCAGTTCGAGTGCAACAGGTACCGAGTTGGTTTGTTGATACGTTGCAGTAAGTGCTCCAACGTATTCTTCAAGTTCCATCGTCGCATTGCGAGCAATTGTCGGAGTGATGCTGCGCTCCATCGTCATACGGATTCTGTCGGGCAGATTGTGTGCTTCGTCCACGACCACAATGATATCTTTGAGGGCGACACCCATTGCTTCAAGACTGGATTTACGTACTCCTTCATCGAAAATGTGGTTGTAGTCACCGACAAAAACATCCGCAAGTCCTGCAGCCTCGCGTGCAGCCTTCCAAGGGCAAGTTTGAGTTATTTCACCACCCACGCGGTGAATTTTTGTTAATTCAACAAGTTCGTCAACATGAAGTGGGCTGTCAAGGATGCGCTTGGTTAGGCCAGGTGCACTGGTAATCCACGGCCTGCATGATTTGGTCTTTCGTGCGGTACTGCACATCATCGAGAACACGAGGTTGGATTCCTTGGCAAACGGTTGGACGCACATTCCGGATTGGCCGATCATGTCGACCAAGGTGATGGGCTCCTTTCCGGTCCGTCGCTGATTGATACGTCGAACTGTGTCGACTACAATTCGATGTTGACTTTGACGTGAGGTTAGGAAAAATACGTGTTTTTTGGTCGTCGATTTTTGAGTAATTTCCAGAGCAGCAGATAACGCTGCAGCTGTTTTACCAATTCCAGTTGGGGCTGCAGCCAGGTGGTAGCCCCGGCTTCGAAGTGCTTCTGTTGATTCACGAATCATCTCAACTTGTCCAGGTCGGGGTTTTTCATGTGCAAGATATTCAAACACCTCTGTTTGACCTTGACTCCCCTCCTCTGTCATATCGGGAGTTCTGCGTCGACACCTCTAAAGGATTGGGGAACAAATGTATGCAGCGGTTGCACTGCAGTGAATCATTGTGCCCAGGTATGTGGGGGTCCTGGGCACGTGGGAACCAACCAACTTAGCAAGCCGGTGTGGAATCTGAGTCCCCCCGCCCGTCTTCCGAGGGGAGGTGTGTTGGGTTTTGGTTCAAAGAACCGGGTAGTCCAGAGCGTGCAAGACGGGCACGCAAACGCAAAGCGGCAAATCCGTACGGCTTGGACAAATCCCGTACGGCATTGAAGGTGGCATCACGAGTCTCGCAATCATCGTTTTGCCAATTCATTCCCATCCCCTCCTGCACTCTCACCCACTCACTCGTGGTATTCTTCGCGTCGTGTCGTTGAGCTCTTTGCTTCCGCAAGGAGTTCATCGAGTTGTTGTGTCATTTCAGAACGAGCCTTGATGGCTTGTTCGATGTAGAGTGAAAGCCCTTCTTGGGCTGCGGCTTCAGGTGTAGTTCCTTGAAGCTCATACAATTGCCCGAGCAACATTTTGTCGCCAAAGCCCAGTGGAATGCGTATTGAATCCATTCCTGGGAGCAACGGTTGCCCGTTGAGGAATTGTTGAATGGCCATGCGGATAACATCGGATCGATTTCGTGCACCGTCGATTCCGATGCGTGCTTCGAGCAAAGCGATTTCTTCCTCAGTAATTCTGAGTGAGACAAGGTTGCTTGGGTTGGCCATTTTGATTCCTCCGTGTCATTGGGTAGGCATGACAGTATATCAACATATCTTATTTGATGACAATCTGACTTACAGGTGATTACACTATTATCAGTCTACTGCGGCGATGCCGCCTCACGGAGGCGTTTTTTTGGGCCGTTCAGCCGTATACGTCTAAATGTGTATGCGTCCCGGTAGAACATTCTAATATGGGCGACTTCAGCGGTTTGTATGGCACTCGAACCTTCTCGCGGTCTGTATCTTTATTTACGAACATTGACCGTTGCTATGGACGATTCCATCCTAACCGATGATGAAGCCACAATACTCCATATTCTTGCTGAAGCTCTCGGAATCCTTCCGAGCGACACTGCAGTCTGTCTCTCGGTTGTTCGTGGTGAGGAAACCAATCCATTTGACGGAACCGAGTTCGATTACTCTGGTCATCATCCTGGTGACGTGACTACATACCAAAGTGCCTTGGTTGCGGCGCTTGATGATGAGGTCATTACCGAAGATGAATGGGCTATGCTTACTGCTTTGCGAACGATTGTGGGCATCCAAGAAGACCAACACACAATGATCGAGGAAGCCATTCACGCTATGGCAGAAGTTGATGCAGAGGGAGTACGTCGACTCGAACGGCTCCAAAGATACATGACGGTTTGTCCTTTTTGAGAAACGTTTCTGAACGCCTAAACGACCTGTTGACCAACACTATCGACGGTAATACTTAGAAAGGGTCTAACTTTGGGCCGATTAACAGATAGTTACTGGTGCTAATATGAGTATAACAAAAGAAATCTACGAATCCGTGGTTGCCCGCGACCCTAGTCAAACTGAATTCCACCAAGCGGTCTGGGAAGTTCTCGAATCGCTTGAACCCGTATTGGAAGCGCAACCGGAATACCGCTCCATAGTTGAACGAATTGTTGAGCCTGACAGACTTATTCATTTCCGAGTCCCATGGGTCGACGACTCAGGTTCTGTCCATGTTAACCGTGGATTCCGAATTCAATTCAACGGCGCGATTGGCCCATACAAGGGTGGACTCCGATTTCATCCAAGCGTCAATGCCTCGATTCTCAAGTTCCTTGCTTTTGAGCAAATTTTCAAGAACTCCTTGACAGGTCTGCCTATGGGTGGCGGCAAAGGTGGTTCTGACTTTGACCCGAAAGGAAAATCGGATGAAGAAGTCATGCGTTTCTGCCAATCGTTCATGATGGAACTTTGGCGACACATTGGCCACAACTGCGATGTTCCTGCGGGCGACATCGGTGTCGGCGGCCGAGAAATTGGTTACATGTTTGGAATGTACAAGAAACTTCGAAACGAATTCCAAGCTGGCGTTCTTACCGGTAAAGGGCTCTCCTACGGAGGTTCTTTGATTCGACCTGAAGCAACAGGCTACGGCCTTGTTTACTTTGCTCGTGAAATGCTTGCTGCAAAAGGTAAGTCGTTTGAAGGCGCATCTGTATCGATTTCGGGATCCGGCAACGTTGCACAGTTCGCTTGTGAGAAAGTATTGGACCTTGGTGGAAAGCCAGTTACAATGTCGGACTCCAGCGGATTCATCCATGACTCAGAGGGAATTGACCGGGCTAAATTAGCTTGGATTATGGATCTAAAGAACAACCGACGAGGCAGGATTTCAGAATACGCTGCTGAATTTAGTAGTGCAACCTTCACTCCGTCAGCGCCTGAGCCGTCTTCCAACGGGCTATGGGGCGTTAACGTCGATGTGGCGCTTCCATGCGCAACACAGAATGAAGTGAACGGTGCAGAAGCACAAATGCTTGTTGACAACAACGTTATTGCGGTTGCAGAAGGTGCAAACATGCCATGTACTCCGGAAGCTGTGGAAGTATTCCATAAGAATGGAATTATGTTTGCTCCTGGAAAGGCAAGCAACGCTGGTGGCGTCGCTACATCTGGTCTTGAAATGTCACAGAACTCTCTCCGAATGGGATGGACCCGTGAAGAAGTCGACGCAAAACTCGACAACATCATGGTCAACATCCACAAGAACGCAGCAGAAACTGCAGAGAAGTACGGCCGTCCAGGTGATTATGTCTTTGGCGCAAACGTCGCTGGATTCTTGAAAATTGCTGAAGCCATGGTTGCCCAAGGCGTTCTTTGATTTCGACACCTGTGCCGAAGCATGAGCATGTTGCAGAGACATGTCTATTAACTGCTAATTGCTAAATTCCATCATGCCTCAATTGGTGGTTGGAGATGATGCTCCTTCAATCGTGTTGCCTGCAATCGACGGTTCGACATTCGATCTCTCAGCTTACAAAGGGAAACGTGTGATTTTGACTTTCTTCCGATTTGAATCCTGCCCGTTTTGTAATCTTCGAATCCATCGATTGGTCAAGCGTTGGGGTGAGTTTCCAGAAGATACAGTGATGGTCGGTATCTTTGATGCAAACATCACTAATCTTTCCAAGAAAATGAAAAAGCACAACGTACCCTTTACACTTGTAGCAGATGAAACATACGAGCATTTCCTCAACAGCGGTGTTCGTAAATCACTCTTGCGAGTCATGTTGGCTCCGCTTCGAGCGCCACTGACCTTCCTCGAAACTTTGGTAAAGGGATATGTTCCAATGACGCTCTCGCCGTCGAAGCTTTCCACTTTGCCGGTTGATATCCTCATTGGTGCAGATGGAAAAGTCGTTGAGGCTCACTACTGTAAAGATACAGTTGACCACATGCCAATTGACAAGATGGTTTCATTTGCACAGGGCAACTGATTATTTTCCTTCATCTGGACTCAATAAGCGTTCACAATTCCATTTTCCATTCGATTTAGAAAGGAATGCACAGGAACCAGGTGACATTTCTTGGAATCTTCCGGTGAGTTGGTAGAGCGCCAGTTCACATCCTGGGTTATGGGCTACGATGAGCAAAGTTTCTAATGACTGAGTACTCTCTATGTAATCAGATATTGTCTCAGCAGAGGCTAAATACAAATCATCTCTCCAATCTGTTGAAACCTCTTGGTATTTTGAGAGCATTTCAACAGTTTCCAATGTACGCTTTGAATTACTGACGACTATTCTGTCCGGCACCCAGTCGTGTGAATACATCTGGGAGAATATCCTTTGAGCATCATGTCTTCCTTGAAGGCTTAATGGTCTTTCAAAGTCGCTTGGCGCATCGTGATTACTCTTCGCATGACGCATTAACAGAACACGTCGAACCATAACTCCAACTCAGATCGTTGAATACTTATTCTGTTTGATACAGAATCCATTGTCCGGTTTCATTGTCGTAGTAATGTAGGCTTCCATCAGCAGACTTCGACCAATTTACACCGTTCTCTTCCCATTCTTGAGATTGGGTTTCAATTGGTGGTAATTGCTTTGTTTGCTCATTGCTCACGAACGCTTCAGAGGCAGTATCGTTGTGGTTTTCAGCAGCGAATGGTGAACTATTTTCAGGTGATTCTTGATTGTTCCGGACGACCAGTAATGCGCCGAGACCACAGACCACCAACAATGCCAAAATGGCATAAGTAAGACCTATGCCTCCGGATTCAGCTTCACGCTCAGATTTATTTGGGTCGTTTGGATAGTAGTCATAGGTGTCAGATATTCCATCACCGTCAGAATCAGTCGTTTCGTTTGGGTCAAGAGGGAAGTCGTCTTCAGCGTCGTTGATGTTGTCCATATCGGTATCCATCTGTGAAAGAGCGCATCCATCATCAAACACGATTGAACTCTCTGGTGTTAATGGACACGTATCGTCAATGTTGGAAACACCATCGTTGTCATCGTCCAGTTGGTATCCTGAACATCCATCCAAGTTGATGCTGTGAGATTCATCGGTATCAGGACACAGGTCCTTGTCGTTCTTGATCGAGTCGTTGTCTTGGTCAAGTTGAGATTCAGCACAACCAACGGAATTGACTTGTTGTCCAACAGGTGTTGCAGCACACAGGTCAACGGTGTTGTCAATCATGTCGTTATCTGCATCGAGTTGATTCTCAGCGCAACCAATAGCGTTGGTAATAAGTCCAATTTCAGTATCTGGACAGGCATCATCGTCGTTGTTAATGGCATCACTGTCATCATCTCTTTGTGCGTTTGCACATCCGTTTTCATCAACTTCAGAACCGATAACTGTGCTTTGACAGGTATCCATCATGTCGTTGACACCATCAGCGTCAGTATCACGTTGTGCCGCTGAACAACCGACGCCATTGACTGGCATCTCAGGTGTTGTTGAAGGGCATTGATCGAGTTGATCGTTGATGGTGTCACCGTCGGTGTCACGTTGCGTATCAGCGCAACCAGCATCATCGACCTCTGAGCCAAGTGGTGTGAGCGGGCAAGCATCAAACATATCCATGACCCCATCGTTATCAGCGTCTTCTTGAGAGCCTGAACAACCGGTTGCATCCACCGTTTCACCGGGGGGAGTGGATGGGCACGCATCCGCACTGTTGGAAACACCATCGAGGTCATCGTCTTTCTGTTGTTCTGAGCAACCGTTCAAATCGACAGTTTGTCCTGCTGGTGTGTTCAAACACTGGTCGGGTGAAACGCCGTTGGCGTTGTCTCCGTATCCATCACCATCAGCATCGAACCATTGAGTTGGTTCGGATGGGAATTTGTCTGCAGCGTTACCGTTTTGGTTGTCTCCGTATCCATCTCCATCCTCATCGGACCACTGGGTTCCGTCCATAGGGAAAGCATCAGGGTCGTTACCTGCTTGGTTGTCTCCATAGCCGTCTGAGTCCATGTCAGACCACTGCGTACTGTCGGTAGGGAATGCATCTCCGTTGTTACCCGTTGGATTATCGCCGTATCCATCTCCGTCTTGGTCAGTCCATTGTGTGCCATCTGTAGGGAATTCATCGGGAGAGTTTCCAGTTGGATTGTCTCCATATCCGTCTCCATCTTGATCAGCCCATTGTGTGTTATCTGTCGGGAATTGATCTCCGTTGGTTCCGTTCGGGTTGTCCCCGTATCCGTCTCCGTCTTGGTCTGTCCATTGAGTGCTGTCGGCAGGATACTCATCTGCATTATTACCTGACGCGTTGTCACCATAGCCATCACCATCAGAATCGGACCATTGCGTCGAGTCGTATGGGAATGCATCGGAATTGTTGCCGTTTTGGTTGTCACCGTATCCATCGGCATCATAGTCAGACCATTGCGATGAATCGTTCGGGAATGAATCCGGTGAATTGCCAGATGGATTGTCTCCGTAGCCATCACCGTCCATGTCGGAGTATTGGCTTGAATCGTTCGGGAATGCATCTACATCATCGTTGTAACCGTCGTTATCTGAATCCTTTTGTGATAATGCACACCCATCGATATCGACGATTGCACCTGCAGCGGAGTTCGGGCAAATGTCGACTTCATTTGCTACCGAATCGTTGTCGTCGTCAAATATAAGGTTGAAACATCCACTGTCTCCAATCAGCTGTACGTTCGTGTTGGAATAAAGAAGAGCCTCCGCACAGTATGCCCCTGATATGTTCGGCGTTGAGTAGGTGAAGGTTGGCAGACTCATGTTTTGTGCAGTTGCGGTAAAGCTCGTCAATGAGGTTGATGCAATGCTTGCACCCCCTGCATCGGTAATTCGTATGAGTGACTTGTAGGAATCACCTGGTACCAGATCTGCACCTTTCACATCGACGTTATTTGTCGCTGCAGTGCTGCTTGAGGAGAAACTGTCAACGACCAACGAGGGGAGTTGAGGGATGAATGCATCATCATGAACGCCAATGTATCCATCTGCTGTAGTTAGGTTGATTGCAGAGTTGGCTGTATAGAGTATACCGACCAAGATATGTTCATCCATGGTTGTAATACCGCTCCAGTTGATGAGCCAACTTTCTGTTGTCGAAGAACTGGTGAAGTTGATGTATTCTTGGTAAACAGCGGAGGCATTGAGTGCGAGGTTAATGTCATTCGTTGAATTATAATTATTCTCGAAATCCACATCGTTCAACACGAACCACCAGAGTGTGTAATCTGTATTGGCGGACAAGTTGGTTGCAGAATGGGAGCCTGAAGTTGAGGACAAAACGGTTGATTGCAGGATTTCGATTGTTGTACATTCCGTGTCCAAAGCGAGAACCCCAGTAGCGTCTGAAAGAGCAACATCAGTGCAGTATTCTGATTCAACCATCATTGGGCTTTGTAGGGTCAAGGTCGTGTTGTATGCAGTACCGTTTGCGGTGAAGTTCATGGTTGAAGAAGGACTTGTCGAGGTGCTCCCGTTCAGGAAGTTCTGATAGGCTGAAGAGGTCACTGAATAGTTTGTACCTGATGTGAGTCCGTTCATTTCTACCGTTGAAGCAGTAAGTGAAGTCGGGGTCACTTCAATTGATTCAATGGTTTGTCCACCTCCAGGTAAATCAGTCGTGAGTTCAATGTCATAGATATTTGAAACGGATCCAGAGCCAAATGAAGAATAATGGTACACCATGAAATAGTTCGTTGAATTTG
Organism: Methanobacteriota archaeon; assembly: GCA_018691345.1. Lineage (GTDB taxonomy): Archaea > Thermoplasmatota > Poseidoniia > Poseidoniales > Poseidoniaceae > MGIIa-L1. Next base: position 38,693 of record JABGTJ010000012.1, read on the forward strand.
TTGTTGCGGTGTATTCTGCTGCTTCATTATCGGATGAAGAAGTCATGTAAGCGAAATTATTGAAAGAAAGGGACATTCCTGCAGCATCCTCTAACATCGCATCAATATCTCCATTGGCGTGAGTGAATGTCAAATTGAAGTAATAGGTTACACCGTTTATCATTTGTATTTCGAAATAATCCTCATTTGCGACTGATGCCGAATTTATTTCAACACTTAGGTCAGTACAATAGACGGGTAAAATTGAGGCTAGGGTTGCAGTTGCAGGAGTGTCGTTTGGTTCTAAGATGTCTGGTGAAGTTGCTGTGCCGGTACATGGGCTTGGAATGGCGCTTCCATTGCTCCCTCCAGATGAACCATTACCACCAGTCGACGAGGTGCTGAATGTCCACATTTCTAATCCGTATGAGTCGTAACCATCGTATCTTAGAATCTGAATGTAAATCATACCGCCGTGGGCAGATGATGTAGCGTTCGTTGACACGATTTCAGGGTTGTTACCGAATGAACTGTCTATGGTATTCATCGACGAATCGTACATCCACAATTCAAAATCGTTGAAGTAAGTTGTACCGTTTGGAGATGTGTAGGTGGAGTTATAGTTTATTTCGACGGTTAGTCCTTCATTTGCATTGATTTGCACTGCAAACCAGTCTTCATCATCACCTACGTCTAACTCTCCGAACAATACACCCGTTGCAGACGGGGCAGTTCCACTCAGATTGATGACTGCTTGACTGCTAACGACGGAAGTCGAATTGTCTGGGAGATCCATGTTGGAGCCCAAATCATTTTGATTAGGCCCGATTGCAGAGGCATTGAAAGTAACCGTACTTATGCTCATTAAGAGCAAAACAAGAGCCATCGTCGCGGCGCCAAATCGAACTGTTTTTCCACTACCGTCGTAAGGGGACATAAAACAAACTATGTTTACTGGTTTATCAGCCTATTGAATGATTTTGTCGGCGCACTCACTTGAGTGGCTCAGTTTACCAAGAAATGTCTTGAAACTCAAATGGCAGTAGGAGCAACATGTCCTTCTTTCTTATCCTCAGGTTTCCGAACACGTGACCAAACTCCACCCATCAATTCGTCATGGTGGGCATCGCAGTAATGGAAGCGGCGGTAGGCTTCTCGAAATGAATATGCTTTCTTGCCAGTGGCTACCAAGTAACCTTCTGGTGAGAGTCTTGAAACGATTGTCCCTTCTAAGCCGCATCCAGGGAAATCACACACTGCAGCGCCGGCCATAGTAACTACAGGCGCTGACAGGTCTTTAAGGGTCGTATCTCGTCTTAATGAGAACACAGTTTTTACAGTTATTCTTCACTCTGCTTCGGGTGCAGGTTCAATCACGACAAGAGGAATATTTGCTTCGATAGCTTGGCCTTCTTCACAATGAACGATGGTGACCGTACCGCTGATTGGTGCTTGAATTTCATTTTGCATTTTCATCGCCTCAAGGATGAGGATCACTTGTCCTTCGGTGACTTGGTCACCTTCATTGACTTCAACAGTAACAACCTTGCCTGGGATGTTTGCTGATACTGTACCAGATTTCTTCTTCTTTCCCCCGCTGGTTCTCTTCTTTTTTGCAACAGGTGCTGCATCTGGGATTTCGATTTGGAACGTTTTTCCTTCAACCGTTGCCGACCAAATTTTTCCTTCACCTTCAACAACGACTTCAAATTCGACGCCGTCAACAATTACTTTTCTCGTTTCTGACATCGTTTCACTTCCATGGTGAGCGGCTCGCTCTTTGGTGCATGAGTGAGGATTGACCCATGCTCATTCGGCGATGGTCTTGAGACCAAGCCAGCCCAGGATTACGAGCAACTTGTCCGGGGTCATCGCCTGACTGAGTAAGTATGGACATGACAGCTGCAATGGCTGCCATTCGCAAAGTATCATCGTTCGTTTTGGTCATGACCATGCCTCACAATGGGATGTTGCCGTGCTTGCGAGCAGGTCGAAGTTCCTCTTTATCGATCAACATTTCAAGCGCTCTGCAAAGTTTGTTTCTCGTTTGATTTGGTTCGATGACATCGTCCAGATATCCAAGCGCAGCTGCGGTGTATGGGTTTGCAAATTTCTCATTGAAATCTTCGGTCAAGCGTTGGCGCTCTTGTTCTGCATTTCGAGAACTTGAGATACGCTTGCGATGAATAATTTCAACAGCACCATCCGCACCCATTACTGCGAGTTCCCCAGTTGGCCATGCGACGTTGTAATCGCCTCGAATATGTTTTGAAGACATGACATCGTACGCTCCACCGTAGGCTTTGCGAAGAATGACGGTGAGTTTTGGTACGGTTGCTTCTGCAAAGGCATAGAGGAGTTTCGCTCCGTGTCGAATAATCCCACCCCATTCTTGGTTGGTGCCAGGTAGGAATCCAGGTACGTCTTCCAACGTGATGATTGGAATATTAAACGCATCACAGAAACGCACAAAACGCGCCGCTTTGTCGCTTGCATCGATGTCGAGGCATCCTGCCAAAACTTTCGGTTGGTTCGCAACTACGCCGACCGTGTGTCCACCAAGGTGGCCAAATCCAATAACGATGTTTTGCGCCCAATCGGATTGAACTTCGAGGAAACCGCCGTCATCAAGAATTTCTGTGATGACATCAACCACATCGTATGCTTTTGTCGCTTGATCGGGCATGATGGAGTCGAGTGCATCGCATGAACGGTCGATGGGGTCGTTGGTCTTCTTTGTAGGTGGGCGTTCGAGATTGTTCTGCGGTAGGAGGTCGCACAGGTCTCGTGCCATCTGAATTGCTGCTTCATCATCTGCGACTGTAAAGTGGGATACGCCTGATTTTGTACCGTGCGTTGATGCACCGCCGAGGTCTTCGAAACTCACTTCTTCATTGGTGACCGTTTTGATCACTTCTGGTCCGGTGATGAACATGTATGAGGATTCTTCGACCATGATGATGAAATCAGTGATGGCGGGCGAATAGACTGCGCCACCTGCACAAGGACCCATGATGACCGAAATTTGCGGAACTACGCCGGATGCTCGAACATTTCGAAAGAAAATCTCGGCATAACTTCCCAGCGATGCGACTCCTTCTTGGATTCGGGCGCCACCTGAATCGTTTAAACCAATCACTGGCCGACCCGTTTTGAGTGCCATGTCGAGAACTTTACAGATTTTGAGCCCGTGCATTTCGCCGAGTGAACCGCCATATGCGGTGAAGTCTTGAGCGAATGTGAACACTTGACGTCCGTTAATAGAACCGTGGCCCGTGACCACTCCATCGCCAGGAATGATGTCATTGTCCATGCCGAAATCTCTACAGCGGTGTTCTACCAGTGCGTCAATTTCTTGGAATGTGCCCTCATCAAGAAGAACTTCAATGCGCTCCCGTGCAGTCATTTTCCCCTTTTGGTGCTGCCTATCAATTCGTTCTTGGCCTCCGCCAATCTCACTTCGAGATTTGCGATTGCGTAGGTCTTGAAGTCGTTCTTCAGTCGATGCCATAGGCTTCCCCGAGCGGTCTACGCAAAACCCGCCCTTATGCGTTGCCTATGGATGAATTGAGAATCGAGGGTATTTTCACTCCAACCAAAAGTTCGTTGTCTGGCCCTCTCATGCGTCCATACAGGGGTGTGTTGATAGGGAGGCAGTACCTGCAACAACCATGAGCGAACCATGGCGAATCGTAGTAGCCAAGCCCGGTTTAGACGGTCACGACCGAGGCGCTAAAGTTGTGGCAAGAGCGTTAAGGGACGCAGGAAACGAAGTCATCTACACCGGTCTACGACGCAGTGCCCAACAAATCGTAGACACCGTTCGTGACGAAGATGCGCGATTTCTAGGCTTATCCTCTCTCTCCGGCGCCCATCAGCACCTTTTCCCAAAGGTGTGTGATTTACTCAAGCATGAAGGTTTGAATGATGTGATTGTCTTCGGAGGCGGAATTATTCCAGTTGACGACAGAGACGCCTTATTCGCCTGTGGGATCCGAGCAATATTCGGTCCAGGCACGCCTACAACCGAGATTCTCCAGTTCATTGAAGAGGCAGTTCAAGTAGAGAACTCCGGTGTTGGAGAAGGAAGCGACTGGTATTGGACCTCATCGGCATGAGGTGTTCATATGACTGCGGAATATCTCATCGATGCAAAGTCTGGAGACCGGCGTTCTTTAGCTCGGATTCTCAGCGCAATCGAAAACAGATCGCTTCGATTAGATGAAGCTCTTGACGTTCTTGGTCCTGTGCCACCTTTGCCAGACGACGACTGGCAAACATTAGCAATCACCGGTGCACCGGGCGTAGGGAAGTCTTGCTTGTTGGATGGGCTACTCACTTCTTGGGCCAAGCAAGGTTTACGGGTTGCTGTTTTGGCAGTTGACCCTTCTTCTCCTCGCACTGGTGGTGCGCTGTTGGGTGACCGTGTTCGAATGACCGTCGTTGACGATAAGGAATTGAACCAACAAATCTACTTCCGTTCTGTAGCGACGCGCAAGGCATCAGGCAGCGTGCCGGTTATCGTCGAGGATATGACGAAAGTCTTGCTTTCACTTGGATGGGAGAAAGTGGTCATTGAAACGGTAGGTGCCGGCCAATCCGAAGTTCGTTGTGCTGCTTTAGCTGACCGAATTGTCGTGGTTGAAGGACCAGCACGCGGTGATGGTATTCAGGCGGAAAAAGCGGGCTTGCTCGAACTTGCCGATGCAGTCCTTGTCAACAAATCCGACCTTCCAGGGGCTGCATTACATGCAGATGAAATTCGAGAATCGTTTGAATTAGGTATTGGCTCCACACCTCCTGTCGCCCTCACTTCAGCCCTTCACGGTACTGGAATCGATGAAGCAGCAACTGTTCTTCTCCAACTTCCTTCATCTGGCCGTTCGGTACGGGCGCGATGGAGAGAGAGGTTACTAGCATTTCATGAACGGAAAATTTTGGAGTCTCCAAAACTTGACGATTTACTCCATCAATTAGCGAAGGGTTCAATTCATTTGGATGAAGCCATGAGGCTCATAGGTGGGTTTGCCGATGAGTGAACAAGTCGAACTAACAAACCCAGTCGAACTTTCAGTCGGAGGCCTGGGTGGTCATATTTTTCGCAGAACGATTCACCTTGGGATGTCTTTTCTACCATTCATATATTTCCAATGGGGCGAGTCAGCTGCGGATTTGTTTGGCTTAACGCTGCCTCAGTTTGTCTCCTGCGTGGTTTTTCTATTGTTTGCTGCTGAAGCAACCCGTCTCAAATTTGGACTTACCATTTACGGTCAAAGGGAATATGAAGCGAGGCAAATTTCAGCGTTGGGATGGGGTGCATTTGGAATTGGTTTAGTTTTCCTTCTTGCACCAACAGAAGAATACATTTGGCCAATAATTCTCTCTTTATCTCTCGGTGACCCTTTCCTTGGTGAGATGCGCCGTAAAGGTATGACGACTCGTAACGTCATCCTTTCCTCAACATTTTTTCTTTTCCTTGTGTGGGTTGCTTGTTGGCACTTCGTCCAAACTCCACTTTGGTTGGCCTTTCTCTTCGCACCCCTATGTGTTGCATCAGAATGGCCTCGTCTAAGGTACATTGACGATAATGCAACCATGGTGTTGATTCCACTCGGTATGGTTCTCTTGTTGGAGCCCTTCCTTGGGTTGTTGTAAGGCTCTGTCCGTACATGATGATTCCATATGTTCAAATGATGGTTCAAACTGGGAAGGTTGAGTGATGAGTATGAGTGAAGAGACGAAGGGGTCAGAGCCTCCACAAATTACCTATTTTGTCGTGTTTTCTCTCTCCATCATTTTTCTGGCTATTTCGATGGTTCGATACCCGCTTTGGGGCCTATGATTGGGCAATGATTGAAGAAGTAAGCCTCTGAGGTTCGCTCATGTGTGGCATTGGAGGAATGTTCGGTCAACCGGATACTTCAGTGGTTCACCGTATGAATTCACTTCTTTCTCATCGAGGACCAGATGGCAGCGATGTATGGAGCGACGATTCAGTCGCTTTAGGGCACACTCGCCTTGCCATTGTCGACCTGATTGGGAGTGCTCAACCTCTGTTCGGCCCAGCAGGTGAAGTTCTTGTGGTGAACGGCGAGATCTACAATCATCAATCCTTACGTTCACAACATTCTCAATACCTTTGGACCACTCAAGGCGATTCTGAATCCATTCTTTCGCTCCTTCATTCTGCTAGAAGCAAATCGAACGGCGTTCTCAGCGCTGGCCAGCATGCAAATTGGTTGAATCGGTTGAATGGTATGTATGCCATCGCTCTTTGGGATGCAGGAGCAAAGCAACTCATACTTGCTCGAGACCCGATGGGAATCAAACCCCTTGTCCGTACTCAAGTCGATGGTTCCCTACTTTTTGCAAGTGAAACCAAAGCATTACGTGCGCATGAATCTTACGTTCCTGCCATAGATGAACTTGCCTTAGTGGCCCGGATTGCATGGGAATATCCATTGGATGGAACCACGTTGTTCAAGGATGTAGTTCAAGTTCGACCAGGTACAGTCGAAGTCTGGTGTCTCGATAACGAGGGTCGGCCTTATCTCCAAGATTCAGCTGTGATTGAACGACAATACGTCGAACCTTCAGCATCATGGAATCCAGATACCAATGCTGAATCGCTCTTGGAAAGTTTTGTTGAGGGTGTTTCTGAACGCTTGATGGCAGATGTTCCAGTTGGAATTGTTCTTTCCGGCGGACTTGATTCATCTCTGGTTGCCGCCGTAGCCCATGAGGCAGCAGAACGGGCACAACAGCCTGTTCCAGCGTGTTGGACGGTTGCTGAAAGTGAGGACAATCCAGATTGGATTGCGGCAGAAGAGGTCGCTTCATCTTTTGATTTAGAACACCATCAGCATATTTTGGAACCTGGCTCTTTCGAGACAAAGTTGCCAGATTTGGCTTGGCATGGAGAGGACCTCGATGTGACCGTCTTGTTTTTCCAACCACTGTTCCAAAAGATGTCGGAACAAGTGAAAGTTGGTCTGTGCGGACAGGGTGCGGATGAGTTGCATGCGGGTTATCCTCGCTACCGAGATTTGAAACAGCACAGCGATTTAATCGATGCACGTTTGGCCTCAATGTCACACCCACTCGCACGTCAAATCGAAAACAAAGCCCTTCCAATTGGGGAGAACTGGTACACTTCAGACCATACTGGGTCAAGCCACACCGGTTCACTTGATGAGTTCCTTCAATTCGAACTTGACCACGGCCAACTCTCCAATTTCCAGCTTCGCTTAGTGGATCGACATTCAATGGCTCATTCTCTTGAAGTGCGTGTGCCTTTCCTTTCGTCGTCACATCGTAAAGCCAGTCATCGATTGCCTATGGATTGGCGTCTTCCCGTAAACGGAGATGAAAAAGCGGCTCTGCGTTCTGCAGCAGGCCTCACCTCCTTGCCTCGGAACATTGTGCACCGCCCGAAACTGCCTGCTGGAAGAGCGACATCCCCGGGATTAATCGATACCTTACTGAATGATTTCAAACCACAAACGGATGCCATCATTGCTCGGTATCCTCTTTTGGCAGGGGCGTTGAACACTCAACATGAAATAGCACTTGGATTAGGACTGTTTGAAGCAATGCATATACTTGGAGACGGCCATCGTAAACCTACGGGCTCAACCTATGATTTGCTTAATGAGGTGATTGGATGACATTTGTTCACAACTTAACTGAACTTCTTGAAAGTAAGCGTGAAGTGATTACAAATTGGATGGAAGAGAAACGTAAAGCTGTGCCTATCCCGATTTACGGTAGCGTCGACATTCGTGATGCTGGATGGAAAATTGGAGTGGTCGATGCAAACCATTTTCCGGCAGGTTTCAACAACGTCTCGGAAGAAGATAAACCCGCATTGGCACTACTTTTACACAACCACATCGCCAGAGAATACAACGACTGCAAATGGGTTCATCTCTATCCTGAGTCGCACACGAGAAATAAGGGGTATGTGGAAAACATTGCTGCTCTAAAGGAACTTTTGTTGCTTGGCGGCTTCAAATGCACCGTTGGTTCATTGGATTTCGAAAATCTAGGGCATCTTGTTGGTCTTTCCGGACCACTCAAATTGGATCCAGTTGTTTCAGAAACTATTGACGGAGAAGACATATTGCTGATTAACGGCTCGAAACCAGATCTGGTTTTGCTAAACAACGATCTCACGGAGGGTCTGATCGAAGGATTTGGCAACCAAGTCGTATCTCCTCCCCCTTCAATGGGTTGGCATCGGCGGCGAAAATCTCAGCACTACGAAGTGCTCAAAGTCTATGTTGACGAAATCTCGCAACTTCTCGGAATCGACCCGTGGTACCTGATGGCGGATTGGTTTGTCTCAAATGATAAATGTCTCGAAAAAGAAGCATGTAGAAAAGATTTAGCCATTGAAGTCGATGTATTCCTTGATTCAATTCGAACCAAATATCAATCGCTCGGAATCGAACGTAAACCGGTCGCTTTCATCAAGAACGACCGAGGTACATACGGCCTCGGAATTATGGCGGTTCACAGCGGTGCTGAACTGCTTGAACTTTCCAATCGTAAGATGAAGAAACTCATGTATTCCAAAGGTGGAGTAAATGTTGATAATTTTTTGATTCAGGAAGGGATTCCTACTTCATTGAAGACCGATGATGGTGCGCCGGTGGAACCCGTTGTTTACTTGGTAGATGGGCAGGCAAGTTCCTGGTTCTATAGAATAAATGCGAAGCGGTCCGACATCGAAAATTTGAATTCTCCGAGCGCTACGTTCGAATCGTTTGCTCAATCCGGTCGTCGCTACGGTGAGCATGCCCATGGTTGGCATGCTCTGGTTGCAGAACTTTCCATGCTGGCTATGGGCCAAGAATTGCTCTCGTACGGTAGCGCTGAGTGAACCCGCTCTTGCTAAGAGGAGAACCGCATCGGCAAACATGAACAGGGCATGGGTGTACATAGGAACCATTGCCTTAGGGCTTTGGTTTTCGGCGACGTCATGCAATGGTCTTTTGCCTGATGAATTCGCAGAATGGCCAGTGAATATTTGGTGCTGGGGTTTGTTTGCTTGGTACTACCGTTCAGGAAACCGTAAACAGAGAATCGAAATGCTGACCGTGGTTGCTTTTGCTACGCCGATGGAGCTTTTCTTTAGCGAAGTATGGCTTATTTACGAATACCAAAGAGATATGATGCCGCTCTTTGTTCCAGCTGGACATTACTTTTTGTTCGATCTTGGAAGAATGGGTGCTGAAAAACTGAAAGAGAATTTGGCACTTCCAATTCTTATCCCCTTGATTCCCCTTGTCGCCTATGGTGCATGGACCGGAGACGATACTTCTGCAGTTCTCCTCCTCGCACTGGTTCTGGTGTTCATTCGATGGGGTCCACAACCTCGGTTGTATGCCGCAATGGTTTGGGCTGCTTTAGCGATGGAAATTGTTGGCACTTCGCTTGGTAATTGGACTTGGGCAAGTGACGTCCCATGGACCGGTCTCACGGCATGGAATCCTCCTCTCTTGGTCGGGTCCTTCTATTGTCTAGGTGACCTCTTGGTTAACTTAGCCGTCGTCAAGTTTGAAGGGAAGGACCGATTGGAGGTTACTGTATGACCTCCTCCGACGAGTTGCGCAAGCGCCGTGAACAAGAGGCGGTTCGTATTCGAACTTCTCTTAATCGTCTTCGAGGCGAACAGCGTGCTTCGATTAAAGGTGGAGAAACCACTGTTGCCTTTGTCGAAGAGCGTCTTTGTATTGGATGCGACCAATGCACCATCGTCTGCGACGATGATGCGATTGAGATGTACAAAGTTGCAATGGCAAGTCCACTGATCAAAGTCGAATCGAATCAAAAAGCTAAAATTTTGCGAGACGATTGTACTGGGTGCCGGTTATGTGTGTTGGCATGTCCAACAGATGCGATTACAATGATAGACAGATGAGGTGTTTGAATGTCCAAAAATGATAAACAAGATACAGCGCAACGTTTTGGTGGAGAGTTTGGTCCATACCGCAAGGAAGGGACGCCTGGAGTATCCCTGTCGACGTTCAAGACATTGGTTTGGACCTCGAACATCGGCGGAATGTTGCTTGTCGTTATAGCGCTGGAAATGCTCTTCGTACGACAGATGTTTGGTTGGGGCCTTGCTTCACTGATTTTTGGTGTTTTGATCGCTTTGTTTCCATCAAACTATGAAATTACGGGAATGGACGATGGTCAGTCGCCGCCTTCAGATGACTGATTAGACGATCATTTCCCTCTTGCACGTAGGGCATTGGATTTTTCCAGAGTACCCTGCAGGGATTTGAAGCGACGCGCTGCAATTTGAACATTGAACCTTGGTTTTATCGCTGCTCTCAACAGAATCTAAGCCCATGAGGCGCTCGATATTGGCAGGCCATCCTGGCTTAAGCTGTGACATGAAAATTGGAAGAGCCACAAGAGCCATGCAGATAAAGGAACACATAATCGAAGTAAGAATCATCTGGTCTCCCCACGCTACTGATACTGGGTTGGGATCATCGCCATGGAAAAGAACGCTCATCATTCCGGATACAACCAAAACGGCCAATGTAAAGTAAACACCGTTGCGGTATCCTGAGTAAAGTATTCCTCCACCAATGAGGAAACCGATTCCAAGTAGGAAGGCTGGAATTGAAAGTAACCATGAGGTTTCACTGCCGCCAATGCCAAGAGAGAACACCATGGCCCAAAACAACCTGAAGAAGGCGTAGAGGATGACAAATCCGCCAATGGTCTTGGACATCTCCTCTTTTTGGCTCACTTGGATGTATTGGGGCTGTGCATACCCACCCATCGGTTGGGTTTGATACATTGGCATCGGCATAGGCTGTGGTGCTGGAGCAGCACGTGTCTGGAAGGGGTTTGATGCTTCGTCGTTCTCCATCAATCGGATGATGACTTCATCTTTATTTCCCGAAACTCGGAGCCCTCGCTCTCTGCAAAGCGTTTTCAGTTGAACAACGGTCATTCCGGTGTAGTCCATGCACGATGTGTGCGCTACTGCGTAAATATATGTTCTTCCGGTTTAGAGGCTCAGGCTTCAACTTCAGTAACTGAAATTACTTCAGTAGCCGCCTTTGCTTTCTTTGCTTCGACTTGACGAGCAAGGAAGGACACAACATCGAGAATTTCGATGTCTTCGTATCGCTCGTCGCCTTCAAACTTGAGACATTCAAAGTGAGATACACACTTCGGGCAAGAGGTGAGCATTGTATCTGCTCCAGTTGCTCGAATTTCTTCCATGCGGGTGACACGCAGTGAACGGGCATTCTCGTTGCATGACATCATACTGGATACGCCACAGCACATTGCGTCTTCACCGTGGTGTTCCATCTCGACGATTTCAACGCCTTCAACACCAGCAATGAGCTCACGAGGTTCTTCATAGATTCCCATTTGTCGTCCAAGTCGGCATGGGTCGTGGTAGGTGACCGTTGTTTCTTCCTCGGCCTTGAGATTCATATCAAACCCGTTTTCAATGAGGAACTCAGTCGTGTGCATGACCTTGACGCCTTCAAGTTCGTAATCTCGAGCGAAGGTACGGAAACATTCAGCACATGAGGAGACCAAAGTATCGATACCAGATTGTTCAATCTTCTTTTGATTGTATGCCTTGAGTTTATCAAAGACTTCATCGAGGCCTTGCCACTTTTGATCGTGTCCACAGCATTTGAGGAAGTCACGACCAAGGTAGGATACATCCATTTCCATCTCATCAAAGAGCGTGAATGCAGATGTCGTAGCGTCTCCAAGGTTCATTTCTCCTTCATTGACGTGAGAGAAAACCATCTCCTGGTCAAGGTAATCCACACAGCCAGGGTAGTAGCCGATGTTTGATGTCAATGGGTAATCTTGTACGGTGACAAAGTCTTCGTCTGCCGCCTCTTCTGCTTCTGCAGCGAGAACTGCTTGGAGAACAGTGTGTGCAATTTCTGCCTGTGGTCCACCGACAATGAGTGAACGGCGAATATCGACGTATGAATCGTAGTTGACCAGTTGTGGGCAAGCGTTGGTACATGCGGTACATGTCAAACACGAATACATCGGAACACCGTCGTCTTCATTGTTCCATGAGTTGTAGATGATGTTGAGCTTGTCTCCACCGTTGAACAAGCGAACTGGGCACGCATCGTCACAAAGGTCACAGCCGTAGCACTTGTTCATCTCAAACTCATATCCACGGCCCATCGAGCGCAAGACGACGAAGACAATGGCACCAAATGTAAGACATGGAATGAACATGGCATAGGTGAGTTTAGCATCAAGTGCTTTTGGATTTGTATGGTAGGTCGGGTTTTCAATAGCTGCAAAGTTTGTCCCACCTGCTGCCATATCCGTCGAACTGGAGAGGTTCACAGTTGTTCCTGCAAGTGCTGCCGGCGCACTCTCACCCCAAACAAGGAGCGGTTGGAACGTTGCGATACTGAAGGCAGTCTCTGTTTGAATACTGTTGTTTAGAGCAAGAGCACCGCTTACTGCAACTGTGTACTCGTAGGAATAGGTTCCAACCGGTAGTTCCACGGTTGCTCCAGCACAGTTGTCAAACGTCGAAACGACCTTGCCTTTGTTGTCGGTTACGGTTAACGTTGTTGCTATCATCGATACTGTGGCGATGTCGTTGATTTTCCGCTCTGAGGAACGGTACTCACAGGCGAGATCGGTCGTAAGGGTCTCGATGGATTCATGGTGGCCATCAGGGAACAATGAGGTATCTTCAGTGACCGTAAATGTTCCAGCATCGGTCCATCCATCTCCGCCGTTAAACGTGGTACTGCCTGCAGCAGCGTTGATGCCGTTCGAAGCGTCTTGATGGCCGTTCGCATCGTTGAAATCAATAATGATGTAACGGGCAGGTTGGTAAATCATCCAATCCAACCAAGCGGTTGTAGGAACCGTTTCGGTTTCGCTCCATCCTCGTTCATCCGTGAACTCGTTGGTTGCGTGAACGTGAACATCTGTTGGTTGCGTACGCATTGCTTCGAGTTCGGGGTAGTAGTCGTGGGTGAGACCCTTGATGGTTAGCAAACCACCTTGGTCCCAAAATCCGTCGTCATAGGTGTCCCATGTTGCGACGGTTCCAGCCGTCGAGACCAGTAGAGTCCCAATGAGAATCTGCTTTGCGTGACTTGGCTTGAATCCTGCACCCCAGGCTTTTACCATCATTCCACGGGCGAGGAAATAGAAACATATCCATGCTAATACTCCTGTCATCACCCAGGGAATCGTGTTGAAGGCTTCAGCCACCCATGGTTCCCGTACACCGCACAAAAGATCGCCGTGGCTGTCAAGTTTACAGTAATCAGAGCGGTTCTTTTCGTACAGTTCCAAGAAGATGTTAATCGAGAAGACGGAGATGAACCAAATGTGTGCCAAGTAGACTGCACCTGCTGTTGCAAACCACGGGTCCTCCACTGGTCGCTTTTCACGACCGCCAAGGAAAGGTGGTAGTGCAAGGATACTTACTGGAATTCCGGTGAGAGCAGCGCCCCACCATGCAGCGTTCCATGGGAACACAGGTTGGCCAACGATTTCGCCAATGAAACCAGTAGGTACGGTAAATTGAGGTAGGTATTCTCCCCAACGTAGGTAACCGTATGAGAACAGAACATACCAATCGGGGAAAACGAATCCTGCTTGTGCATATGGGTCAGCAGCACCGTGAAGCGGCGGAGGAATGAGCCAAGCGTAAAACAGCAATACTGCTGCCATAAACGACAGGAGAATTGTGTCACGCAACACTTCATGCGGCCAAAAACCGTGACCCGTACGAGTACGGTTTCGCTTTCCAGCTACCTCTTGCAATTGTTCTTTCTCCTCCATGTATGAAGAAGCAACACGTCCGAAATTTTCGATTAGTCCCATGGTTTATCCTCCGAGTATCAATGTGGTTCTGCAATGCCTTGTACCCAGACAATGAATAAGTGAATAATGATTAGAGTTGTAACGATCACTGGCAGAATGAACACGTGAATGAAGTACATTCGAGTGACGGTTCGAGCGGTCAAAGAAGAACCACTGAAAAGCAGGGTTGCAATATACTTTCCAACCAGTGGGCTCGAGTTTGCCAAGTTGATTCCAATAACGGCTGCACCGTAGGCAAGCGTATCCCAAGGTAAGAGGTACCCGGAGTAGCCAAACACGATGGTCAAAGCCATGAGTGCAACACCGATCAACCAGTTGAGTTCACGAGGGTTTCGGTATGCGCCGGTGAAGTAGACACGGCACATGTGCAGGAACACGCTGGCGACCATGAAGTGAGTGCACCAGTGGTGAACTGCACGGATGATGTAGCCGAACGGAAGTTCAGTCATGATGAATTGCATGCTTGCGTATGCCGGAGACGGGTCGCCTTCTCCACCAGGGACGTAGTAGATGCCGAGCACGGTTCCAGTGACGACCAAGATGATGAACGAAAGGAACGAAATTCCTCCCAAGCAGTAAAGTGGGTACCAGTACCAAATAATGCGAAGCTTGTATTTTTCGGCGTGGGAAAGGGGCATCTGTCGGTGCATGTTGTAGTATGCACCTTTCGACATGTTCCAGTAATCTTGAAGTCTGAAACGAGTGTCGAGCCAAGAAAAGACCCAAAGGAACAGACGTTCAGCAAAACCCATCTTTCCAGTTGATTCTACCGCACGTAGAATCTCACGGCGTGGTGTGTCACTGCTTTCTTGACGAAGCGTCAACGCAACAAGCACCACGACAAAGGCGATGAAAAACCAGAGAACCCAAAACATTGTTGTCATTCTTTTTCACCTCAGTCACAGTATGTGTACCAGTCGAGATAGTCTACGATGCCCTCGATTGCATCGCCATTGAGTACAATGGGGATTATGGGGAGTCCGACAGGAGCGGGACCTCCTGCTTTTCGGATGCCTGCATACTTGAATGTAGAACCGTTTGAACGGTTTCGGTTGGTGTTCATTTCCAACACCGTAGGGTCGAACCTTGATGAGTGGCAAATGCAGAACAGTTTGGTACCGCCGTCATCTCCTCCACCAGGCGTCCATGAATCCTCAGTGAACGAGTTCGAGACAAGTTGCCAACCAGGGATGCAGCAAAGGTGAGTGCACCGGCCGAAAATCATGACCAAGTTGTCGGAAGGAAGCAGACGCGGGTCAGCATCGCTCAAGTCTTCAAAGTGACCGATGGTTTTCCCGGTTTCGTCAACACCTTCAGTAAATTGGAATCGAGCCTTACCGTTTGAAAGTGGGGTCGTAGCGAATTCGCTGTGGGTTACGTAGGTGACCACAACAGGTACACCGTTCCAAATTCCAGCAGCACCGGATGTTCCAGTGTTGGACTTCGCAGCTTCATCAACGAAATCTTGCCGCATCATCAGTTGTTCGTGTTTGGCACCGTACCACGCTTCGTCTTCACGGCCTTTTGCCCAAAACTTCACGCCGAGTTCACCTTCGTTACTGCCGCCAGGGGGCAAGAGAATGGATGCAAATCCGAGGACACCAAGTGAAGCGGCTAGGACGCCAGTGGCGGTGTTGAATCCGTAGCGAAGAAATTGACGTCGATTAATCGACGAAGATGTCATTGCCGAACCTGTCTCGCCTGCGAAAGGCGCTGGTTTGAGGTCGTATTCACGTGCCATTTGAGATCACCACTTGTATTCCTTCCAGTCTTTCTGGTGTTCGGGAACGAACTTGTTCATTCCGTGTTTGACGATGATTGTGTCTGGCAAGACGAACTTGAGGTAGGCCATGCCCAACAAGCAAAGTGTGACCAGCATCATGGCAACGTGGTACGACAACTGTTGTTGGTCCCATCCTTTGGCCAGGCCGTAAATCATGGAAAAGACCCAGTAACAGGACCAGAAGATTCCCCATACGAAGAACATCATAATCAGATTGGATGCGCCAGAGGGTGCAAGAGATGCACTGACGATTGTGCCTGACTCGGCGAGGTTGAATACGCCGTGGTCAATCGCTGACTGCATTTGGTCTTCTGTCAAAGAGGCGTCTTCCAATGCATTCCGTGCATCTTCAACACTGACTTTTCCGCTGGCAACCTTGCGTAGTAGGGTCGTGATTGTATCGTCCATCATTGGTCACCTCTTCGCATGAGTTTGTATCGCAACCGGAGTTGATTGGTTCGTCCGCTGTAGGATGTCGAGAAACTGTATCGCAGCATTAATCCAGCGAATATAATCACGAGAATAACTGCGCCAAACCCGAGTAGACCGAGCCAGTGCGCACGAAGTTCGGCGCCCATGTGTTCGAGGTCTACGCCGTGGTGTGATGGTTCAGGTGGGCTGACGTTTCCGTCACCGGCGAAAAGAGTACGAGTGCCCAGTGCCGTTGTTGAATCGCTTCCTTCTTGGAGGGTGAAGAGCAGTTGATTCCACTTGTCTTCCTGTCCGCCAGCGTTGTTGAGTTGGTCTCCGTTCACTGCGTTTCCAGTGATCCAGAAGTTGACCACGCCAGAGTCTGCGGCCGGTGCCTGCCATGTGATGACCCACAAGCGCTCAGCTTCGTCAGCAGTCGCTTGAGTGTGCGTCAATGTCGTGACATCATCGTCCCAGTTTTGAACGCCTTCACCGCCAAGTACGCCGTCGGTCGTGCGAATTGCGAATCCAGCGGTGTAGACGCCGGTTGCAGGTGGGCCGCCGATAATTTGGAGCGTCATGGTGTATGTTTCGCCAGCAATCCAGCCGTACGGTACATCGTCGAGGATAATTTGGACGGAGTTATCTGCGGCTTCGTTGTGGCAAAGGCAACCCTCTTTTGCAACGTCATCGATGGTTTCTCCGGCGTTGTCTTGGGAGCCTCCAACGCCGCTGTGAAGCGATGTCGCAAAGCCTGGGACCAGGAGTAAAATCGCTAGCATGAGCACTACTCCTGTGCGTGTGGAAAACGAGTTCCTTAGCATAGCCTCACCCATATGATTGGACCCACCCGCAAGTGCCCCTTAAACATTCCCAGTAAAAAGCATCAACACATCAACGCAGTAGGTCGAATCTGCGCGGAATCGGGTGTTCTTAAACCGTTCGTTCCTGGCTTCAACACTTCCTGCGAAATTTCGTTGTTTTGAGCACTTTTCATGCGAGAGTTCATCTATCGACTATGGTTGGGTAAGATGGGAGTCACATGGCTGCACATTTCGATAATACTTACGAACTCAGTCCTGAGCAACTTGAACAACTTGACCAAGCCGAAGAAATGATGCTTCGTAATGACCTTGGTGCTGCGGAGCGGCTTTTGCTCTCAATGCTTGAGGCAGACGGTGAGTGCATACCAGTTCTGTCCAATCTCGGTCATCTTTACGGGCGTCATCTCTCAGAGTTTGAGACTGCCATCGAATACTACGATCGTGTCCTTTCACTTGAACCAGACAACGCATGGGCAAGAGACGCACGACGACGTTATCTCCGTTACGTCTGAGCACGGCAAACTCGGCCAAAGTTCATTGAGGTTCGGCTGAATGCTTGTTCATGGAAGCCTCCCAGATCCTCATCGCTGGCGTGGGCGGCTTAGGTTGTTCATGGGCGAAAGGTGCCCATTTGCGCTGCGAAGGGAACGCCGATCTTTGTTTGGTCGACGCTGATGATGCAAGTTTTACAGACAGCGGTTCTGCCCACCTGCTACGCCTTGGTCACGCACTTGACTCGGTTGGTTGTGCTGCACTTCCACCGCTTGCTGAGCAAAGGATGCGGGGGTACTCATCTCTCGCTCGAACCGTACTTGAGCCGGTTGAACTTGTTCTTCTGTTGACTGGACTTGGTGGCGGAACCGGAACTGGGGCGGCGCATGAATTTGCCCGACAAGCACGCCAATCTGGAGCGATTGTTGTCGCCGTTGCCGCTCTTCCTTTTGATGTTCAAGAAACCCGTGCAGAAATCGCTCAAGAAGGTCTCCAAAGACTGGAAAATATTGCCCATGTGACGGTTCGACTCTCTTTAGAACGGCTGGCACGCCAAGCGCGTGAGCGAGGTAAAGCATGGCAAATGGGCGCCGAATGGGTTGAAGACTTAGTCGAAGGTTTGGTTCGAACTTTAATGCGTATGGGCCTCATTAATCTTGACCTCATGGACTTGAGAGCGATTGTGGAAAAGGAAGGTGAAGCGACGCTTTTGGTTGGCACCGGCCGACCAGACGACCCAGAGGGGATTCTGCATTCTGCTCTCATGGCACCCCTTGCTGAACTGGATGTTGGAGGTGCCCAAGGATGTTTGATACAAGTTGAGGGTGGTATTGGTATGACCATAGGGCAAGTGGATGAAGTTGCTAATATGTTCACTGAAGCGTTGGATCCGAATGCACAAGTTATCCTCGGGGCTCGAGTCAGCGAAGATTTAGAGGATACAATACGAGTGGTTACACTGTTGTCAGGTATTCGCGGCGAGTCTTAGTCGTCCATTTCGATGACTTCAGTCCATTCGACGTCCTCGCCGATGGAATTGCCAACTTCGCCGCTCCATTGCACATCTTCGTCCTCTTGCCATACATCCTCGTTCTCGTCTGTTCGTGTAGGCGGTTCTTCATTGGACTGTTTGGAGGATTCGATTTTTGCTGCATGCGCTTCAATACGCCGTTGTACTGTGACGTCAATATCGTGTTTTGACAGCACCTTGACGAGAATACTTCTTTGCATCCACGTAATGGTGATGAACGCAATGATGTGCCCGATTACCATGACGTAGGTGATGTCGTCCAGCGCCGTTGCCAACATAGCAACACTGCCTGCGTACGCATATCCGAAAGCTAGGCCCCAAGGTAGGGCGTTTTCAGTCGAGAGAAGTTTGAATTTCGGGCCAATGGATTGCGAGGTAAGGGTCCAAATCGCCATGAATACGGTGAACATCATTAACAGAACTTCTTCGACAAAAATCTCGATGGTTTGTTGAGACATCACCAGTTGACGCCATACGGTGAGGAGGTGCCATGTGGCAAAGATGTGTGCAAAAAGTGTCCATCGTCGTGTGAACTTCTTCAATGCCTTGTCATGCATGGCCGTGCGCCGAGCGTCTCTTGTCCAAAATGCAGTTAATCCAAATGCTGTTGATGCAATAACCAAAAACAAGATGTTGGAAACAATCGCATTGGTCAAGTCCCATTGTTTCTCATAGAGAAACTCAAAACCAATGATTCCTGCCAGAGACAACGTCAATATAATGGTAAATTGAATTGCATTCATAATGGCTAAGTTTCCAGTCGTGGCTTGCTTATCCGGTAGATTTTTTGCTGAAAGCGAAGATGCCCATGAACTAAACGACCGCCCTTGAGCGACCGCCCATAGCACGAACAATGAGGCGAGACTGATAGGGAATATGGCTGGAAGGTCAGTCGCTGAGTCTTTACTGAACAGAACCATGATGAGAAGGCCAATGCCTACAGACGCCGCAAGTGGGAAGGCGCAGATTTTGATGCTGGATTTCAGTCGTTGAACGAGATTGAATTGAGATACCTCCGGTTCATTGGTAATGGTGATCCAAGAACGGACCCTCTCATTTGTCGAGAATATTGCAGTTAGGGCGTATCCTAAGGCGAGGGAGATGAACCCCAGCGCCGCGATGTCTTCTCCACTGTTGGAGTTGGCTATGAAGTAGAGAACAGTGGAAAGAACCACAATCATGAGTAAATGAGGTAACGTCTTCGGTGAAAGCAGAGTTTTGACGAGTGCGAGCAGTGATGTCTCGTTCGATGCGAGTTCCCTCAAAATGTCTTCTGAAGGGTTGGTGTTATGCACAGCACTTGGCTCCCCCTCCATGGTGTATCCTCCAGTTTCTCTATTTTCATACTATGCACGTTTTCAACATCAAAGGTATTGAAGGTGGTGCGTCTCCAGTCAATTATGGCTAAGCGCTTGTCCAAAGCATTGCGCGGCAAACGGCGATGGGTGGGGGTTGTATGCTCGGCTCAGTTTGAGGATCGTTCATCGTTACAAGTTCACATGGAGTCACTTTGGGCTTCGATTGGTATCGAGTCAAACATTCGCTTAATGGATTTTTATCCGGCTTCATCGCCCGAAGTTGAACAGATCTCAAAAACACTTGGCGTTTCTCAATCCCAAGGTTATGCTGTTTTACAAGTCCCTCATCCCTCGTTTAATCGACTGCGGACATGCATCGGAGATGAAGAGTCGTTGGACTTGAACTTGCTTTGCAGTTGCACGAGCAGTGGAAAAATCAGGCTGGTGCGTGAACGCATGGGTATGCCGAAGCCATCGAGAAAACGGTGACACCACCACATTCATTTGTTTACGCTCCCACGCTTGGCCATGGCTGGAGGGGGTGCTGCACCTGCAATGAAGATGAGTGATTTGTTCATTCTTCTCGGCGTGACCTTCTTGATTGGTGGATTATTCATCCACGGTCTAGCATCTTCTGAAACGGTTTCTGAAGAAAGCGAACCGTACTCGAACGGAGCCTCATTGTTGAAGGGTGATTCGTTGGAATTTACAATTGACGCAACCAACGAATCCACAGTCGTCATCGAAATAATGTTCGATGACCAAGAGACCGTTTTCACCGAATCGATGGTCCTTGCACCGGGCAACTCGGACTCGGCAAGCTTTGAGGCCTCAGAAAGCGGATACTACACCTATACTGTTGATTTTACGAAAGGTGAAGGTGAAGTCTTCGTCGATCTTGACCGTCAACTTTTGATTGATTTCATCGTCTATCCATTCGGAGCGATTTGTCTCGTTTTTGGATTGTACAAGAGAAAGGATGAAAAAATGGGTGAGTCGGTTGATGCAGTCCTCGAAGATATCAACTAATTCCGTCGATACTTTGTCCATCGAACGTCCTCGCCATCCTCGATTTGGTGGAAGCGCTGATTTTGGTCGACAAGTTGTATGTTTCCGTCGGGCTTGACGGAGTGAAACTGCATCATTATATTTCTATAGATTGGCTCTCCAAGGGATGGGGTGCTGGCTCGAAGGCTTGTTTCAAAAGCGGATATGACGTTGTCATTTCTTAGCGCTTCAATTCCCTCTTTGTCTTCGAGCCAGGAGGCCACCGATGCGTGGATTATCGGCAAGAATACTTCCGTCGATGCACGCTGTGATAGTTCATCCAATGCGGCCAATGAATACTCCTTTTTATGGTGGTTTTTACTTGAAATATTGCATCCAATGCCGAGTACGATACGGGTGGTTTTACCTTGGCTACGGCTCTCGACCAATACGCCTCCAACTTTGCGTGTTTCTTCACCAATTCGAAGTAAAACATCGTTTGGCCACTTAAGGGCAACAAGTTCGGTTGAAATATTCATTGCGATAATCGCCTGATGTAGAGCTAAACCAGCTCTCAATTGCAACTGATTTGGATTCGGAATACCTCGAATCTCATCGATGACCCAGGAGCCTGCAAACGCTTGTTCTTCATGCGACCAAGGGCGTCCACGCCTACCGTGGCCGGATGATTGAATGCCAGCATAGAGTAATGTCCCAACAGCATCGTCAGATTCCATCAAGGCAGTGTTGGTTGATGCGATGCTCTCAACGAATGTGATGTTTTTTGCATGATAGGGTCTCCAAATGCCAAGCACTTCCAAGCATTCTCCATCATCGAATCTTTTCGAGGCGACTGTTCGAATTGCAAACCCATTGGCCAAACACTCTGTACGGGCGCTTTTGCCCTTTTCGTTGTTTGAAATGAGTAGAAATACCAATCCGTTTTCACTGAGGATTTTACTTGACTTGAGGTGCTTGAGGAGGCGCGAAACAAGACCTCTGCGATCCGTGTCTAGAAGTGCGGCCTCTTCCAAAGGCCCAAGCAGTGGAGATTGGTTATCATGAGCGAGATAGGGGAGGTTCCAAACGATGATGTCATGCTGTTTTCGTCCAGCCCACTGTTCGACAGTACCGTCTATGTTCGGTCCTGGACCTCCTTCTCGAACGTTGATTGTGACGCCGTTGGATACGGCAGCATGCCGGCTAGCAGCAACTGCGAAGGGATTGATGTCGCATGCGGTCACAGTGAATCCAAGTTGCGCTGCAAAAATCGAAATTGCTCCTGAGCCACACCCAATTTCCAGCAAGCGTTTGGCGCCCGGCTTTGGTAGTTTGGCGATGGTTTGAGCCATGAGGTCCGTGTCTTCGCGAGGAGGGTAAACAGTTGGTGGGATGAGAAGCTCAATTTCTCGGCTCTGTGGTGTCATCCAAACGACCTCTTTGGCCGTCCGTTCAAAGCGTCCAATTTCGTGTTCGGCATCCCTTGGGCCGAAGATTTCCTCGTTTCCCATTTGCCTCAATTTCATCCAGAATCAGACAGCATTTATGTCTATCCGAAGTTGTCAAATCGTGCAACACAGGCAGTAAACTTCATTTTTGATAGGTTTTCTCACGCACTGTTGGTACTGCGATGGGGCAACATTCGACGAAAGATGGTTTGCGTAACCTATAAGAACAGTTGGTAAGTCGGGCAAAAAGCCCAAGTCGCTATTTTGGGCCTGTAGCTCAGTCAGGTAGAGCGTCGGACTTTTAATCCGATGGTCGCGGGTTCGAACCCCGTCAGGCCCGCCTGCTGGGTTTACAGGCTCGGGTAGTTGGGCATGAGCGGGGTATGAGGATGGTAGTAAAAAGCGCAACAAAGAAGCGACTCATGGAGCTTGGAGTTTCCGAAGAGTCCGCACACAAATTAGCAACTGATCGAAACATGACCGACA
>JABGTJ010000011.1 GCA_018691345.1 Methanobacteriota archaeon
GGGATGGTATCGAGCGTCGTCGCTCACTTTCTCATCGATCACCTTGACCTCGAGTTCGTCGGTGCTGTTGTCGACCCTCTACTGCCGGTCATCACACTCATTCAGGAAGGCGAACCTTTGCCTGTCATCCGTGCATACGCTGGAAAACCGCAATGCACAATCGAAGGATGCGACCAAGTGATTCTCTTGATGAGTGAACTGGTCATCCCTGAACCCCTCGTCAACGACATCGTATGGGCCATGTTTGAATGGTCGCGAGAAAACAAAATTGTCCATGCCGTGGTCATTGATGCATTCGCAAAAGAAGGTATGAAAGGCAACCTCAACGGTGCTGAACCGACCATCGAATACGAAGACACTGAAGGCATCGACGTCGTCGGAATTGGTGCGAATCAAAAGGTTCGAGACATGCTGAAGTCAATGGACATTACACTGCTCAATCAAGGGGTCATCAAAGGCATCAACGCTGCGATTCTCAGTGAAGCACGTCGCCGTGGACTCGATTTGATGTCGATTATGGTTGAAGCCGACCCACGTTGGCCTGATGCTCGTGCTGCTGCTACCCTAATTGAAACACTCAACAAGGTCCTACCGACCATTGACTTGCCGCATCAACCATTGCTCGAAGAGGCTGAATTCTTAGAAAGCCAAATCAAAGCCATGATGGAAGGTGCTGATACGAAAACTGAAGTTTCTACAAGCAATTCAATGTACGGATGATGCTGCATTCATTCGCAGCCACCCCAACACCAGCAAACCAATGCCAATTGCAAGCCCAATCCCACTGATTGCCGTGGGGAAAAGTAGGACGGTTTCGTACGGTAAGCTCAGAACATCAATCAACGATTCACCGCGCAAAAAGGTCCCACCTGCAGACGCTGTCAGCAGCATTGAACCGCAAGCGGCCAAACCAGTTATGCATTGTACAGTCGCCGTTTTACTGGTCGCCCAAACTCTCTGGCTTAAGCGCCAACGGCTAATGAAAACACCAATCGCAAAACCCATACCGGTCATGGAAAGAAACATCTTATTGACCAAAATCGGGCTGTTAAGGCCATCTCCAGGGGCGGAAGAAAGACCACTCAGTACTGCAAAAGGGGTTGCTGCAAGGCCAAAAGCGAGTGTGAAGTGAGCGACGTTGTCAAACAACGGTTTCCAGTCCTCCTTCTTGAGAACATCGAGATGAAGGAGAAGACAAAACAAGAAACTTAGTCCAGATACAGAAAATGCACCTACAACCAGTTCAGTTGAAACAACATGGAAAGTTTCTGGAGAAATCATTCTTGTCCACCTCCGTACTTGCCAGCCAAATAGTCGTGACCGTACCATTTCCACTGATCTTCATTCCACCCATTTGGCAGCCCGCCAGCAGGCAGTGGGGCTGTTTCCGATTCTTCGGAGAGCCCCTCCGTTACAGATTCAATTGCTGGGTCAGCGTCCAAACTTAGCGGCAACAAATCGGTTTGGTCGTACTTGCTCGATACCTCTCGAGGTGTCAACCGGGACTGAAGGGCCAGTACGGCTCCGGCAATCAAAAACAGAAGCGAAAAGGCCTGAAGATATACGGCGAATTCCTCAATCTCCCACCCCGCTTCTTCGGCGGTTAAAGTGAACCAAGGCGTAGTCTGATCCGGCCCCTCGCCTTGTAGGACTGCTCGCCATTGAAGAGTTGCAGGCTGGAGCGCAGCGGGGAGCGTTGCACTCCACATATTGTCGCCAGAAGTATTGACCTGTGCACTCATAACAGCACCACCCTCGACCTTCCATTGCACCTGGACGGATTCGGTGAATTCAGTTTGAAGCGTCAATACTGTTGGGACATCGAGAATACGTGTTGATTGAGGTATGAAATCAGCAGCGAGTCTGGGGAGGTTTTCCGGAATCTCTTTCGCTTCAACATCATACCCAGTAGAAGTGACTGCGAAGAAAGGTTTGGATGAACCTCCATGGTGAATTGCTGCATAGAATGGGGTGAAGCCTTCATTTGAACTACGAACGACCCAAGACACACTCGTTTCAGCTTGACCGCTTGAAAGGGTTTGCTCAACATAATTCGCCGACCCGCCGTTTGAATCTGAGAGTATCTCCCAGCCAGCATCCTGGGGGGTGTCTGAATGACCGGTGGTATCGGTCAAAAGGAAGAAACCAACGACACCGGTTGAACTCAAAGACAAATTGGTCGCAGTGAGTGTGAGCGTGGTTGGAATTCCGGCATAAACTGTAGATGGTGACGAAAGTGTAAGGGTTGCCAACGAAGTTTCGTTCAATGCTGCATCTCCGTGGCACGCGCCACCGCATTGCATATCGCGTGTCGCATCACCGTTTCCACCAGGCTCTGCCGCGCCATATGCAGAACCTATGAGTAAGATTGAAAGAAACAGAACGGTATAAACGCGCTGATTAAAATTCAAATCAGTCCCTCCTCATGAAGGTAAAGAAACCGATACCGAGTCCAAACAGCAACAGCATCATTCCTGAAATCAACCCGCTGGTCGATGATGGGCCAGGGGCTGCTTGAGCAGAAGTTTCAACAAGGACTGTTTGTGGAGCAGAAGCACCTGCAATCAAGGTCTCTTCACCGATGAGGGGTTGGACAGAATAGGTGGTCACTCCTGCGAACAGTGGCTGGTCAGTGAACGAAAGTTCATCCGTAACTCCAATCGAAATACCGTTACGGAGAATTGAGAAGTTCGCATCTGGTCCGTCCCAAGCCCACTGTAAGTTGACGTTTCTGCCGTTCGAGTTTGAGGTAAATTCGGAGACGGTTGGTCCTTGGACGACAAGCAATTGAACGTTGGAAGTATCTTCGCCACCCATATCATCAACAACTACGAGCGTTACTACAACATTGGCAGTAGGGTAGATGGAAATCTCTGTTCCCGAAGCGGTGCCCGTCATGCTGTTTGTATCCGTCCAAGACCACAAGGCAGTTACGATTTGCCCGTCAATATCGGTTGAGAGAGATGCACTGAGGTCAACGCGTTCTCCGAGCCAAATAGGGTCTGTTTTTACTGTGATTTCCGAAGTAGGGTCTGTATTGAGAACCGTTGTTGAAGACATCGCCGTAGCACCCGAAAGTTGGTCTTCGTCGGTAGGCGTTACTTGAACAGACCATGTTTGCCCGGGCCCAAGATAGGTGGCAGGGACGCTTGTAGCGTTCACCAGTGTGCCATCAAGGAAACCGTTTCGATACCATTGTATGTTCGTTTGAACTTCGTCTTCATCAGCATCTTCAGTAGTAATGACGAGGTTAAGAGTGTCTTGAGAAGTGATGTTTTCGGAAACCGCAACAGATACGCTGGGTGCGCTATTGAGGACGGTCACATTTGCAGTAAGCGCCGTGGTGCTCAATCCACTCCCATCGCCGGCCTTGACGTGTACAGTCCAAACTTCCCGTTTCAAAGTCGATGAAGGAGGGAGCGTCGTGAGTCCAGTCAAAGACGATTTCATAATTCCGTCACGCCACCATGTAATTTCCGAATTTGATTCTGTGTCACCATCAATATCCGACATCGTGAACTGGACCGAAATCTCATCCGTGGTGTATGCCTCGCTGAGCGAAAGAGTAACCGATTCAGTGACGGGCAGAGTGTTCTGGACCATCAACTGGTTGCTCGAGGTCCAAGAAGACCAATCGGTGCCATCGTTCACTCGGACTTTAGCAAACCATAACTGGCCCTTTTCAGTAAATGTCGATGGGATGATAAGGCTGTTTTCAGCGAATGCGTAAGCAACGTTATTGAGGAACCATTGAATTTCTACATTCGTTTCAGCATCCCCATCCGCATCAGAATATGCGTACGTCACTGCGAAATCATCCGTCGTGAAAATGGGACCTGAACTCAGCAACACGGTATTGGCGGCGGGAGGTGTGTTGACCTGGCCACTACCAATTGTAACGGATTGTGAAGAAACCCATTGTGAGACATCTTCACTGTCGTTCGCCCGAATTTCAACAACCCAGGAATCGCCGTCACGAGTGGCGTAAGCAGGCAATGTTTCTGCATCGTTTAACTCAGGAATCAATACGCCGTCCAAAAACCACCGTGCATCGTAATTCACGAGGTCCGCATCTGCATCGGATGCAGTGCTTGTAAACGAAAGAGAATCGTCTTCAGTTGGTTGCGTGGGTGAAAGCGTAGGAGCGGTTGTTGTAGGGGCTGAGTTGGCAATGGTAAGCACATTGCTCACCACCGGTTCACCTGCATCAGACCCATCCGAAGGCAGAACACTGGCGCTCCAATCTTGCCCTTTCGCAGTTTCAGAGGAGGACACGGTCAAGCCAGAAAGCGAAGTCTGCTCAACTCCGTCCTTGAACCACTGAATCACTGTACCGGATTCAGGGTCATTTTCAGGATCGGAATAAGAATACGTGAGGACCAGCGTATCGGTTGTAGTTGCCCCGGTCGGGCCTAACATGAGGTTTGAAACGCTTGGTGGCGAGTTTGGAGCGGCTCCGGCTTCAGGAATCTGAAACGAAAGTGTATCCCATCGGTCACCGTTGTTATTCCCGCTTGAGTCGGTGGTCATCCCAGCGACCGTGAGCGCAGTCACGCCAGAGCCAGAAGACGGTGCAATCCAATCGACGCTCCAAGAGCGTTGACTGCTTCCCGTAATCGAATGCGTAGCACTGTCTTGTGCTGGATTGACATTAACGGCGAAACCAATACCCGCAGACAACGTGCCTTTGTCAACCTCTAAGTTGAATCCTCCACCGTTACCAGAAACTCCGTTGCTCACTGAAATGCTGAGCGTGTAGGTCGAGCCAGCCGTGTATTGAGCAGGATGACCGGTCAGTGAAACGGTTGCTGCGGTTGTACCGGATGGAGAATGGCATGAGCAGCCAGTACTGCGGTTGTGAATGCCGTTGGAATTACCTTGCGTGATGGGCGTTGACCCCAACAAGACCAAAAGCACCATAGCGGCTACAAGGAACTTACGATTCATGTCAATACCAATCGTACAGCGGTTATCAAAGAGTTGGTGTATTGATTTTAAAAATGCTGTTTCAGCGGTAGTCAAAGAGTGATGGTTGCTTGATTTTCGTAGATTCAGTGTCCGCATTCGTAGACCAGAGCGTTGGTTCTCGTGCTGAAGCCTCACCGTGTGATGCTAAAGCTGCTTCGAGTTGTTGCTCATTCCAAACTTGGACGCCTAAGGATTCTGCTTTCGTTCGTTTCGAACCTGCTTTTTCGCCGGCCACCAAAACACTGAGTTGTGAAGATACGCTTCCGACCACCTTGCCACCTGCTGCTTTAATGGTCATTTGAACCTCTTTGCGAGGGCGTTGAAGAGTGCCTGTGAGGCAAAACGTCATCCCGTCAAGAGGGCCCCCGGAGGCCGCTTTAGGTTGGTCAGTGATGGTGAGTAAGTTCGAAAGATCGAGGAGCATTTCATTACGTTTTGAAAGGCCGTCACGGACTTGTAAAGCCACTTTTTCACCAATACCGTCGACCGTGCAAAGTGAACGTACAGCCTGGTTTTCTGAGTACGGCTTCCCTTTTTCATCAGTTAGTGGGCCAAAATTGTCATCTCCAATTGAGGCAGATGCATCTTCTACCCATTGCATGAGTGAATGGAAGTCTCCAACGTGCTGAGCGACGGATGTTGCCAATTCAGGACCAATGCCGGGTAGGCCCAATGCATGCAAAAACTTCGCAAGTGAGAGTGTTTTGACCTTGTTCAATTCATTCAATACATTGAGGGATGATTTTTCACCCATTCTCTCGATGCTCTCAAGTTCTGCCTGTTGGAGCCTGAAAAGGTCTGGTATTCCAGCGATAAGTTCTGCATCGAGGAGTTGCTCGACCAGTTTTTCACCGATGCCGTCCATCTCGAGGGATCTGCACCAATACAGAATCGTTCGACTGGTCCGCGCGTCGCACATCAAATCGATGCAGCGAAGGAAGGCACCTTCAGCCTCTAAATCTCCGTTACAAGCAGGGCATTGCGACGGAATTGGTATGTCCTTATTGGATGGAAGAACGCCTACGAAAGAGGTCCCGTCAGCGTGAAATCTACCCTCGAGATCGCTTTGACTGGCTGGACCGAGCCCGGACTCGATTTTTGGAATCACGTCCCCCCGGCGCACAATCAGTACTTTATCGCCAAGATTGAGGTTGAGTCGCTCGACCTCTCCGACATTGTGCAATGTCGTGTTTTCAACGGTTACTCCTCCAACCGTTTGAGGAGCGATACGCGCAACAGGCGTCACAGCGCCGGTTCGGCCCGTTTGCCAGTCCACGCCAAGCAAGACTGAGGTTGCTTCTTCTGGTGGGAATTTCCAAGCAAGTGCCCAACGTGGATGATGTGCTGTTGAACCGAGTCGTTCTCGTTGCTGCAAGTCATCTAACTTGAACACGATTCCATCGATTTCATACTCGTATGAACTGCGTTTTTCGCTCCACTGCTTGGTGTATTTTATCATCTCTTTTTGCGGGTTTTCTGCATCGAAAACCTGCCAAGGAGCTGGTTCAATGCCGATTTCATTTTTTAGCATTTCAAGCAATTGACTGTCAAACTGGACTTCAGGTGAATCTTTGACGAATTTCACATCGTATGCGCAGAATACCAAATCCGAGGCATCTGCTTTGCCGTCTCCATGCTTCTGACGTAACGCCCCAGAGCAAAGATTGCGAGGGTTTGGCGAAACATCACGGTACTTTTCCTCGAATGTTTTCAGCGGCATGACCACTTCACCACGAATATGGCAATCTACTGGAAGGTTAAGCCGGGTTGGAATATTTTCCACTTGTTTGGCATTCAAGGTGACATCCTCGCCTCTTTCACCGCTTCCACGGGTGGCAGCACGGTGGAGGTTTCCGGCCACATACTCTAAGGAAAGGGCAGACCCATCCAATTTCGGTTGAGCAAGGTACTGTTTTCCGCCAAAGGTAGATTGCGTAATAAAATGAATAATGTCTTCATCCGTAGTTCCCTTGTCAAGTGAGCGCATTGGAAAACGGTGTTCAACCTTTACCGTACCTGGAAGTGGTTCTGGACCCACTTGATGGAGGACCGCATTCTCAGGATCGAGAAGTTTTAGTTCATCCCATAATGCATCGAATTCAGCATCCGTAACTTCTGGAGACGACTGGTTGTAGTACAACTCACGATGATAACGAACGGCTTGGGCCAGTTGCTGAATGCGCTCTGGACCGCCCATGATACCTCACCTATGCCACAGGATATGAACGTCACGAAAATTGGAGCCCAAGCAACTCAACATCTGCTAGCGGGCATCGAGTCATAATCGCATGCGTAAGAATGCGGAGATGGATTTCTGCAACAACATGAACAGTGGAGTTGAACATGTGGCCTGCATGTACATTGTTATCGTCATCCGACCAACAGCAATGGATGTGAGTGAAGGCTTTGCCTTCTTGTGTACGGGCAACGTTGCCGGACAAGCTTACAAGTTCTGAAGCGGGTGATAAAGAACGGCGCTGGTACACGCCTTCTTGGTTCATGTAGCCGTAAATGTTCTCACGAGTGCGGCCAATGCCACTGGTTATTGCTGCTGCATCAAATCCTACCTTGTCGGCCAAAGATTGCAAAGATTCGTGTATTTCCTCGTCCGGGTCAATGCGTACAAACAAGTCTTCTCCACTTCGAGTCCATTCCATGCTTAGGCTAATGCAAGACCCCTATTGAGAATAACGCTATTCTTCTTCGGAACGGGACAAATTATCTGCCGCCCAATCCCGCTCAGAATCAAGTGCGAGTTCTATTCGAGAACGGGCCACATAGAGGTCATTTTGGGAACCTCCCAACGGCAATGGTCCGAAGATGCCCCAACCTTTTCTCAACAGCATGATGCGTCTCGCAGGTTGGCGTTGTTGGAGCCGGAGACGTTTCCATTCGTAGCGTTGGCCATCAGCAAAAAGATGTGTCCGAGTGACTGCGTACCGCTTTGGAATCAGTAAAGAAATGAGGTGAAGTGAAAGGAGAACATCCCATGCCACCGCATACCAGATACTGGTGTCAGAAGCTGAAAGAAGGGCCCAAGGAAGCGCCATCATTGCAGCCATAGAGGCAAGATTACCCCACTGACGTATGACCTCTTGTGGACCTTCGCTCTTCCAAGCAAAACCGCCTTTTCTCAGTTCACCCATTTGAGGAATGTCTTGTCGCTGCCGAGTCAACCAAAACGCATCCCACGCCACAATGGCTGCGAGCACAAGAACTGCAAACAAAGCTACAGTATCGGCTGACAGAATCAAATTCTCTTCTGCCATCGGAACACCTCAAAGATGGCGCTCATCAACTGAAGAGATATCTCCTGCGCTGCCACCGCCGCGTTTCATGCGTCCAGCGAATGCAATCAAGCCACCGATCACCAAAACGATGAGTAGAAGAGTACCAGTAGAAAAATCTCCAGAATCTGTAGATGTTTCACCTTCATTTGCATCGGGTATGCCGTTGTTATCATCGTCAATGTCGGCAACAAGATATGTTTCCTTGCCGTCTGGACAAACAACATTGTTTGGTAGGCCGTCACCATCTGTATCTTGCCAAGCACAGGGGTCGACGGGCCAAGCGTCACGTGCGTCAGGATGTCCGTCGTTGTCATCATCTGTGTCTTCACTGTCAGGACCGCAAGGGTAGCCGTTCTCTGCATCAAACCAAACACCGGTAGACAAAGTGAATGTGCACGTGTTGGTCCAATCACCATCGCTGTCCAATTCAGTGACTTCAAAATCGACAGCGTCAGTGCTGGACGCTCCAAGCGTATCGGTCACCTGAAGTTCAAGGACGTAAAGGCCATGCTGTAAATCTGTAATGTTATATTGTGCCTCGTTTGGTCCGCGTAAGACTTCATTTCCAGAAGAATCGAAGATGACCCACGAGAGCGTTAGTTGTTCGAGTGAATCTAAATCATCAGAATATGAGGCGGTTGCCAAAAGGTGAACTGACTCCATAACTCGCTGACCTGAATAAGGTTCAGTAATCTCTACTGTTGGTGCAGTATTGGTTCGTAAGATGACTTCGACAATCGATGACATCGACGATGTTATGTTGACTTGGATAACGGTATCAGGAAGGCCGCTTGCTTGCGTCGAAACGGTGAAACTCGACAGGGTCGAACTTGTGCCGTTTCCGGCAAAAGAGATCGGCATTTCCACAAACTGCGAGACCCCTTGGACGGTTGTTGAATACGGAGGAGTGAGGTCGGTGGTCTGCAACGTAAAGGTAACATCGTGAGGTGCTCCATTCAATGATGCACTCAAAGTGAACGTCTTCCAGCTGCGTAGTTCCGCCCCATCGTACATCGATGGGTTTTCTGTGGTCGTATCAATCAAATCGATGACCATTGCGCCTGAAGCAGACATGATACCGTAGGTTGTGCCCCCTTCGATTCGAACCGGGTAGTTTTCTGCTGAAACGACTGTTGCAGCGAAGATGTCGGGGTTTCGAACAATCAATGGCGCTACAGAAGCGTCGCCTCCATCGGCATGGACATCGATTCCTACCGAATACGATAGGGCTACTAAATCAATCACGAGCAAAGAGTCGGATGTTCGGCCATGGTGGCTAATGAATGCTGTTCCTGAGCCAAGGCCATTCAAAACAACACCATCGATTGTACCGGCTGACTCGTCAATATCGATTGCCGGTGAGCCGGTGATTTCAATGGAACTCATCTGAAGGTTTCGGCAATTCATTGCCGTAATTCCAGCGCTGGAGCCGGCTGTTCCAACAAATGTAGAAACGATGAACTCCTCCTCGATTGAATCAAGAGCGAGAATGTTGCCCAGGCCGTTGAATGCGGTAGCGTTTACATCATTTAAAAGCCCAGTTACAGCAGTGAAATCAAAGCCTGTCGAGACGTTTTCACCAATGTTGATGCCGTCCAATTGGACATCAACTTGCCGTGCCCAAACCCCTACACCATTGCACGAATGTAAATCGACGTTTTCGAGCGTCAACGAAGTCGATGAAGGGAACGCTTTGATACATCCGTCGCCTGCATCGTAAAGATTCGAATTCTTCAAAACAACATCACCGTCACTGTTTGGATCGATGAGAATTAAGGAATCAGAACCGGAGGAACGCGCCATGGTAATTCCGTCGCCAATGAATGTACCCTTGCTCTCAACGTACAAAGCAGGTGATGCTTCTACAAGTGTTGTGCTGGACAAATCAATCATTGCACTGGAGCCGCCAATCACAAACCCTCCCCAACGTGAGCCAAGACCGGTCGAAGAGAGAGTCGCTGCACCTGCATCGATACGCCCGTCCACGCTGATTTGACCGCCGTCTGCGATTCTCAATGAGACTCCGTCATCGATGGTCAGCGTTCCGGATGCCTCAACATCCAAATTACCGTCGAGGAAATATGGACTCCATTGCGCTTCCAGGACAAGCCAACTCGATAGCGTCCCGGGTGTTATGGTCGACGCCATGAAGGTGTGCTTGAAGGCTGAAATGGTATCCCAAGTGACGAAATCATAGAATGAGCCGATTTGTAAATTGATACTCTTAACGCCAGCAAGGGTGTCTGACGAATCGTCAACAATGCGTGCAACCGAAGTGGTAGAAACTTGTCCAGCGGAATCCGTCGTTGCAAGGGCTCCATCTACGGACACTGTAGCCCCCGAAACGGCTTGTCCCTTATCCAAAACCGTAATTTCAAGAGAGGATTGGAGTGTGAGTTTAGAGCCCGTGAGAACGGTCACGGTACCAAGCACCTGTCCGTCCAAAATCTCAACATCACAGCCCGGTTGAATGAGAAGCGTTCCAAGAATGTCGACGTTTACAGAATTGCGAGTGGTTTGGCAAACCCAAGTGACGTTCGCATCGATGGTCAATCCTGAATCACTCTGTGACTGGGTAAGTACAGAATCGATGCCGAGGGCAAGAGAATTGGCAATAATGGTTGCACCCGAGCCCGTTAGGCTACCTGAGCCTTCGATGCTAACCACGCCGTCTGCTGGGAGTTCGAGCGTGGTGTCTGCAAGTTCAAGTGCGCCGCCCGTCAATACGGTGAGATCGCCGGTTAATTGGTGGGGTGAACCGTCTGGTCTTGCGCCAAGGAAAACATAATCGCCAGTATCGATGGTCCAATCGCCTTGTGGAATAACTGGGACTTGAACCGATTGGCCCATTTGTGAACCATACAGAGTGACGCGAACGCCCGCACCCGCTAGCGTGACATCAGCGGAAGAACCGCTGCTTGCCAACGGAAGCGTTGCTGCACCGTTCATGTCGCTAACAATCTCAAAGCCGTGGACCTGAATGGTGGCCTGAACTGGATTTCCAGCTAAATCAGTGAAGGTGACCGGTGTTTCTTCAAGGTAGAGTGTTGTAGAAACTGAAATTGTAGCCGTTGTCGAACCACCGTAGATGAACGTTCCATCACCCAATGCATCGGATGATGCAGTGTGTGTATTTTGAGGTTGAAAATCCCTTACGGTTGCCGAAGACTCGCTGCTGATTGAAAGGGGCGTGGTATGAGTCATTGCAAGCCAATTGGAGAGATGGAGCATCGATGCCGATTCCAAAACGACGGCATCAGGATAGACACGAGTGGTGAGCGAATCGCTGACAAGCGAACTTTGTTCCATTTCGATGCCAACGCCATTGCCGTCTTTAATTGAGAAACTGTCGCTTGATAGCGTAGCGTGATTGGCTTGAATTCCGTTCCCGTAGTGGAGAAATGTGAGGGAAGTGGCGGCAATGTCAGTGTACCATGCTGCAAGCCCCAGAGAACTCGTGTCTTGGGATGAGTAAACCTTGGAAGCTGAAATATCTCCCCAAGTATGCGAGCCACCGAGAATGTCGAAAGCCGTAGAGGCAGTGGATGTCATCTCAACGAACACGGTGCCAAAAACACTGTCTGGGTCTCTGAGTTCAATTCCAGTGGTTCCCGCTGTCACATTCGTCCAATCAAGAGAGAGGAGACCTAAGCCAGTACCCTCGATTCCTCGATCGAATGCGACGAGTTCGAGGCCCGTCAAGGTGTGATTGCCGTGACCTGAAAGAGAGAGACCATTATTCACATTGGAGATGTTCACATCGTTCATGGTGCAATCGCCCAAGCAACGCAGGTCAACGACTGCCGATGGTTCTGAGACATTACCCACAAAATCAACATCACCGACGGTGAATGATGTTGCGCCGTTCGAAAGAAGTAATCTGTGACCGGAGATGACCGCATTTGAGACGGTGAGATCGTCGCTGTTTGCAGCATCGATGAACAGTGCGATGCCTTCGCCAGTGATGCTGCTTACAGTTGTCGAGGCCCCTTCTTGGCTTGCAATCGCTACAGTCGTCTCGAAGAATCCCATTCCAGTGGCTGACAGGGAGCCGCTGCTGGAACGCAAGCCGGTTCCCACTTGCGTCATGGCAATGGTATCAACTGTGGTCGTTCCTGTCGACCAAACTCCACCAGCAACATCAGTGAACGTTCCGCCTGAGAGATTAAGGTGGCCGGAGTTTCGTACGACTTCGTAATCCACATGTTCTGCAGTAAGCGTGTCGATATCCGATGAGGCTTGGTTGTTGATACCGATGTAAGCGTCCGTTAAAGTCAACTTTTCAGCGGTTAAATGCCCGTCAACCTTCACCGCAGTCTTCGCATTCTCAATCGAGACCGTGTTCAAAACTGCGTGTCCTTTGTCGGCGATGTAAAGCCCCGTCCAGAGGCCTGCCCCATGGGAACCTGCAGTCAAAGGAGTTTGAGAAGAAAAAAACGTCGAGAATGAGGCTAGAAGTGTGCCATCGACACGAATCCAATACCCGTCTCCGCCGTCAACGGTTGTACCGGGGGACAGGGTAAGCGTAGTTCCGTTTTCAACAGTAACGTTGCCGGAGAGAATAACATCGCCTGACCAAGTCGTATTCACTTGAATGACAGAGTCAGAAGCATGGACTGTCGGAGCCATGAGGGAAAGCGGCGTAAGCACAAGAAGAATGGCTAAGCAGAGGGCGCGTACGGTTCGCATGGACGCTACTCAACAAAGCCCCATATCAAACCAAAGGTTTGCGGTGAGTGAAACTTAAACATTTAGCATATGGTAAAGCAAAAGTGGGCCCGCCCAGATTTGAACTGGGGTCTGACGGCCCCCAGCCGCCAAGTATAGGCCAAGCTAACCCACGGGCCCAGAATGGAGTATCTCATTGAATAGAGGTGCTGAAAGGAGCCGCTTCAGTGATGAGGTCGATGTGACCAACATACATTCTACGGCAACAGTAGCGCATCAAACCAACCTTGTCGAGGGCATCTGCCATCTCGATTCCGGATATGGTTAATTCAGTAAATTCTTCCCACTTGTGAGCAATGACAGCGCCACAACTAAAACATCGTATTGGAATAATCATTTATGACACCTCATCGATAGGACTTTTGCTTCTTGCGGCGAGCACCACGTCCAAGTTGGTGCTTTGCTTCCTTGCGACGAGGGTCGTTAACCAAAAGGCTACGATCGAAGCGAAGGTATTCATCTCGAAGTTCTTCATCAATTCCTTCTGCACCGCCGTTGTAGTGAACAAGTCCACGTGCAATAGCTGTGCGGATAGCGTCAGTCTGACCCATAATTCCACCACCGAGAGTGGTGATGTTGATGTCGACTTTGCTCAAGCGGTTCATTGCGTCTGCAATGACCAAAGGTTCCATCGACTTGCGACGAGCAAGAGATGGTTGAAGGATTTCAATAGGTGCACTGTTGACACGCACTCGACCTTTACCAGCCTTAACTGAGGCACGAGCAACTGCTGTCTTACGCTTACCAGAGGATTCTACTGACTTTTGCTTTTTACGAGCCATCATTGCTCACCTCCAGTCCAACGGTGGGATGGAGCGCCGAGATCGGCGCTGATATCTCCAAGAGTGATGAATCGCTCAGGGAGGTCCTTTCGGAATTTGGTGTCATCGCCGTTTTCATGACCTTCTGGCAAATCGCCAGATAGATGGGCAGGGCAACCGATTTCGACGCGTAGATTGCGTAGGGCTCGGCGTCCACTGCTCTTCTTTTGGTAAGGTAACATACCACGAACTGCGCGCTTGAGAATCATGTCAGGCATACGTGGGAAGAACGGACCCTTACGAGCGTGGTTCAACTTGTACTTGGCATGATACGTATTGAGGACCGAACGAGGTCGGCCTGTAACAATAGCGTTTTCAGCATTGACGATGATAACTTTGTCATCACGGCCTTCTCGAGCAGCTTTGAGCAGAATGTCTGCTGTAGCCGATGCAAGACGTCCGAGGACGAGTTTATTGGCGTCGAATACATATGTTGTTTCATCCAAGAATAACTACCCCCTTGCCGGATGGGTTTTCGTTCATCAGCTCGCTGTAGGTCACAAATCGACCACCAGCGGCTTCTATCTTCTCGCGTGCACCGTTGCTAACACTGTAGGCGGCGATGGTGTGGTTGGCAGACAATTCACCTGAACCGAGCAGCTTGCCTGGAACGAGGATGGTTGCACCCTCGGGGGCGTAGCGGCTCACACGGCTCAAGTTCGGCTGCGCCCAATTTTTGCGACTCTTAGAGAGGCGCATGGCCACATCTCGCCAAACAGCGGCTCCGGTGTCGCGAGACTGGGCTTTCAACTGGTTGATTACATCAACAAGTTGTGCGTTTGTCTTACGTGTA
>JABGTJ010000010.1 GCA_018691345.1 Methanobacteriota archaeon
AAGTGGTTGGAAAACGAATCTGTTTGACGCCTTTCCAGAAGGATTAGAGCGGGGTATGGCTCGAATCGATGCTTTTTGGGACAAGGGTATCGCTCGTGGTAAGACGACTCTTGAGCAAAAGGAGTCGTGGAGTGCGAACCTCCACGCCGTCTCCGACATGGCTGAGGCAGTAGCTCAGGCTGACATGGTGATCGAAGCAGTACCTGAAATACCTGATTTGAAGCATTCGATTTTTTCAGAATTAGACAAACTCGCTCCGCCACATGCCATACTTGGTACCAACACTTCATCGCTCTCCATTGCCGATATTGCCGCTGCTACATCTCGTCCAGAAAGCGTCATTGGAATGCATTTCTTTAATCCCGTTCCAATCATGAAGTTGCTGGAACTTGTCCGACATGATTCGACCAGTGAGCAAACCATTGCAGCAGCACAAACTGCAGGTGCCGCAATGGGCAAGACAACGATTCTTGTCAAAGACATTCCAGGGTTTGCGACCAGTCGGCTTGGAGTCGTTCTTGGAAACGAAGCCATCCGTATGCTGGCAGACGGTGTAGCCAGTGCCAAGGATATTGATACTGCAATGGTGTTGGGCTACAAACACCCAATGGGCCCTCTGGCTCTAACAGACTTGGTCGGACTGGATGTCCGCCGAGACATTTTGAAGAACTTGCAATCATCGTTTGGTGATGACGCCTATGCACCTCACCCCTTGCTTGAGAAACTCGTTGCTTCCGGGCGACTTGGAAAGAAATCCGGCAAAGGAATCTACGATTGGTCATCCGGCGAGGCTGTCGAGACTGATTTACCTGAATGATTCAACTCATAACCGCAGTGTTTGCAATGCTTTGCGTTCAAGTCATGCCCTTCTTTGGAACACTGCATGCAAGCACGAGTGCTGAAATCTCCTGCTTTGATGAGTTCAGTTGAGATTATTCCTGTTGGAACAATAATGAGGCTGTACCCCATGATCATAATGAAAATGGCCAGTACTTTGCCAATTGGAGTCAAGGGTACGGTATCTCCGTAGCCGGTACTTGTCAAGGTAACAATAGCCCAATAGACGCTTTGGGGGATGGAGGTGAATCCGTTTTCAGGCCCTTCAAACAGGTACATGCCAGCTCCAGTAATGAAACTGAGAATCGTAATCGTGGTTAAGAAGACAATAATTCTTGACCGCGACTCGAGAATTGCGGTGCCAAGTATCGATGCTTCTCCGACGTATCTGGTAAGTTTGAACACTCGAAACACTCGAAGCAGGCGCAATGCACGGATGATGAGTAGACTTTGAGCACCTGGGATGAAAAAACTCAGATAGGTCGGAAGAATTGCCAACAGGTCTACGACACCGAAGAATGAGGTTGCATACTCCATCGAATTCCGTGTTATGTAGAGGCGCGTGAAGTATTCAACGGTGAACAAGATGGTGAAAAACCACTCAGCAAATACCAATTCTGTATGGTACTGTGAATTGATACTGTCAACACTTTCCAACGAAACGGCGATAATGGAACCAACAATGGAAACCAGCAATGCAGCATCAAAGTAGGTGCCGTATTTGGTATCGGCTTCAAAAATTATTTCATGCAATTTTTCTCGAAACGTTTTTTGTTCTAACGTTTCATGCACGAATTTCACTCCTTGTGGAACACTGGCTTACGCTTCTCAAGGAACGCAGTGACGCCTTCTTTGAACGCTTCAGTTGTCCCTGCCGCTTCAATTAAGGTACGTTCATGATTGAGGTGGGATTCAAAATCCTGTGAAGATTGAACATGAAGCAAATGCTTTGTTGCTTCTTTGGTGTGTTCTCCCCATTGACTCCACCGAGCAGCCATGGAACAGGCTGCTTCAACAAGTTTGTCAGCCTCGACAAGAGCATCCGCTGCACCAACGGATACGCATTGTTCAGCATTCCAAACCTCATTTTCTAAGAAGAATCGTCGAGAGACCTGTTCGCCTACGAGTCGAGGAAGAAGCCATGTCGTGCCACCATCCGGTGAGAGCCCCATGCCAGCGTAGGATGCAGCCATTATTGCTTGAGGTGAGGCGATTCGAGCGTCACACGCAAGAGCGAGTCCGAGGCCACCACCTGCACTTGCTCCGTTGAGGGCAGCGATGGTGATGGTTGGCGATTGTCGCATTCGTATCAGCAAAGGGTGGAGAATTCCGGTAAGTTCACGAATCAACTGAGGTGCTTCTTTGTCTTTGATTGATTGTGAAAAAGAGTGGATATCAGCGCCTGCGGAGAAGAATTTCCCCTCACCGGTCAGGACCAATGCTCGAACATTGGGATGTGTAAGTGCTGCATCGATGGCTTGAGTGACCTGAGGCAAGAACTCGCGAGAAAACGACTGAGTTGTCGATTCCGCTGAGAACTGTATGAGGCGGATGCCGTTTTCTAAATCGGTTGATGTAACTGCCATTGTGATCCCTCAGAGTTTGACGTTGACGTTCTTCACCTTGGTATAGAATCGGAGAGCATCTTTGCTTTGTTCAATACCGATGCCGGATTGTTTCCAACCTGTGAATGCTGTTTGTGGGAACGTAATTGGATATTCGTTAATCGAGACCATACCGCTTTCCAAATCACGAGCCATTGAGTGAGCACGGCTCAAGTTCTGCGTCCATATACCGTTGAGTAGACCAAACGGAGAGTCGTTGGCAAGAGCGAGTGCTTCAGCATCATCACTGAATGCAGTCACCGAGAGAACTGGGCCAAACAATTCCTCATTGAACAAGAGATTGGAACGGTCAACTCCGGTGACAACGGTTGCTTCCATGAAAGCACCTTCACCTTCAACGATGTTCCCACCGCATACGACTTCTCCACCCATGGCGAGTCCTGCTTGCAATTTCTCCATGACTTCTGTACGATGGTTTTCATGAACGAGGCTGCCGATTCGAACGCCTTCAGACATACCGGGACCGACTTTCCACTTGGCGACCTCAGCGACGACCGCTTCGACCAACTCGTCATGCACATCTTCGTGAACAATGAGCCTTGAACCAGCCCAGCACATTTGCCCAGCGTTCATGAATATGCCAAAGCAGATGGCTTTTGCAGCGTATCGTAGATTGGCGTCTGCAAACACGAGGTTTGCTCCTTTGCCACCGAGTTCAAGGGTCACTGGGGTGAGGTTTTCACTGGCCTTGGCCATGACGGTTTGACCGGTTGGTACACCACCGGTAAGGACAATTCCGTCAACACCCTTGTGCCCAGCCAAAGCGTCTCCAATCAGTCCGCCGGAGCCGGTGATCACTTGGAGAACGCCAGTTGGAAGTCCGACTTCTGCCTCTTCCATTGCTCTGGCCCATGCCAAGAGTGACAATGGAGTCCAAGATGCAGGTTTGGCAATCACGGTACATCCCGCAGCAAGTGCAGGTGCAATCGAACGGATGGCGAGTTGGAGAGGGAAGTTCCACGGGACGATGTGAACGGTTACTCCAAGCGGTTGTCGCAAGGTGTAGTTGAGTCGGTTGCCAGGGACTGGAATGGTACTTCCTTCGATCTTATCCGACAAGCCTGCAAAGTACTCTAAGGTCCAAGCACCGTAGCGGATTTCAGACAGTGCTTCACGGAACGTCTTACCGTTGTTGTTGGATTCAATGGCTGCCAGTTCCTTGGCTTTAGCGTAGGTTGCTTGAGCCATTTTGTTGAGGATTCGTCCACGTTGAGCAGGGTCCATGGCTTTCCACGAAGGGTCTTCGAATGCAGCACGAGATGCGTCAACACATCGGTTGACATCGTTGAGGGTTGCTTTCGGTGTATTTGCCATGACTTGACCCGTTGCGGGGTTGAGGATATCGGCGGTAGCCCCGTCCTCAGCATCACACCATTTTCCAGCAATCGACATTTGTTCTGCGCTCATGAACTGCTCCAAGTGCTGTCCCCTCAAAGGCATTCGCTTTGGCAAGGCATGTACAAAGGATGCGCAAGCAGCGGTAAAGTGCGAAAAGATTCTTGAAGCAGATTCATTGGGCTTTGATTATGGCTCGAAATGTACGTTTGGCTGATGCCGCTGCTCGAACCATTGCGGACCGAGCGCCAAGATTGTTGGTGATCGCCGGTGCAACCGGGACTGGAAAGTCCTCTGCGTCGGTTCAACTCGCTGCACAGAACAACTTCGCACGACTTCTTTCAACCGACGCTGTCCGAGAAATTATGCGTTCATGTGATGAGGAGCGTAGCCAGTCAGCACTCCATCGTTCATCGTTTTCCCGTGGTGATTCTGGTGAACCAGTCCTTGACTGGATGGAAACATGTCAAGCTGTGGAAACTGGAATAATCGCTACGATTGATTGTGCTCGTCGTGAAGGTATCGACTTGATTATCGAAGGTGTGCATATCAATCCAAGTGAACGCTTGCTGCGTAGTTGGCGCGAGGCCGGTGGAATTGCAATTGGCCTTGTTATGGCCGTAGGTGAAGAAGACCGTCATCGTTCGATGATTCGTTCACGAGAAGCCCATTCGTTTCGTCGTGCAGACCGTTACTTGGCAGCGTTCCCTCGTATTCGAGCCATTCAAGACGGTTTAATCGAGCGAGCCAAAATTGCATCATGGCCAGTTGTTGATTTATCCCGTGTCAGTAAAGATACTGAGCGCATCAAGCACTTGATGGACCTTGCTTGGAACGAACACACGCAGCGTCGTTAAGCGTGCGTGATGTCAAACGCCAACGCTACGGTCATCATTACTGAACCGTCTGATATGCCAAGTTCCGCTTCAAAGTGAAGCGTGTTCGCTGAAGTTTCATTGACTTGCATGTCGATGATTTTGATTTCAATGCCTCGTAACTCGCCATGGTAGAGCATGTCGTTGTGGACGCTTTCAAATGCCGTTTCACCTGCCGCAAGCGGTTCAAGTCCACCGTCAATCCATAACTGTGTTCGAGCTTCGGTAAGTTCCGGAACTGCATCGGCCACTTCCATGGAAGTGACCAGCACCCCGTCGGAAGCCGTGTCATGCGGCATGGTAAGTCCAGCCACTTTGACGCCAAAGATGGCCATCGACAGCAGCGACATCAGTAAGACCACACCAGTTGCCAGCAGCATTTGGGCAGCGTCTCTGTCTTCCATTGAGCGTTCATGGAGTGTACGCATCAAGCACCACCTCCACGGCTCCAGACGTCAAGAGTGACCGTCCATGAATGTTCGTCGATGGACAGTAAATGGTGAACAGTGACCGTTTCCCCGGCGGGCGCCCCCGTATTCCCGTACGGAGCAGAAGTACCGCTGTTCTGTGCTAGCCAACAGTTTGCTTCTTTTCCTGCGACGATGTAATCCTGGAGCAACTGGCATGCTTCATTCAATTCTCCGTTCTCCAGCAATTCACTCAAGCGATTTTCACCCGAGATTTCCGCTTCAAGTCCAATACCGTATCGAAAGGCGTCATCTCCAGCGATTTCCAGCGCTGCATCGTGAGCGACTGAGGGAGCATCCGGCACTTGAATTCGAATCAAGAAGGTAGCCGACATGAAAAACAGCCAAAACAACGTCAACATCTCAAGGATGTGGATTTGTGCTTCTTCGTTTTGTCGCATTCTCAATCACCCGAAGAACAGCGGCGAAGGAACGAACGTACCTGTAGACGGATTGAGACCCGGTACTTCGGTGATACCGATGAGGTTCGGTGTGAACGCTAAGAAGTTAAACACAACAATGGACACGAGAATCATCATTCCAGAGTGCTTGAATCCAGTTGAGAATCGGCCGGTTGACATCAAACCCGCCATTGTGCCGTTACCGACAGCCTGCATGGTGACTCCGTAATAGAAAACCGTCAGGAAAAACAACGGATCAATGTTTCGAATTGTCATGTTTCCAATCGTTTGACCTCCACTGTCGCCCCCGTCTTCACCGCTGGAGTTGGAACCGGCAATAGCAGGAATAAAGACCACAGCAAGTGTGACAATAACACCAAGGAAAACGAAGTAAGAGGTCCAAATAACCGCA
Organism: Methanobacteriota archaeon; assembly: GCA_018691345.1. Classification (GTDB taxonomy): domain Archaea; phylum Thermoplasmatota; class Poseidoniia; order Poseidoniales; family Poseidoniaceae; genus MGIIa-L1. The sequence goes on from JABGTJ010000010.1 coordinate 5,953, forward strand.
ATGTAGGAACCGATAGCACGCTTTCGTTCACCTTCTAAGAACTTCAATTCACGAGAGTCGTTTGCAGCAGTGACAAGGATATCAGAAATCTTACCACCTGCGCGGTCTGCTTCAGCGATAAGAGCAATAGCACGTTGGACAAGTGGGGTTCCTACACGGTCAGCAAATTGTTTGATGACATCACTGAACTTGATACCCCAACTGAGTTGGTCGGACATTTTCTTGACTTCGTCATTCAATGCTCCATATTCGGAAGTCGCCAGCGTTTGAATCGCAACGGTCATTGAAAGACCCCCCTTCCAGTATTCTGCCAAGTCTCGAAGGAAATCAGGGAATTTTTCTTCGACTTCGTTCTTTGCGTTCTCGACCCGTTCCCAGTAGTAGGACGCAGGATACAAGAGGAAAAAGAACATCATTCCAAAGAAGTTGAGGAAAATAAATGGGCGAAGGGATTTGAAGCCAAGGTCCAACTCCGGTCCGAGCCAGTACGATTTGTTGTTCATGTTCGACGGTATGCCATCGTAGTAGTGGACGGTGACATCAAACGTCATTACTGATATTCGCTTTCCTTCTTCTTGGGAGAAGGCAACAAGTTCGTATCGTTTGTCAGCAGGAATATGTTCAAGAGTCATTCCACAACCATCGTTGTCGGGGTTATTATCGGTATCCGTAGTGCCTTGGTGGCTCTCAAGAATATCACCGTCTTGGGAGCGAATAGCGATGATGTAGTCGGTTGGAGTATCTGCATCGACGCTGCAATTGAGCCAAAGAGGCTGGAGCACAACGATGCCTGATGTCTGGTCAGGATTAACGCCGGGGACGTCGAAGTTCTTCCCTTGTTTGGAGAATGTTCTCCATTCTTCGTCTTCCCAAACCACGCGGTCGGGCGCATCTTGAAGAATCGAACACGATTGATTTGCAGCATAATCTGGCTTGATGTTCGTGTTGAACTTATCTCCCATTGAATTGCCTTGGGAATCTTCAGCGGTAATTCCACAGTACAAGTTCGTGAACATCGGCTCTCCGTTGGTCGTTGGTATGAACCCCGAATTGGTTGCCCAAACAGCACCAGTGACCAAGCCTAAGAAGATGGAAACGAACAGAATTGCATACAGTTTTGTGAGCGTAGAGTCGTCCTTGGGAAGGTCAAGTTTGACGATAATCTTGTTTTTCTTTTTTGCCAAATTCTCACCTCCTCTCACATTTCTTGTTCCTTACTGCTTGTCCAAACCAGTATTGCGTAGGCAATGTGGATCATTGGTACAAATCCGAGGACGATACCGTAGAGCATACCTTCAGACATTTGAGCGCCACTGCCAGAAACCCAGAACATGATGACAAGCATGACAATCAGGAACAGTGGCATTGCCACTGCGACGACAATGTATGATTCTGCTAAGAGTGCGATGGATTCCAAAAACATCTGCAGGCGAGTTCTGTTTTCACGCATGTAATGCTCTGCACGGTTAAGGAAATACAATTTCAATTGGCCACCCGCAGTTAAGGTACCAACCATGCCTTGGAAGAACTCCGTCAGCCAAACGGATGCGGCTCGGTCGACGCTCATTTTCATGGCCGTGATAAGGTCATAGCCAAGCAGTGTAACGTCTCGGTACACCATGGCAGCGTCGTCTGCGACGTCACCGTAGATGTCTTTGTTCATGGCCAGTGAGCGGAAAATCTTGGAAGGTGTTGCGTTTGCTGCAGACATTGCAGCGGTGTAGGATGCAGCGTAAGGTAGGTATTTCTCAATCATAGCACCTCGTCGTGCAGCCTCTCGAGCAGCTCCGCC
>JABGTJ010000008.1 GCA_018691345.1 Methanobacteriota archaeon
CGAGGAATTTTTCATCGCCGATGTGTGAATTGATGCATTGCCCCGTATGTTGTCAACATGAGAGTATATATCCAGTAGAACACTTGAATCAACATGGAAGAAGACTTACCGCAAAAATCACTGTTAATCATTGGTGCTGGAGGCATCGGAACAACCGTTGTTGACCTGCTTGTCCCCGCACTTGAACGCATTCAACTCGGTGCCCAAATCACCTTGATGGATGGCGATACTGTAGAAGCCTCAAACCTCGGACACCAAAATTACAGCGCAACAGATATCGGAGCATTCAAAGTGGATGCTCTCGCTGAAAAATGGTCCACTGCTGAAGGCTTACAGATTCATTCCGTTACAGACAACTTGAGAGAGCACAAGCAGCTTGATGGATATGATTTGGTAATTGTATGCGTTGATAGGCCGGAACCAAGACGTTTGGTTCACGCTCTTGACGTGCCTTGGATTGACCTACGATGCTCTGGTGATGGCTGGATGGTATTCACTTCAGATTCCGATTCAAACTTAGTGGCTCAAATGACGCCTGACCACGAACCGATGAGTTGTCAAGTGGAGGGAGCGCTCGATGCAGGAAATCTCGAATTTGGATTTTCCATCGCCGGGACGTTCGGTGCCCAGTGGATTCTGCAACAATTGAGAGAAAGACGTGCGCCGTTGCAATCGATTGGAAGCCTCACGTACGGGAGTTTCGAATTCCCGAAGGTCAGCAGTCCTTCTATGGAGGTGAATGCATGATCTTTATTCCTGGACTTGAGCAACTCAATGTCGATGAAGATATGTGGTCACATGTAACTGAAATGGCTCAACAACGACGGGTTGATGACGAAGTCCTGCTCGATGTACAGCATCGTGCAGCACAGAGCGGACGATGGGATGTTGTCTATGCAATATCCGTTCTCGCAGGCCTTGAGACATCGGTGCTTATCGATGCAGAGAATGTCATTTCAATCGATTGGGGCACCTCGGGTTTCGTCCAACTTTCACCACCGGTTGGCTGCATTGCACCGTTCAAACTCTGGGTGCATACACACCCGGGATTCAGTGCGTATTGGTCCGGGACAGATACACGAAGCCTTTCAATCGGAGTGGGCATCGTTGAGAAAGCAATGGTTCTCGGTTCACCAGGAGTCAAGTGTGCTCACAACGCCACCATGCTTCCGTTGACTGAAGACACGGCAAGAATTGCATCCAACGGGCCGTTAAATGATTGGTCGGATGAAGAAATAATTTCCTGGGAAGATTGGTATGGAAGCAACCTCAACACCGAAGAGGTGAGAGCATGAGTGGTATCCGAAAGCCAAAGGACGACGCTGAGGAAATCAAAGCACGTATTGCGATTGCTCAAGGAAAAGGAACCTCACTGGAAGACTTCATCGAAAACATTACTGGTGTAAAACCAGAAGAAGAATTCGTTCAAGCAGTCAAGAATCGAATCGAACTTGCTCACAAGCAGGAAGAAACACTGGACATCGTGGCGCTCATCAAACAAATGGAAGAGCTTCAGAACCAATGGGCTTAGTCAGGAGTTTGAGTACGACGGTTTTCGACCTTCGATGAGTGCAGACAAACCTTCGAGAGAATCAGCAGTTGAGAAAATATCAGTCAACTGGTCGAGTTCCATCTGAAGCCCTGCTGGCAATTCGGTAGTCGAAGTGGCGTCAATCAAATCACTGGCCATCTTCAAAGCGATTGGTGCGGTTCGAGAGAGAGATTTCAATTGACGTGAAACTCTTTTTTCCTCGGAATCAAACCCTTCTGGGCATGTTCCGTTCATGATGGATGCCATGTTCTCATCGCTGTAAAACGAGGCAGCAAAAGCGGCTGCTGGGCTGGAAGGGTTGGTAGGTGCGCCAGGGTATTTGTTGTCCGGTTTACCGGCCGAAGACAATTCTGCAACGCATGAATCAACTGAAGCCACATCGACCAAGTGTGTGAGAAGACCAAGGTCGTATCCAGTCTGCGCATCCATGAAATTACCAGCGAGAACAGACCAGCGCGCAGCAGGAATACC
>JABGTJ010000072.1 GCA_018691345.1 Methanobacteriota archaeon
ACACCGCCCGTCAAACCATCTTAGTTGGGGGTGGGTGAGGCTGCGCTTTATGGCGTATTCGAGCCTGCCTTCGACAAGGAGGGTTAAGTCGTAACAAGGTATCTGTAGGGGAACCTGCAGATGGATCACCTCCTAAGAAAACCGGAGGCTGGAGTTCTTTGTCGAACTCCAGTCTCCACCCTTTTTTTACGCACCTGTCACTTTACTTTTTACACCGTCGGTTATCATTAAGAGTTGCGTCTTACTGCAACTACTGAGGAAGAACAATGCAACCCCACGATGATTCTCAACCAACCATCCAGGACAGTGTGGTTGGGCGAGATATGCATACTGGCAACGTTATTCATAATCACTATCACCTTCCACCAACGCCTCAACCTGTTCAGCCACCACCGCCTCAAACGGTGATTTATTCTGGCCTTCCTCCACAATCGATTCCCTATCAGCAACCACAGCAATTGTTTATTCCTTACAAGAAGATTCACGCTTTCGATTGGGTCGTTTATGGTGTTGTTTCCATTCTTTTTGCTTTTCTTCCAGGTTTGAATATTTGCTGTGGATTGGTCAGTGGTGTGGGTATTCTCTCGATGTTACCGCATCTCCACAAGTCCAAGGATAAGCTTCATCCTGAATCCGGTAAGATTGTGCCAGCAATCGTTCTCAATTCGATTGCTATTTTTGTCACCTTTTTGGTTCTCATCATACTGGAAGTATGATTCTTGTACGTGAGATTATGGACTCGAAACGAGATCGTAAACACCTGTCGAATGAGGCAGTACCACGTGACCTTCATACCGGTGATGTCATCCACAATCACTACTATTCTGCAGCTCCGGAAACTTCTGAGGCCTCAATAAGGCCGAACCCTGCTGAATTAGAAATTGCAGTTCCTCAATATTTCAGTTACAAAGAAATTGGTGCAGGAAATTGGATTTTCATAGCGATTGTGAGTGGACTTTGTTCTGCTTTCATACAACCTGTGTCCCCAGTGACGGGTTTTTTTAGTTTCCTTGGACTACTGATTCTAACTCGAAACCGAGATATTGCCGTTCGAGAGCCCGGGCATCCTGATTCCGAACTCATTGGAATTGCATTCTGGTTTATTGTCGTCTCTGTCCTTTGCCTACCGTTTGGCTGGCTTTACGGATGGAGTATTTTCTTTTGATTACCGTTTGTTTGAAAGCTCTTCGAGTTTTTCTTTCATCGAATTTCTGAACGTGAGTAAACGGAGTTTAGGGGCTTCAGCATTGACCGTAATTGTTGCTCCACGGTTGAAATGTACTTCATCCCAACCATCGGGGACAACATAACCTCGATGCATGTCTGAAGTTATGGTCGTTGATTCCTCAGTCCAATCCATCCAAGACCATGGCATTCCTTCTCGTTCAGGTGGTGAAATATCACGTGCCAGTACAAAGTAATGTGTGGTTTTTTGTTCGTTTTGTACACGGGTTAGCAACCGCTCTAAGTCGTTCTTCCCCGTTGCATTACTCAACCAGGCTCCCTGTCCCAGCCATGTGGAAAAAAGAAGTCCGCTGCTCTGTTGATGGCATTTATTTTCACCGCGGCGCAAATGGTACTTACTCGGAGCGTATTGATGCGTATTGGCGATTAATAGGTCGTTCATTGCAGGATCCGTTGTGAACCGGTTCCCTGAGGTGGTGTCGATGATTGCCTGCAAACGTGGTAGCTCGTTAATGATGGCTTCACCATCAAGCGCCGTTTCCAGGTCGTCAGCAAATGTGTCGATGTTTGAATCCATGTAGAATCCAAAACTACCGGATGGGTCACCTGCTCTCGGATGCGAGTTAACTCCCATAACCGGAGTTGCAGCGTCAATGTTGTGTGATATGCTGGTCAGTGTTCCGTCACCGCCGAGAACAATGACAAGGTCTCTCCCAATGAAGTCTCCACGTCGGACTTGTTCCCGTGCTCGGACGTCAATTCGTAGTCCACCTCGGTTTACGCTGGAAGCCTCGAGAGCCTTGGTGACTAAATCCAGACTCGCATCGTGGACCGCTTCGAAATTTTTTTTGTAAACTACGAGTATGTCCGCCATCGTCTCCCTCCTTGAAGTTGCCACCGTGTTCTCCCTCTTCAACACCACCATTCTCAAAGTACTTGGAACAAGCATTCATATGTTCAGTGATGAACTCTAATCTATGCAGCCAAACCCATGGGACGATGGGGACTATTCGATTCCACAAACTGGACAACAATTCCCTCAAGGCCAACAATACCTCGAAGGTACTCCTCAATCCATTGGGTACCCCATTTACCTCCAACCACCTTCGTCCACCCCAAAGATCATCGGGATATTGTTCATCATCTACGGTCTCATTAGCGGTCTTGGAGTTCTTTCACCTCTCGAACCTATTCTCACCGGTGATGGCGGAACTCTAGCACTTCAAATTGCGATGATTACTGCGGTGAGTTCATTGATTTCGGCAGGGACTGGTATAGTGGGAGGGTATTGGCTCACCAACTACCAAAGACGAGGCGTTCAACTCATCATTGTAGGGATTCTAATCTCCAGTGCTTTGACCTTTTTAACCTACTATCTCGGTGACGACGGAGGTTTGGGTGAATCGTTTAAATTTGATGAGTCTACGGTATTTGGTATCCTTAGCGTTACACTAGGCATTGTCACTGTTGTATGTGGCCTTTTTGCAGCCATACCCATACTCACATCATCAGCTGGTTTGGACCGCTCATCACTGTTTTCAAGACTGAAATAATCAACAACCGTCGCTTACTAGGACGTGCATGGGCACTCTCATAACAGGACAAGCAGCAACATATGTTGAAGAAATTTGGGTGAACACAACCGAGAGATACGAAATACGTTGCATCACCAATGAAGTACAACGAATTGTTCGTGAAAGTGGAATCAAGGATGGTTTGGTTTTGGTGAACCCAATGCACATTACTGCTTCATGCTACGTCAACGACTTGGAAAGTGGATTGCATCACGACATCATGAAATGGTTAGAGAAGATTGCTCCATACCACGGACAGGATGGAGCGACTGGAGATGAGTATCATCACCATCGCACTGGGGAGGACAACGGTGATGCTCACCTCAAGCGACAACTGTTGGGTCAACAAGTAACGATGGCAGTCCATGGCGGAAGACTACATCTTGGTACATGGGAGCAAATACACTATGCGGAATTTGACGGTTGCCGAGACAAACGTATTCTCATAAAAGTGGTTGGCGTGATTTAACTTTGAACCAATACCTCCGTGTGTTTACGGCTCGGAATGGTTTTACAGTCTCTCCGACAGCGTGAATCATGTCACTGGATAATGTTAATCTCGACAGAGGTTTTTTTCACCTTACGAAACCCTACAGATGGTTCAACTGGATTTTTTGGATTATTGGTGTTCTTCTGGTCGTGGCTGGGGCAGCCACACTCAGCATGGAGGGAGGTGTCTTGGCAGCGTTTGGATTCTTGGCAATTGCCTTGTTTTCTCCACCTTCGCTTGAAGCAGATTTGCACAAGGTTAGGAAAGATGCTCCTCAGCCGGACGATTTGGAAGCGGCTGCTTTGAAGAAAGGATATGAACTCGAATCGTGGTTTTTTGGTCGTTCATCCTACACCCCTACTGCTGATCCGAACGATTGGATACTTCCCGCACCTGGGCCATCGACTTGGAATCAAGCGGACCGATATGCGCCAGACGGGGATGGCACCGCAATCCCAGAACATCCGAGTAAGGTTGGAACACCACAACCAGCCACGCTTTCGACATTTGGAGTTTGCATGGTTATGTTCATCGTTCTTCTCTGTGTATCGATTGGGTCAATGATGGTAGACCAGCAAGCAGCAATTGACAATGGAGAACTACTCGAAGAAGACGGAGGAATGAAGTATGCTCCCCTTGCAATAACAGTTATCGGCGTCATCTGGCTTCTTCTCGGCTTCTTCCAACACAAGCGACAGCAGCAAATGATCGACACGCCTACTTCTCTGGTTCGTTCAGTGGCAGCAGGTTCAGCAGAACTGGTCGGTCAAGTTCGGCCCGCTCCTGAACAATGGATCAATGTCGTCGTTGATGGAAATCCCAACCGAATGATTCCGGGCTGTGTTGATTTCAGATGGGAATATGAAGTCTATGTGTGCCGTCAAGTGACCTCAACTGACTCGGACGGAAACACAACGACCAGAGAAGAATGTAATTGGCAAAGTGTGCGCTCAGACAGCGGCTATGTTCCTTTCATGCTTCATGATGGCACTGGAGGAATACGTGTAGAGTCAGGTAGTTTCAAGAAAAAAGATCTTGGAAACTATGTCAAGATGTGGACTTCAAGTCATGCAGATACACTTCGAGACCACTTCCAAACCGAATTTGCTGCTCGATTATTCCGTAACGGAGATGTTCGTAAGCACCGTTGGACCGCATATGCTCTTCGAATTGGCAACCCTGTTTACCTGTTGGGCATGGTCAAACCTCGGAGCCGAGCAGAATTAGATTCAGAACAAATCGACGGCACCGTCGGCCATACGACGATTTCGGTTCATGGAGAAGATACTCCTGGCATGAAAGCAAACATTCAACGAGGCACAGAATTAGCCAATCTCGGTCGTATTCGTTCTTCTGCAGAGTTACTTATCATGCCGATTGTCTGTGTGTTGTGCGGTATTGCGCTGTTCGCTCTTCTTTGAAGACGAATAATCATAGCGTTGGATGCATGATATTATGACCCAAAGGCCACTGGTCACACCATGACCGAAGATGTCGTGATTATTGGCGGAGCAAGAACCCCGTTTTGTGAATGGGTAGGCGGAAAGCGCGGCGATGGAAAGCAAGGTGGACTCTTGAAATCCTTGAGTGCACAAAACCTTGGCGGACTCGCCATCAAAGCTGCTTTAGATAAGACCGGGACTGACCCTTCAAAGGTTGACCATGTGGTCATGGGGTACGCATTACAAACTTGCGCCCAGTCAATTTACGGTGCTCGACACGCTGGACTGCAAGGGGGGATTCCTCAAGAAGTTCCAATGTTGACGCTGTCGCGAATTTGCGGTTCAGGTGTCCAATCCATCGTTTCAGGTGCTCAAATGATCATGCTCGGTGAAGCATCAACTGTAGTCTCAGGTGGAATGGAAAACCTGAGTCAAGCCCCACACGTCATGCGTGGCGGTCGCGAAGGATGGAAACTTGGTCGTTCACCTAAAGTTGAAGATTACATGATGACCAACCTCCAGGATATGACCTGTGGATTATTCATGGCACAAACTTCAGATGAATTGTGCAAGCGAAAGGGAGTCACTCGTGAAGAGATTGATGAATTTGCTGCACTTTCTCATGCTCGTACAACCGCCTCAATCGAAAACGATGTATTCGAGCAGGAAATCGTTCCAGTGACGGTCAAGAGCCGCCGAAGTGAAACTGTGATTACCCACAAGGATGAGGACCACGTTGTCAAAAACACGACTGCAGAGTCCCTCTCTAAGCTCCCAACTGCCTTTGGACCTGAGTCCTTTGTTACGGCCGGAAATGCATCAGGAGTTGTGGACGGTGCGGCTGCAATTGTGATCAAATCAGCTTCGCAAGCAAAGTCGGACGGCGATGAACCTCTCGCCAAGATTATTTCTTGGGGGATTGTTGGTCTTGAACCTGCAATCATGGCATATGGGCCAGTACCTTCATCTCGAAAGGCTCTTGAAAAGGCAGGCCTAACCACATCGGACATCGACCGATGGGAAATCAACGAAGCCTTTGCAGGACAGGCAGTGGCTTGCATCAAAGATTTGGAATTGGATGTTGAGAAAGTCAATGTGAACGGTGGAGCTGTCGGTCTTGGTCATCCTCTTGCTGCAACCGGTACGCGGTTGGTACTCACCTTGGCTCATGAATTGAAGCGATGTGGCGGCCGATACGGTGTAGCAACTGCTTGCATCGGTGGCGGTCAAGGTATCGCTATGGTCATAGAATCAATGTGAGGCTGAAGTTGCAAAACATCTCTGTCTGAACTCAGTTCAAACACGAGTATATAAGCCGGACTCCGAAGCCAAACACATGTTGAATCCGTTTACTTGGATGAGCAATGCTAGCGTCCAGTCCCCAAAGAAAGCCTTTGCAATTGTCATGTTGATTGTATTGCTGTTTTCGACTGGAGCAATGCATCTTCAATTTGACAACAGTGAAGACGGATTTTTTCCAGACGACGAAAATGTAGACTTGCTGAATCAACTTGAGTCCGAATATCAAGCTTCAGTGGACTTTATTCGAACAATACGAGATGTAGAAGAAGGCGACTTGCTGCTGAATTCAACATGGCTTGAACTGGCGGAAATAGAAGCCTCGATGTTGGAAAATGAAGATTTCAAACCCCTTCACTATCCGTTGTTTGGCACTCAAGCAAACAGCGGTATGGCTGGTTATGCGATTCAGTGGCAACTCTGGCAAGATGCTCAAAACGCAGAATGGATTGTTAGTTTCCAAGGTGCGCTGGTCGGCGTTCAAACAGCCAACAGTTCACAGTTGCAGGGTGCACTTACAAACCTCACGGCAGCATCTCAATCAATGCCACAAATTGGCGAAATAACACCCAGTCAAATGCGAGCTTGGTCCCCAGGGAATCCTACTGACTGGCTACCGCGAATGGATGAAGGTAACAACCTCTCCGTAGAAATCGGTGCTCTCATTGGGCAAATGAACGGCCTTACGGCGGGTCGAACTGCTGCAGAATCCGGTCAAATTATGGCAGTGACCGGCCCTCTCAACGGTCAACTTGTCCCGCTTTCCTTTCTGCAAGACATCGACTACAGAGCAGCAATCTTGAGTTGCATGCCGGTGGCTGAGCGGGATGACCCATGGAACATGAGCGGTCCAGTCCTCACCACTCTTGTCATCAGCACTGAACCTGCAGATTACGGCCACACTGTTCTGGATGATGTTCAATCCGACATTGGTGAATGGTCACAAACCATGCTTGACAATATGACCGCTTCGACAGGAAACGAAGAACTCCGAACCTTCTCTTTTGCACAATTTGCACTTGGCGCAAACGGCAGTCTTGGCAAGGAAATCGGCATGCTAACCAGCGCAGCTATGCTGCTTCTCGCTGGTATACTTTGGCTTAATTTCAGAAGCGTCAGAGACACTGCATATGTCACGTTCTTGACCATCATTTCGATCGCAGCAACCTACGGTATTGCAGGTTGGTTGCAATTTATGGGTGTCAATATGGTGTTTAACGCTGCGATGAATTCGATTCCGGTGCTGTTGTTGGCCATCGGTGTAGATTACGGTCTGCACGTTGTGCTTCGTATTCGTGAAGAAATGCAAAACCTTGACTCGAATGATTCTATAGAGCGAGAAACATTGGCTGATTTTTCACATGAGGCACGTATGATTGCTGTACGCCGAGGAACCGTTCTGACTTCGATTGCCCTTGTCATTGCCATTTTCACAGACATGGTTGGCTTCCTTTCGTTCCGATTTTCTGCTCTTTCTTTCTTGCAAGTGTTTGGTACCGTCATCGCTATTGGTTTATTTGCAGTTTATCTTTTGAGCATCACAGCATTACCAGCGCTGATGCTTATTTTCCCTCCAAAGAAACTCGCACTTTCGAAGGCCAGCAACATTTCCATTGGTCGCATCTCGCTGGCTTTGGGAAGATTGTCAACGCAACCTGTGAAAGTCGGAGTCATTGCCTTACTTTTACTGACTCCTATGTATTTCGGTTTCCAGCAATTGGAAGTTGGTTTTGACCAAAGGGATCAGTTTGATCAAGAAATCCCAGTCGTAGCAGATTTCCTCATGCTTTCTGATGATTTCCAAAGCAGTCGCTCGCCGCTTTATTTGGTTGTTGATGTGGATGCAGTTTCTCACGAAGGTAAGATGGCTTGGGATGCTGCCCATGCGATGCTGATGGAAAGCGAGGACGTCAGTGGGACTCCGAACGGTTTGTGGAGTTTGTTGTCCGAGGCTCAAGTTCGTGATTCGACTCTTAATGAGCTGATGACTTCACTCAATGCTTCGTCAACCGCATCGTATCAAGCACTCTCAGATTATCTTCTAACGAATGCTTCCGGACGGCAGTTAACCGGGGCAGTACTTGCTTCGGACGGCCAACAAACCGTTCTCTCCTTCCAAGCAGAAACTCTAGACTGGCAAGCAACCATCGACTTGTACGACCGCTTAACCCTCGCATCCCAGAATACCGAGGATTCGCTGGAAAGTGATGCTACATTACGAATTGGTGGCCGAAGCCTCATCGTGGCGCAAACAACTTCCGATGTTGCTGAGTCAGCAGTGATTTCTACCTCAGTGGTTGCGTTTGTAATTCTTGGAATGCTGGTTGGGATTCATACAACCCGTCAAAAGAGCATCAAGCAAGGACTTGCTCGAGGATTCGTCTCTTGGATTCCATTGATGATGGTCGTTGGTTGGGTCTACGGAATCATGGGCTACACGGGCTACCAAATCAATGCTCAAACGGTGACAATTGGAGCATTGTCGCTCGGTTTGGGTGTAGACTATGCGGTTCACTTCTCGATTCGGCTTGAGGAAGAAGTCGAGCACCATCCCACACATTCGCAAGAGGTTTGGGTGACCAATGCATCGGCTACTACTGGCCGGGCAATGTTCGCTGCAGCGCTTACGACTGCAGGTGGATTTTCAGTGTTGAACCTCTCTGCTTTACTTCCATTGCGCCTCTTTGGCCAAGCGTTTGTAGTTGCGATCACTCTTGCGTTACTGTCAAGTATGATTCTCCTTCCAGCCTTTTACACGCCGTTCCTGAAGCAAGATGCAAAGCGATTTGCCCTTGAACACTCTGAGGCGGAATAATGGATTCAATCGCAATTGTGATGTTTTGGGTATCGTCAGTCCTGATTTTCCCATTTTGGTTCCTTATGTGGTTCATGCCTGAGCATCAACTGACCAAACGTTTCGTCGGTGATGTGCGCTGGTGCGTTGCTCCATTGCTTCTTTCATACACGATTCTGGCACTTCCGAACGCTGCTGAGGTTTTGATGACTTTTGCTACACAGATGCCAACTCCAGAAATCGTGGTAGGTTTGTTTGAAGAAGAGGAGTTTGTGGTTTTGGCTTGGTTACATTTACTCGCTCTGGACCTCTTTGCAGGGCGTTATGTTTGGCTACGGATGCTTTCCGCGCAAAGGCCGATGTACGTATCAACGCCGATACTCATCATGTGTATGATGATGGGTCCTCTTGGCTTCTTGTTGGGGCTTTTAGCGACATGGAATGAGAAGTATTCAGAACCTCTTGAATCCGCTGTTCTGTCGGAGTAATCGTTTCTTGAAGAGGATGGTTCAAAACTGAACACTTGGTGCGAGAATCATGGCAGCAAAGCATTCTTTGGATTGCAGCCATATTCCATTCGAAATGCCCGAGAAAAAATGTACATTGTATCAGAATTGGATTCACTTAACATTCATGCATTGGGAAGTTCAACCCGAGAAAATCCAACCTCACCTTCCCGATGGACTTGAGTTGGATCTCTTCGAAGGCCGAGCCTACGTGGGTGTCATTCCTTTCACGATGGAAAAGGTACGTCCGAGAATGCTACCTTGGGTTCCCTTCATCTCCACCTTTGGTGAGTTTAACATTCGCACATATGTTGTGAAAAACGGAATACCTGGTGTTCTTTTCCTAACGCTTGATGCCCAAAGCCGAGTTACTTGTTTCCATGCTCCACGGTCCTACGGCCTTCCGTATCGACACGCCAACGCGAAGGTGAAAGTGGTTGATGAGGATACTTATTCTTGGCACTCCGTTCGAACCAACGGCGGTGAGTCTTTGGTAGGTAAAGCTCATTCCACAGGTGCAGTTCATCAAGCATCACCAAATTCACTCGAATACTTCTTGTTTGAAAGATACAGTCTTTACACCTCGCATAATGAACAAATCCACCGTGCCTATACGCATCATCTTCCTTGGAATTTTAAGAATGCTGAAGCCCATATTGAGGTGAATTCACTTTTAGAGTCTTACGATCTCGGTATTGAAAACTCACTTGTTCCTGAGCACATCCACATGAGTTCAGGAGTTGAAGTTTGCACGTGGAGTGTTCACCCAATCGAGGTGATTCAATGAATCAGACCGATGTCCTTCTCATGGACGGTGATTGTGGTCTATGTACGCATACTGCGGTTTTTCTTCATCCAAGGTTACGCCAAGCACATACCATTCGTTTCGTAGCCATTGAAAGCAAAGAGGGGCAAGAATTGATTGAGACCTTACCTCCCAAAATGAAGGACGCAGATACCGTTTATCTCATTCGTAATGGCACTCCATACATGCGTTCATCCGCAGGAATTCGCTGTTTGCTCTACATGAAGTGGTATTATTCGATGTGGTATCCAGTGCTTTGGCTGGTCCCATTGCCGCTGCGTAATATTGCCTATCGTATCGTAGCCAAAAACCGTCATCGAGTATTCAAACGTCCTGCCACATGCATCTTTCCTGGACTCAACCCGAACTGAAACCTCATGACCTTGTTTCTCTTGGAAGGACTATGTCGCAGACTTGGATTATCGATTCGAACTGTTTTATTCACTTGGGCTCAATGGCTCCAGATACCTTCATGCGCGATTTGAAAAAAGTGATATCCGGCCAAAAGCAATCTCTTTTTGTCACTTCTGGAGTACACGATGAAATTCGTAATGTACGATTCCAACGGTGGTCCAAAAAACCCAAGGTGTTGGACGAATTTATGCCTTTGATGACCACCATCACCATCGATGAAAATCAAGTGAAAGGTCTGGCTCAACTGATTGGTGAAAATGCATCACCACAGGATGTCGACCTTTCCCTCATGGTTTTGGCCTCTAAAATGAAGCGAGAAGGTGAGGACGTCATACTGGTTACCGATGATTTCAAGATGACTACGACCGGTGAAAAAGCGAACTTGGGTTACGACACGTGTCCTCCTTCGACGTTCATCCAGCGCCTTGCTACATTGAGTGGTTCCAAGAACAAAGGTCGGATGAAGAGTCTCTCAAGACGAGTTCGAGCAGCGGAGATGCGCTACGCTATCAGCCGTGTTCACCAATACGATATTCAGGCCAAATTGACATGGATGGTTGATTCATTGATTGAGGACAGGCCACAAGCACAAAAGCGTCCAACTTCCGATGCATCGGAAATGAATCTGAAAATCGCTCTTCAAAGAACTCTATCGGGTGAGAATATCAAAGGGAAATACACCAAGAAGCTCGGTACTTTGCCAGAAATCTGCAAGCCTATTCTTTCACTTGACACTCATATTTCACAATTGACTTCAACCAATACCTCGGAGGAACTGCTTGAAGCATATCAAGAAACGTTGTTGCTCATGAGTGAAGTTCTCGAAGCGATTGGTCTTGACTTGGCGCCACTGGATGAAACTGCTGCTGAACTTGCTCACAGTGCGTTGAGTGGATATTTGTACCGCTCGGAAACAGCGTTAGGATTGATGGCTAAAATGTCAGGGAAACGAGATACAGCACGTCTTCATCTTTCCCGAGCACTCCAATCGGCTACGTTGATTGACGATTCCTTTGCTGAAATGCATGCTGTTTACCAGTTGGGACTTTTAGCCATGGCATCGGGTAAGTGGGAGCGTTCAGCAAGATTGTTTGAGACCGCTGAGATACAAGCGCAATCCATTTCTGCAAATCGGTTGCCGTATTTGGTTTGTGCAGGGATCTCTCGGCACCTTAGCGGTGATGAAAGTACTGCGCAAAAACACATCCTTTCTGCTAATCAACTTGTAAGCGAAGATAAGAAAAAAGCATCGATGGTTTTGATGAATTTAGGCGAGGCTTTGCTGGCGATCGACCAACCCGGATTAGCACTGGAAGTTCTTGATGAAGCAATGGAATGTACACTTGAGAAGGGTTCACAAGAGCAATTGGAGGTTCTTGCAGAGCATATTCTCATGGCCAACGCTGCGATGACGCATGATGATGTGATTCAGCATGAGGGCCTGAGGACGCTTCTTGACGGATTAAATCAATTGACGGAAATTGAAGCTGAGGAATTTGCCAAAAAAATCCAAGTGATTGAGAAGCGGGCTGATGAACATACTTTGCCGTTTGAAGACACCTGGAACGATTGGCAACCTGCAACGAAACTGATTCCACAAGATGCCACTTTGAAAGTAATACGCGCTGAGGTGGACGACAATCGAGATACTTTGGTGGTTGTCCATCATACTGAATTAGGTTCGATTGGAATTTGGCTTCCAGATGGAGAATGGAATGTGTCCTCAGGGCACCTGCTTTCCATTGGTCAAACGCGGGTAAAACTTGCTCAACCAACGGCCGATCTACAGGAGAAACACAGTCTGCGAGGATTGGTCGCAGTTGAAGATTCATCGAAACTTATGTTCAAAGCACCGAGTGAGGAACTTCTTGTCGAATCCGAAGATTAGAACCCAATTAAGTCAGCGGTATATCGAATGACGACGACGATGAGTATCATGAGGAAAATTTGCATCAGTTGCTTTTCCGAGAGGTACTTCATGCCGTATCTCGCTCCATTCCTTGCTCCAAGGAAAGTAAGAACCATGAAGATGAGTATGAGTAAAAACTCCTCTCCGAGTTTGGAAAACATGTCTGAAGGCAATGCGAGTAGATGTGCGAAAATAGCGACAGGAACGACGATCATCATGAAATGAAGGCTTGTCCCAATCGCTTTTCGAGGTTCGAGTTGTCCAAACGTTCGCAGGATTGGGACGTAAATCACACCAGCGCCGATAGCGAGTACACTCGAAAGCATTCCTCCGATTCCTGCACCAATTTGCAGAGCAATGGGTTGTGGTTCGGTTGGCTGTTCCGAATCATCCTCCGTTTTCGATTCTGCCTCCATCTTACGAACGGTCTTGTAGATGGCCCAAGTGATCATCATCACACTTAAAACTTTGAACACAAAATCCATTTTATCATCGATGAGAGTAACGATGCCTACGCCAACAAGGGCACCTGGGACTGCACCTCGGAGACCCATTTTCAATGCTGAATTGTCGAAATAATCCTCTCTGCGGTGAGCAAGCCCACTGCCCCAACTTACGACTGCTGTGAGGGTCAAGGACACAGCGAATAAGGCGCCATTAATCTCCCATCCAAGGCCATAATGTATCAGTGGGACGAACAACATCCCTCCACCCATCCCGATTGGGGCAAACATAAATGCGACCGCAAAGATACACAAGGCAATGAATAGAGTTTCAGCTATCATCCCATCGTCTCCTTCAGCCAGAACGGCTCTCAGTCTGTTGTGAGGGTAGAGGTCCTGTTTCAATACACTTTTCTCATAGCAGGACTGCACCAATAGATTCAATAAGTAAAGTCAAAGACCGAAAAACATGTCTAGTGTACTCATAATTGGTGGAGCAATAACAGGATTTTTCCTTCTTATCGCAGTTTTTTGGTTTTTCTCTACTTGGAATCGCCTTGTCAGTCTCGAATTGAATGTTGATAATTCATGGGCACAAATTTCAGTCTTGCTCAAGCAACGATACGACATGATTCCGAACCTTGTCAACATCGCCAAAGGGATTGCTAAGCATGAAATCGAATTTTTCGACAAGTTGTTTGACGCTCGTCGTGCTGCTGCTGGTGCACTTCAAAGCGGAAACATCGAGGGAACTGCTCGTGCGGAATCAACGTTTGCAGCAATGATTCCTCGCATCAACATGGTCGCTGAACAATACCCGGAATTGAAATCTGATTCCTCGTTCCTCAATATTCAAAACCAATTGGTTGCACTTGAGAACAGCATTGCAGACCGCCGTGAGTTCTACAATTCCAGCGTGACAACTTTCAACAAGGCCATTCAAATGATTCCTACGGTCTTTGTTGCGAACGTCAAAGGTTGCGAACGACGTGCCCTCTTCGAAATATTCGACCACGAGCGCGAAAACGTCGTTATCGAATTTTGATACTGTGGTCGGTCTTAGCGTAACTTCATAACGCAACGGCCTAAATGTGGACTGGTGAAAGGATGTTTCTCATCATAGGCTCAGGACATCTCGCTGTTCGCTTAAGCCAATGGTGTGCTCTGCGTCGACGCAGTGTTTTGATTGGTCTAGCATCGAACCTTCCCCTTGATGGGCCCCTCGAAGGTTGTGAAATCATGGCGCTTCCGTCGCCAATACCACTCAATTCTTTACCACTTGATGCTCAAAAACCTACTGCGGTCCTTTTACTCAATCCTGAGGCATTAGCCGATGAGAACCCCCTTGCAGCCCTTCAAAACCACTGGCAAGATGTACCAATTCTAACGACGCTGCCACTTGAAGGGGATGGCGTGGATTTGATCAGTGTCGATGATGTATCCTTCGCAGCAATGCAGGATCGCATTCGTTCATGGGAACAAAAAGACGGAGCCAGCGTTCTCCATCATTACCTTCATTCCGTTCCTACAGGTTCGAAAGTGGCCATATTTTGTCACGACAACCCTGACCCAGATGCATTGGGTGCGGGTTTGGCAATGTATGAGTTGGTTCGTAGCATGGGGCTCGAACCCTCACTGTTGCATGGAGGTCTCATTGAGCATCAACAAAACCGTGCGATGGTACGCTTGCTCGATATTCCCGTACGCCGGCTTATCCTTGATTGGGAAGTTCAAGATGTGATCCGAGATGCAGCAGTCGTCATGACCGTTGACTTCCATCGCCCCGGGGCAAACAACATCCTTCCGGAGGATTGTGTACCTCACATTGTACTCGACCACCATACCTCTGATGAGTCGGTCGCAGCGGATATCTCAATGCTCCGTCCAGAATACTCTGCAACCTCCTCCTTGGTCGCTAGCCTTCTCATGAGTTTGAACCACCCAATGACTGCTCGAGTGGCTACAGCACTTGCTTTCGGAATTCGAACGGACACTCTTGGCTTCACTCGCCATTTCAACCCCGTTGATATCCGTGCTCTTTCATGGTTGAATGCTTATGTTGACTCCGATTTAATCCGTTCTATAGAAGAGCCTCCACGGTCGCAGGAAACCCTTGAATCGTTCGCTGAAGCCCTTGCATCAAGGACACTGGTTGGCTCAACTCTTCTCGCCCCACTCTCTTCCATGCCAAACAGAGATTCATTGGCTCAAATCGCTGATTTCCTTTTACCTACCGAAGGCATTGACACCGTCGTCGTTTTTGGACCACGCCGTGGAAAAGTTATTCTTTCTGCACGTTCAAAGGATGAGGGTGTTCACCTTGGGCGTTTGCTTTCAGATACTTGGGGTGGTGGCCTTTCAGGTGGCCATAAGGCTCTTGCTGGTGGGCAGATTCCATTTGATGTTCTTCTCAATCAACTTCCAAATGACCCCGAGGAATCGGAGGTCCAAGCCATTCATGCTATGTCACTTCGACTACGTCAACTCTTTACGGACGGTGATGATGAATGACTGAAACTCCTTTCATCGACATCAGTCCTACGCTCCGTATACTCGGGACAGCGCACGTTTCTACCGCAAGTGTAGAGGCAGTCCGTGAGCAGATTTCGACGTACAAACCCGACCGTGTAGCCGTTGAATTGTGCGATTCACGGCATCAAGCACTGACAAGCGACCGTCGTTTGGACAAAGAGGGATTGTTGAAAGTCGTCAAAGAAGGAAAAGCTCCTTTGGTCTTGTTGCAATCTTTGCTCGCTGCAGAACAACGGAAAATGGGGTTGGATGAAGGTCAACAACCCGGTGCAGAACTTCTTGCTGCAGTTCAAGAGGCCGAAGCTGCCGAACTTGAGGTCGCTCTCATC
This sequence comes from Methanobacteriota archaeon, assembly GCA_018691345.1. Taxonomy (GTDB): domain Archaea; phylum Thermoplasmatota; class Poseidoniia; order Poseidoniales; family Poseidoniaceae; genus MGIIa-L1. The sequence goes on from JABGTJ010000072.1 coordinate 15,723, forward strand.
GACCGTGACATCCAAACCACCCTTCGACGCGCTTGGAAGAAAATGCGCTTCCGTGAAAAGGTTCGAATTTTGTGGTCCTTACTCGGTGATGATGAGGACGAAGATGCGCCAGAAGTCAATGAACTACTTGAGGACCAAGATCTACTTACTTCACTGATGGAGGAATTGAGAACCTTTTCGCCAGGTGCTGGCCTTGTTCTCATCGACGAGAGGGATTCTTACCTTGCCGGTAAACTCGCACTTTTACATGACGATGAGAAAAAAACACTGGCCGTCGTCGGCGCAGGTCACCTTAAGGGCATTGAAAAGCACCTTTCAGAGCAGTCAATGCCTGACAAATCCTCTTTGGACGATTTGAACCAACTTCCTGTCCGTGGTCGCTTTTCCAAGAGTATTCCATGGCTGATTCCTCTCTTTGTGATGAGTTTGATTGGATATTCAATCGCAACTGGTTCACGTGACAGTTTGATTGAGATGTTCACCGTTTGGACAGCAGCAAATGCAGTATTTGCCGCATTGGGTTGTGCACTTGCTCGTGGGCACCCTTTAGCGATTTTAACCGCCGCTGCTGCATCCCCCATCACCTCCCTCAATCCAACCCTTGCGGCTGGTTGGTTTGCTGGTTACGTCCAACTTAAAATCAAAGAACCAACTGCAGAGGATTTGCAACAATTCCTCAAACTAGAGAGTCTCGGCTCCTTTTGGTCCAACAAAGCGGGACGGGTTCTGATGGTGACATCTCTGTCCAATCTTGGAAGCATGGCTGGCGCTTGGTTTGCGGCAACTGGACTGGTAGGAAGTCTGCTTTAATCGATGGAATGGAGCACTTTAAACAAATCGCTGTGCTCTTGGACATCGTGTACGCGAACGATATCAATTCCTTGGTAATAAGCCGTGGCTGCAACTGCAAGCGTTCCACTTAGCCGTTGGTTTGGGTCATCGTGGCCCGTAATTTGACCAATCATTGATTTGCGCGACACACCCCACAAAACTGAGAAGCCTTCGATTCCTCGAAACAATTCATGTCTTTGCAAAAGGTCGATGTTGTGCTCAAGTAATTTGCCGAATCCAATTCCTGGGTCGAGCACGATGAATTCAGCAGGTAATCCCGCAGCGACCAATCCACGTGCTGTTTCAAGTAACTGTGTACTTACTTCTACGGCGCAATCGTCGTATGATGGTTTCTCTTGCATGGATTGAGGATCACCTTGCATGTGCATGATGCACACTCCACATTGTCTTTCAAGAACCAATGAAACCATTTCAGGGTCTCTAAGCCCTGAAACATCGTTGATGAGATCAGCTCCCGCATCAAGTGCTGCGCGTGCAACTTCAGGGCGCCGAGTATCGATTGAAATAAGTCCAGTAGCGTTACGAAGCCGTAATGCCGTAATGACTGGGATAACCCGTTGCAATTCTTGTTCCACGGTGACATAATCTGCATTTGGACGAGTTGATTCACCTCCGATGTCAATCCATGTTGCTCCTTTTTGCCACATTTCCAAAGCCGTTTCAACAGCATGTTCTGCTGTGGTCCTGCGACTCTGTTCATGGAAGGAATCCGGTGTCACATTGACGATTCCCATGATGTGGCATGGCTGTTCTTCGGTACGGTGAAGGCTCATCGAGAGATGGTCTCGGCGATTTAGATTGGGTGGTAAGGAGGCGCCCATCAACCTCCCGAGTTCGGCAGATTTGATAAGATGTGAGTGTCAAGGACACCTATGACCGACGACATTCTTGCCGATTCCCCGCTTGGTTTGGGGTCTTCGCAGGAGCTAATCAACGGTCTGGAAGCCGATGAGCACCGTCACGAATTGGCTGAACGATTGATTCGTCGTTTGAGTGTCAAGGACCACAACGCTATTTACGAAATGATCTCAGCAAAAGCCTATTTTGGCGGGATTCTTATTGCAATTCTAGCCTTGTTCTACTGGATCTTTATTTCGTCTGCGGACGACAGTTTAGATACTGGAGTTTCTATTCTCGGGACGCTGAGTTTCCCTGATGTCGCAATAGCTGTAATGGCTTTGGGACTTCTTTCAGCGTTGTTTAGGGATTACAGCCGAGAGTTAGGTCATCTCTTCCCATCCTTGGTATCTGGTGTTATGATTATTGTGTGCGGATTTTACGCCGTCGAACCCCTTGTTTATGGTTTTGTTAGCAACGACCTTGAGGCACAAACTGCCCTATGGCGCAGTGCACGGCTCGGATTGCTTTGGGGTGGCGTTACATATTGTGCGCATTATTTGGTCGACGCTTTCCTTCTCTACTGGCTCAAACAGTTTTGTGCGAACCATGACATTAACATTTCTTCAGTCGAAGAGTCAGTTGCGCATGAACACCTTTCAGCAGATTGAGTTGAGACTGCACCTTTCTTGTAGGATTGTCAACTCGAAGCATCATGACAGGTGAGCGTGTCGATGTTCTTCGCTTAGGTTATCGTCTTGGGCGTGACCCACGAATCACGACACACCTTGCCCTTGTAGGTCGAGCTCTTGGTGCTGATCGCTTTCTTTTGGCAGGAGATGAAGACCCAAAGATGTTTGAAAATTTAGAATCGGTAGCGGATCGTTTTGGTGGAGGTATGGAGACCGAACACGTTCATGCGCCCATGGGCTGGTTGCGCCGTTTTGTCGAAGAGGATGCAGGCGATGGAAGCCCAGGTATTGCCGTTCATTTGACAATGTATGGGGAGCCTTTTCGCGAGGCAATCCCTCGTATTCGCCGTGACCGACCAATGGTCATCGTGGTCGGAGGTGCTAAAGTTCCTGGTGACGTCTACAAACACTGCCAGTACAACGTTGCAGTTGGTAACCAGCCACACTCTGAAGTGGCGGCTCTCGCACTGTTTCTGGATGCTTGGTACGGTGAATCAGGAAGCAACCGTTCTTTCGATGATGCACGGCTGATTATTCAGCCCACGGCGAACGGAAAGAGAGTTCGGGATTTAGACCGTGAGGAAGAGTAGTGAGAAACTACTTACTTCCGTTGAGTTGTCCTTTTTTACTGTAGATTCCATACTCGACTGAGGTCGCATCGGTCATGCGTACTCGATGCCAATTATTATGTGGGTTCGTTTTCGACGAAAACTGATGTCGGGAGGTGCTACACAAAGCGGCAGTTTCTGCCCCGGGCGGAATCAGCGCGGTGTGACCGCTCCTCCTTCCTTCGTAGATGCTGCTGATGGGCTTTCTTTGGGCGTGGATTTGCCACCTCCAGCAGAGGGCCCAGGTCTTCTCTTGACAGCCGATGGTGGTCGTTATCTGGGGACCTTGTTTGGAGCGCATGGCTACGGTGAAGGGGAACTTGTATTCACTACTGGGATGATGGGTTATCAAGAATCACTCACGGACCCATCGTTCGCTGGTCAAGTCCTTACGTTTACTTACCCATTGATTGGGAATTACGGTATCCATGCTGGTGCATCCGAGTCGTCTGGGGTTTGGCCTCGAGGCGTCGTTGTTCGCCACGCAATGCATCAACCCGATCACCGTCATTCAATCGCTCCAGTCGAAGATTTACTTCGCCTTCACGGCGTACCAGGGATTCAAGGTATCGACACTCGAGCAATTACCCGTCGGGTTCGTGAACTTGGAACTGTTCTGTGCGTCTTCGGCCCAGTGGACGATGAAGCGTTATTGCGAACTCGATTAAAGGAATTAACTTCACCCGACCTCGAAGACCTTGTCGAAGAAGTTTCGATCTCTTCCCCAGTCGTTCTTAATCCGGGCGCATTGGATCTACTCGATCAACCACTTCCTCGACTTGGGGCATTAGATTGTGGAATAAAATTCAATATTTTGCGTAACCTATGCCGTCATTTCGAAGTCGTGTGGTGCCCACCAGGGACATCTTTTGATGTTCTTGTCAATGATTATCAAATCGATGCCCTGTTCTGCTCCAATGGGCCTGGGGATCCGGCACACATAGGTAAAGCAACCATGGCCCGCAACACGCTTGCGAAAGCTGTTCAAGCAAAATTACCAGTCATGGGGATTTGCTTAGGTCATCAGTTGATGGGGCTGGCATCCGGATTGCAGACCTACAAAATGCGCTACGGTCACCGTGGAGCAAATCAACCCGTTATCGATTTGAAAACTGGATTGGTTTCCATCACAAGTCAGAATCATGGTTTTGCTGTCGCAGACCCGGATGCAGGGATGTTAGCTGCTCATCCAAGTGGGGCCTGCTCACCCCCGGGCGAGAACCTCCATGGTGCGGAAGTGATCGTACGCTTTGTGAATGCAAATGACAGAACCGTCGAGGGATTGGATTTGGTTGGACACCCGTCTTTTACCGTACAATTTCACCCTGAAGCTTGCCCAGGACCACACGATGCAGCTCCTCTCTTTGAGCAATTCCGGGATATTGTTGACCGTGCACTTGGAGGTGAGTACTGATGCCACGCCGTGATGATTTGAAGACCATTCTCGTACTTGGCAGCGGCCCAATTAAGATTGGACAAGCCGCTGAGTTTGACTTTTCGGGAAGCCAAGCCGTTCGTGCTTTGCGAGAGGATGGCTACGAGGTGATTTTGGTAAACTCGAATCCAGCAACCATACAAAACGACCCCGAGATGGCGGACAAGGTGTACATTGAACCACTTCTCCCAGATACCGTTCGTCGCATATTGGAGATTGAGAAACCTTGTGCTTTGTTAGCTGGAATGGGTGGTCAGACTGCTCTTAATATCGCCAGTGAACTTGCCCATGATGGTTCTCTCGAACGTCTCGGTGTCGAACTCATTGGTTCGGATTTGGATGCAATTGACAAAGCCGAAGACCGTGAATTGTTTAATCAAGTGTGTGAATCCATTAACCTCCCCATTTCCGAGGCTATTGCCTGCAACACGATGGACGAAGTCATTGCAGCGGCAGAATCAATTGGTGCTTGGCCTGTTTTGATTCGGCCTGCATTTACATTGGGGGGATTAGGTGGAGGTACTGCATGGGACATCGGTCAATTGGTGGAGATTGCCACGTTAGGATTGAGAAACTCTCGAATTAATCAAGTCTTGATTGAAGAATCAATTCTTGGTTGGCAAGAATTGGAGTACGAAGTAATGCGGGACGGTGCCGATAACGCAACGATCGTGTGTACCATGGAGAACATCGACCCAATGGGCGTCCACACCGGTGAATCAACGGTTGTAGCACCCCTGCAATCGTTCTCTGACGCCGACCATCAAATCCTTCGAGACCAAGCCCTATCACTTATTCGAGCGTTGAACATCAAAGGTGGTTGCAACGTACAGTTTGCCTTCAACCAATTCACCGGAGAAATTCGAGTCATCGAAGTGAATCCTCGCGTGTCACGTTCTTCCGCATTGGCGAGTAAAGCGACTGGATACCCAATTGCACGGATGGCTGCAAAGATTGCAGTCGGCTATACGCTTGATGAATTGCCCAATCCAATAACGGGAGAAGGAACAACCGCTGCCTTTGAACCAACGTTGGACTATTGCGTCGTCAAAATTCCTCGTTGGCCGTTTGACAAGTTTAGAACAGCAGATAGGGAACTTGGAACTTCAATGAAGTCGACTGGTGAAGTGATGGCTATTGGAAGAAACTTCGAGGAAGCGTTCTTGAAAGCCTGGGCCTCTTTGGAGCAGGGTTGTGCTCACCCACGTCCGCTGACTCGAGCCGATGAATCGGAGGGTGAAGGAATGGTTGAAAGAGCACTCACAGCACTCCCTGATTCTACACTGGTTGAATGGTGCAGAGTCGCTACCGATCGGCGAATGGGCGCATTAATTGAAGCGTTCCGTCGTGGTTGGAGTGTTGAAAAAGTACATGAAATAACTCGAATTACTCGTTGGTTCCTGTATCGCTTTGAGAACATAGCAAAGTTGGAAAAAGAGATTACGCAGACTTCGGCACTACCAACTGAATTAACCCGTGAACAGTTGCGCCACTGGAAGAGTCATGGCTTTTCTGACAACCACATTGCAGATGCTTTAGCTGGATTCCCTCCAACAGGACCACGCTCGATACCTGTTGGCCGAAATGAAGAGGCTGTAATGAGTCGGAGACATGCATTAAGCCTGCACCCTCGCTATAGAATGGTTGACTCGTGCGCTGCCGAATTCGCTGCTAAAACGCCTTACTATTATTCGACCTATGAACTGGACGATGCCAAAGGAATCGATCATCTGCCGGACATGGAGTCCCGGACCAAAGAACGCCTGGTTACCGTAGGTAGCGGCCCGATTCGAATTGGGCAGGGGATTGAATTTGATTATGGATGCGTTCATGCAGTCAAAGCAATTCGTGAAGCAGGCAAGGATGCCATCATCATCAATAACAATCCTGAAACTGTTTCTACAGACTTCGATACTTCAGACCGGTTGTATTTCGACCCATTGACGTTGGAATATGTGTCTGAAATACTTCTTAGAGAGAAAGCACACGGTATTCTGCTCCAGTTCGGTGGTCAAACGGCCATCAACCTTGCACTGCCGTTGAATGAGCGTTTACCTCTCCTCAAACCGATGGGCCTCGACCTTTCCATAATGGGTACATCGTGCGACGCTGTCGATGAAGCAAGCGATCGTGAACGGTTTGAGGCCTTCGCTAAGCGTGCTGGATTACGAATGCCGAATGGAACAACAGGCACCAGTGCTGAAGATATTCGAAATGCCGCAATGGACATCGGCTTTCCAGTCTTGATACGACCATCGTACGTTCTGGGTGGACGGGGCATGGAGATTCTTTCCAACGAACAACAATTGAATGCCTATCTCGAAGATGCCTATCTCGCTCCTGACAAACCCCTCTTGGTCGATGACTACCTTGGTCATGCTACAGAAATTGACGTGGACGCAGCTTGCGATGGAACGGATGTTCTGGTTGGTGCGATCATGGAACATCTCGAAGAGGCTGGAATCCATTCAGGAGATTCCACTTGCTTCATTCCTGCTCAGAACATTTCCGAATCAATGCTGGCAAAGATTGCTGAGCAGACGAAAATAATTGGCTTAGGTCTCAAGATTAAGGGCTGTTACAACATTCAGTTTGCACTGCAAGGTGATGATTTGTATGTGTTGGAAGTCAACCCTCGCTCCTCTCGAACTGTTCCGTTCGTTGCTAAAGCAACCGGACTACCTATGGCAAGGATTGCAGCGAACATCACGATCGGAATTCCTCTTTCGGAGCAGGATATACCTCGCCGAACTTCCGGCCAAATCTGCGTGAAAGCCCCCGTGTTCCCATTCATCAAACTTCGAGGACTCGACCCAGCCCCTGGTCCCGAAATGAAATCGACCGGAGAAGTCTACGGTTCTGATGTCACTGCAGACAAAGCCTACCTCAAGGCTAGACTTGCAACTGAGGTTCCTGTTGCCACATCAGGCGGCGCCTACCTTACCGTTCGCAACGAAGACAAGGAAGGCTTGATTCCAATTGCCCAAGAATTGGTTGAACTTGGATTCAACTTGTTTGCTACACCTGGTACATGCGATGCCCTTCGAGATGCAGGAGTTCCAGTAAGTGTTGCCTATAGAATCGCTGACAAGAACCACCCTGATGCACTTGACTTGATGCATAAAGGTGAAGTCTCATTCATCGTGAATGTACCTACCGTTTCTGGTGGTGCGGTTCGAGATGGGAACATGATGCGCCGTCTTGCCGTAGAATTGAACATTCCTTTTGTCACGACACTGCGTGGTGCTAAAATGGAAGTGGCTGCAAGTAAAGCACATTTAAGTGGGCCTCTAGAGCCTCGCAGATTGACTGTTCATTACTGATCAGCAAGCGTCGTATGCTTCAATGATGTATTTGGTGAGAGGGCTTGTCCAAGCGAGTTCACTGATACCATCTTCGCCTTCAACGTCGTAAATTCGAACAACATCTCGAACGCGAACATTGCCTTGTGCCGAGCGAGCAAGAATCGTAGCCGGTTTAACCGCTTTACCAGTGCCATGCGGATCATAGACGGTATCCAACGCATCGGAAAGGAACCATTCCGCTTTTCCGCCAGGCTCGCCATCGTAGGTCTTTTTGATTTTCTTTGGACCAAACATCCCGCTTGATTTCTTTTTTTGTGTGTTAGCAGCGGCCTTTGAAGCAGCTGCCTTGGTCGTATCTTTCTTTTGCTTTGGCTTAGAGGTTGACTTTGCTGGCTTGGTTGTGGAACTGCTTGCAGCGCCACGGCCCTTGAATTCCTCTTCGAGTTCGGCACGAATTTCTTTCTCGAGTTCACTTCGAATACTCTTTTCGAGTTTACTTCGAACCTTACTTTCGAGGGCGGCAGGATCACCTTTTGCGAGTTTTTCGAGAGCGTCATCACGTTCGTCTTGCATGGCTTGCATGACATTGATGTAGTGCGCAGCGACTTGAATGAGTGATGTTTCCATCGACGCTTCTAATTGCATGGAAACAACTTCGCCAGCAGAGTCTCTCCACTTTCGCCATTGTAGCATTGTGTTGGCGTGTATGTCAGAACCACACTTCGGGCAAAAACTACGCTTTGGAGGTTTGAGAACGGGAATCGCTCGCATTGCATCCGGGTCGATACCTTCGTGTTCACCGCTTGCTACATCGTGAATGTGCGTCGATGCTTCCATACCGTTGTCCATTGCTTCTCGGAACATCCCTTCCTTCATGTTTAATTTTCCGGATTGGATTAAATCCCAACCGTTGGTGCCTCGAACAACCGCTCGAACGGCAGCGTTTGCAGCAGGTGATTGTCCCCATTCATGGTCCGAGTATACGGAACTTGACGGTGATTGAAGAGTTTCGCTGGCAAAGGCGTCGGATAGGTCCACGTCTTCGCCCGCCGCCGGTGCTGCAATACCCAGAACGATTGGATTTGCACCATCTTCGATTTTTGCAATCATGTCGAATTTTTCCGCCATCGAGAGGTCATCTCGAATGCGAATAACCTCTTTCAATTGGTTCAAATCGTGACCTGTTGCAGTGATTGGCCCTTGCCCAGTAAGGTCGTGGCCGCATGAGAGGCAGAATTTAGCTGCAGCCTCAACACCTGCTTCACAAGTTGGACAGTAGACTCCCGCCATGATGAGCAATGGTTACCGACTACTTTTCAAGTGTGACGGTCGGAACCGGCTAAAATAGGTCGAATCCCATGTACATGAGCAATTCCATCAATCAGGAATGCATCGGATACAAGCATGGAGTAACGCAATGATTTCGAGTTTTTCCATTTCGGCAAGAATTGGGGCTAGGCGAGGCCCTTTCTCTGTTCCCATGAGGGAGGCATATGCGACTTTGAAGGCACTTCGGGGGGATAAATCCAGATCTCGAGCGGCTTGTGGGATACTTGCGCCTATGGATGCAGCATCCCATTCACACGCTTCGAGGGCAGCGGTCATGTTTGCTAAAATCTTCTTTTCATCGGCATCAAACCGTTGGAGCATTTGCACGCTTGGTTGCTCAAGAATGTTTATCCTCATTTCTTCGGGGAAATGTTCCGAACCAATCCAGTGGCGCATTCTGTTTAATCGGTCTTGCAATTGAGGGGTGACTGATTCAACTGCACCAGAGGAGTTGAGACTCGACCATACATCCTCATCGTTCTTTTTCGTTTGAGCTAACAGTGCAAGATGTCTGAAGGTGACGGCTGTCGCAAGTGCTTCTTGGCCGGAGACCGTACTCGTCATTCGCATGGCTCCGGCTGCATCTTCAACCTGGACGCGTTGACGGCGGCTGAGTTCTTCGCTGGCGAGTTCGTTCTCGAAATCCCTTGCTGCAAGACGTTCATATTCGTCAGCAAGAGTCACCAGGCCCATTCCAGTATCGAATTCAATGGCCTTGTTTGGCTTGGATTTCGCAATGAGCAGTCGGAGGATTTCTGGTGGAACCAATTCAAGTGCTTCGATAGGTCCAATGGTGTTTCCAGTCGAGGAAGACATAGCACCTTGGCCTTTGAGGCTAATCCATTCATACACGAGGGGCTGGGGCGGCTCATGGCCGAGTAATTGTGCAATCTCTCGTCCGGTTGAATACGAGCCTCCTGCTGCGCCATGGTCTTTTCCAAAGGCCTCACAAGTGACTCCAATCCATCCCCATTTTGCTGGCCAATCGATTCTCCATGGTAGTTTACCTTCACCTTTGGTGATGTCCGAGGAACCAGTTTCCCCGTATTCATCTTTCCAATGTACCAATGGATATTCGTATCCAGTCACTTTGACCTTGTCCAATCCTTTCTTGGAATTAAGTGGGCTCCATGGAAACCAATCGTCCGGTAATTCTCTACTTGAGATTCGCTCTATACACTCTCTTATTTCATCTGCCCTATCGCAAGCAATCTTTGAAAGTTCTGCGAAGCATCCGCTTCTATAGGATTCAAGATTGTCGATAAGCCGCGGGTTTACCCCAATTTCACTTAGAGCTGTCAAAAACGGTTCGAGAAAATGGTTTGCATACGTCCAATTTTCGTTCTCAAAACGTCCCCAGTCAGGGCTTCCATCTTTTTTGGGAGCGGGGATTGCACCGAGTTGGTTTCCAACAAATTGTTCGTATTCAGGTCCTAGAAAATCATAGACTTTACGAAGTGGGTCAGCACTGTCAATAATGAACACAAAATCCACATCAAGGCCCGCATTCTGCGCTGCCCTAGAGATCATATCCCCGGTAAGTATTTCTCGCAGGTGGCCTATGTGGAATTCACCACTTGGCGTGATTCCAGTGGATACGACGTGCTTCTTTCCTTTGTGGGAGAGAGACTGCGCCGCAACATCTGCCCAGTGCATTCACTCACCTCAAACGGGAACGGCTCGAATGATTCCGCGCAATGGAACCCCGTTGATTTCATTTCGAGTTGATTTGTTGACCAATACAATTGCTAATCCGACTTCGCCACCAGCAGCACGAATTGAATCGATTGTGCGACCCATTGTCGTTCCTGTTGAGAGCACATCGTCAATGATGACGACTTTCTTTCCGGCGACTTGGCCGAATTTACTGGAAAGAACACCATGGCCATCGTCACCGTCGACGTTGCGGTAGATTGTGTATTCCGAGCCTAAGCAACGAGCTACTTCGTGAGCAAAACTGATTCCATTGATGGAGATCCCGACGATGGTATCAATATCAGCGAGACCGAGTTCCTCATCTGCAACATCAGCCATGATTGTACCAATTGCTGCAATACGCTCCGGTCGAACGCCGATGCTACGCCATCCGATTCGGACATCAGTAGGTCTATCATTTGATTCGCCACCAGCAAGCAACCACGAAATGGTGTCTTGCGAGAGGGAGAGTTCGTCCGCAATTTGTTGTGAATTCAAGCCTTCTTTCCTCAATCCAAACGCTTGGGCACGTAATTCTTCAATACTCGATACCATTGTTCTCAAACAACGGTAAGGTCACTAACTCATCAACCCTTTGTCTCTCTCGTATGTCGAAGAACCGGATGAACCTCTCCAAAGGCTTCAAGAAAGAGCGATACAGGGCAACACCATGAGCGACTTTGATTACGAGTCCCTGCTCGACCGAGCACGGGAAAATATACCTCAAGAAATCTCTTCACGTTCGAGATGGCGTTTGCCTGAACCTCAAATTATGATTGAGGGTCAAAACACTATTTTTCGAAACTTCAATGAAGT
>JABGTJ010000007.1 GCA_018691345.1 Methanobacteriota archaeon
AACATGCTTTGATGACGTCACAGACAACTGCACTGGCATGACGTCCTCCTCGGCCGCAACCGAGGGAGAACTCCAATGGACACTGAGCGACCCAATCATCGTTCCAAATTCCGATAACGGGGATACTTCGAAAGACAATTCCAAGGGCGGTTCTGGCGCTCTTGTTGGTGGAATCATTGCCGTACTTGTTTTGGCAGGCGCTGGTGTAGCATTTGTTCTCCTTCGTTCTCGACCTGAAGAGGAAGACTGGTTCGAAGCCTTTGATGAGCTCGATGAAAGCGAAGACATGGCCCCAGTGGCTGCCCCTCGTTCAAGCCGTAGTCTTGACGAGATTCGGAGTTCTGGAGATGAATTCATTGCTGGAGAGCCACCTGAAGAGCGCCGTAGAACATTGTTCGATGAAGTAGACGGTCGCGGAAGTGTTGAAGATTACAGCCATGAAGAAGAGTTTGAATCAGAAGACAACACAGAAGAAGCAACTGAAGACGACGGAACCTCCGTCGATGAGAACGGCACTGAGTGGTGGGAAGATGAAGAAGGCGTTTGGTGGTACCGCGAGGAAGGTATGGAAGACTGGGCGGTTTGGGAAGAATAATCTCACCGTATGACTTTTCATTGACTGGCTCTACGACCGCTTGGAGGGGATGAATGTGGAGCATGAATTCAAAGGCTATGCATTGGTTTTGCAAGACGGCGCAGACCCTTTGACGACCGGTGGTGTGGCAGTAGCAGGATTCACTACCGCAGGAATGGTTGGCGTCATTGCCGCTTCCCACATCATTCAAACGCTTCAGCTCAACCAGCTCGGAACAGTTCTCAATGCCCAATTCCCGGCAGTTGCCTTGATTCATAACGAAGTACCAAAACATCCAGTTCGAGTCTATCAAGGCGACGGAATCGGTGTCTTCACATCAGAAATTCAATTCAAAGATGAACAAGACATCATGTTTGCATCCACGGTTCTTGAATGGTTTACTCGAGGTGGCTTTGACCGACTTATCATCATTGATGGCTTGGTTCAATCGAGCAAAGAAGTCTCGACTGGAGCCTTGTTTGGAGTAGGCTCGTCACAAGAGGCAAGAGACCGCCTTCACCGCGCTGGCATTGAACCGATTCAGCAAGGAATTGTTGCGGGAATTACAGGTTTCCTTCTTGGAGAAGGAGACCGCCTCGGAATTGACGTAACTGCTCTACTTGCCGAAGCGAGTCCGATGTATCCTGACGCACGTGCTGCAGCATTGGCCGTTGAAGCCGTTGCAGAACTAACTGGAATCGAAATCCCTCTGAGTGAATTACTTGAAAATGCGCAAAACATTGAGGATAGTGTCCGAGATGTCCTTGAAAATTCACGAACATTACTTCCAGGTCCAGACTCTGAAGTCTACGACCAAGACATCGATCCATCATTTGGCTGAAGTTGTTTTGTTACGAACATGTTCAAGAACAGTCTGAAAAGGCGCATCGGTAACCATCAATGGTTCAAGGTCTGGCAATCGTGCAGCAGCGTATCCAGCATCGACAAGGCTGGCAATGAGTTTCTCAAGCTTTGGAGCGCCACCTACTCCAGCCCATTTTGGTAATGCGTCAAGGTTCAGGAGCAGATGCTCTCGACTCATGAGGTCTGCAGCATCAGAAATGTATCGCACGCTTCGTTTGAGTTCACGGGTTGAGTATTCGACATCATCATCACTCCATTCAAGGCCAGACTGCCGTAATGATTCTAATTCTACCGAAGATGGCTGACACAGTTCCAGCGCTTTTTCGACCGTCATCCTTTCAGCAATCTCCTTGCTCCAAAGTGGGCCAGTCCACAGTGGGCCACTTCCTCGCTTTACTTGTTCTGGGGTCGGGTGTTGAACGAATCGATAAGGGATATCGTCTTCTCGAATTCTCCAACCGATATTTTCACCGACTCGACTCGCTTTCTCACGACTGGTTTTGATGAGGCAGGATACGCGTACATGATGGCCATCAAACAACGCCAGCAGTGGAATCACAGTTTTATCCAGCCGTGCCGCACTCGTAGCAACAGTGGCCAACAGCAATCGGACCGCATCATCGTGGG
>JABGTJ010000057.1 GCA_018691345.1 Methanobacteriota archaeon
GAAAAAGGATATTGATCTTGAAGAGGATGTTGAAATTGCCTATTCGGATAACGATGTCGACTCGAACCTTCTCAGCGATGAAAAACTGGGACTCCGCGGCAGACCCGACCAAATTGTCATCGTGGATGGCGAGTTTATTCCAGTAGAGCAGAAGACTGGAAAAGTCCCCAAGAACCCGCATTCCAGTCACCGAATGCAGTTGCTTGCGTACCTGCACTTGGTTGAAAAAAGCACGAACAAAAGTTCACCGTATGGCGTCTTGCGGTACGGCAGCGAAAACTTGCACCAGATTCCCTGGACTGTAAATGCCAAAAAGGAACTTCATGAAGCGGTATCTGAAATTCAACGGCTCATGGTTAAAGGTGGAGCAGAAAGGAATCATGAGCGACCAGGCAAGTGCCGGAATTGCTCACGACGGTACGCGTGCAATGATTCCCTTGTGTGAATCATTCACAGCCATCTTCCAATGGATACATCAAACATGTTCGCGTGACGATCACGTTAATTTCGAAGTTGTCTTGTAAAGCAGTATTCTGCAAACCCCCTCCACGAGCATTAATCTCCAATCGCCAATTTCCATTCTCAAAGGTAGTCGAGTCCTCTTCCATCATAAGCGGGTCCGTCGATGCTCCGAGGTCTTGACACACATCAATCGACCAAGCCAGATTATTGGACGGGGTATACAATTCGGCACGTACATAGCGGGTAAAACTCTCAAAGCACCCAATATCTTCTGTTCCGGTGATCTGCACTTTCCTGTAAATTGAAATCTCGCTGACCGGGTCATCGATTGGGATGAACGTTGTATTGGTGTATGCTTCCCATTCAAAGGGATTGACAAATACCTTGATTTCTTTGTAACTGATAGTTTCAGTATCAAGTTTCGGCGCATCTCTCCCGTTTTCCAAAAACTCTCTCGATTGGAGAAGCCCCAAACATCCAGATGAAGAACCAAGAACGATGGTCATGACCAACAGAATTGGTATACTCCATTGGCTCTTCATAGGGATATCCAAGTGCGCCCTACATATCAATTCAATGCCGAGATGATACGAGGGTTTGAAACCTGAGAGATGCAGCACTCTATGTCCGAATGACGCTTGCGGTTGCCGAGCACTTGCAATGACGAACCCTATGAAAGCCGACGGACATCATTCAAACTTCGCGCCGCAGGTTCCACATTCAGTTGCAGCCACAGGCAAATCCGCACCGCATGCACCGCACTCAGCCACATCGGATTTGGAATCTTCAGCAGCTTTGCGGCGAGCGCCTCTGCGACGCGCTGGCTTGTCTGCCTTTGGCGTCAAATCATCCGCCTTAGAAAGTGGCTTCTCGTCATCGATGACGGTGAAATCTGAAGTTGTTTCAGAAACTTCGTTACCAGCAAATGCTGAATCTGAAAGTTGCATTCCGACGTTGACTTTATCTCCGGGCATAATTCCATCCTCACCGGTGATTTCGTACAGACGTCCTCGAATGTCTGCATCGCTTGCAGAGAGATCTTTTCCGTCGTCTTTGTGAGATCTGATTTCGCCCTTAGAAGCCAAAATTGCATCAATATCGGTGGTATTATCGCTCAAGTCTTTCATGCTCTTGAGGGTTGTAGTAACCGTGGTCAGATAGGTTTCTAGTTCCTCTTCAGTCATGTCTTCACGCAGAATATCATCGGCATTCCGACGGTCATAGGCTGCTTCGACTTCTGCTTCAGCAGAAACGATGTTTTCATCCCATTCTTCTTCGAGTTGATCTTCATCGTATCCAAACTCCTTGACCGCTTGAGCAAAATTCTCAGTTCCTGTCACGATGGCGTCTTCGTCAATTTCTTCTGGTAGAGCCACAGTTTCTTTGACTGAGCGCTCCTTACGTTCGCGCTTCTCAAAGTAGGAGGATACATCTTGGTCTGCACCGCAATAGACGCAGTTATCGAGCAAGTCTGGAATCGACTCGCCGCATTCGTTGCAATCGTGGAATTGTTTTCTTGCCTTTTTGAGGTTGAATGAACAGTGAGGACAACGGTCTTCATCACCCTCAAGTTCACCGTCACATGCTGGACAGTAATCGAAAATATCACGCTCAACTTCATCTTCAGATTCTCGAGTTAAGAACACTGAAATCGCAAGAATTGCAATCAAGATAAAGGCAACGATACCAATCAAAGTGAATGTTCCAAGTTCAGAATTGGAATTTTTGTCATCCAAGTCTTCTCCACTCAATACCGTGTTGAAGGTTCGAGTGAAGGTGTTGGAAATGGTAGAATCAGAGGGGACCAACCGAACCACGGTCGATGGAGCAACAGCCGTGAAGTCACATTCAAGCGTGACCTTATCACCGAGGTTAACCACTTCAGCCTGTATAGTGCTGATGATATCATCGTTGCCATCAAGACAATCGTAGGTGACCAAACCGGTGGCTGTGCTGGTCAAATCAATCGAAAGAGAATAGTCAATGCCTTGCGTCATTGGAAGGGCAAACGCTGAACCATCCGAATCGGTCACTTCAAGCGTTGAAAGAGCCCAGTTGAGGCGCAATTCAGCTTCAACTGAAACCATGCCTGTTGCAACGCTGTTCAAGGGATTTGAATCCCAACTGTTGGAAGAAGCAACCCATTGTGCTTCAAAGTCAGCTTCGTGCGCACCGATTAAAGTTGTTAATTCGATGACCCAGGTGAAATCCTGGCCTGAATCAAGATAGATAATTGGAGAAGTTTCCGTTGTCTCTTCCCATGTGTAATGCAATCGGCCGGAAACCCGGATGTCGCCGGTATTGACCATGCTTACACGCCACTCGACTGAATCTCCGGAGTTGACCGATGGGGAAGATGCAATGGCGTTGGCATCAACGAAAACGTCAGGGACCTCAAATTTGGAGAGTGTAGAGGATTTCTCATCGTTCTCCGTTGATTCCTGTGTAAATGCCGCATTTGAGAATGGGTCAATCTTGGCCGTAATGGTGTGGGTTCCTGCCGGCAGGCCATCGAGTTCTGCAGCCGTAAGGGAATGACTCCATGTGGACTCAGCGTATCCAGTTCCGCTCAACGATACGCTGAATGGAGCAGTGGTTACAAGTTGCCCGGTTAAAGTTGAGATTTGGAGCCACATGGGCACATCGGATACGCCGGTCCCGTTGGTTCGACCCAGTTTACCGGACACAACCCAAGGACCTTGAAGGGCGCCAACAGCGATTTCTACGTTAAGTTCTCCGATATGGAATACATCCATTCGAGTATCAACGGTCAGTGGAACCTCGACCACTTTATTGAACTCAGATGATTCCTGAACTGCATCTTGGTAATCGGGTGTCAGATAGAGGATGTGAGAACCACTTTCTGGAGCTGTGAACGTCGTGTTGACCCATTCTGTTGCCCCGGCGGCGATAGGTGGTGTAACGAGGTCTTGGTCGCTGGAACCAGGTAAATCGATGTGAAGAGTGCTTGCAACTGCAGGCTCGCTTCCCACGTTACGAACAAGTGAAGAAAGCGTTACTGTATCACCTGAAAAGATTGCTGTTGAAGGTGTGAGTTCGGTTTGCGTTACCTTGAGGTTCGGAAGTCCTGTGACGGTGAAATCAACCCAGAAATGGGCTTCGTTGCCAGAATTACGAGGATGCTCAAAGGTGATGTGAACCTCGTGGTCGCCTTCGGTAAGACCGTTCCATACCGCTGTAACTTGGGCTGAAGTCTCCGTATCAATATCGATGGTGGCTTCTTTGAGAAGTTGGTCAGGGCCTCTGGAATCACGATAGAAAGAATATTCAACATCGGTTGCATAATTACCGCTGTTGTACAATTGCAGGTTAATCGTGACCGAACCGCCTGCTACGGGATTGGATGGTTGCAGGGCAACCGTGCTCGGACTGGCTTGAATCGATCCGCTTTGCTCTGCCGTTGCTGGCATCGGAACTGATGCGATACAAAGAAGAAGAATTGCCAATATCGGCTTCCACGCGCTTGCCATGTAGGTAATCGACAACCTGCGGAGCACTTGAACCCATCTCCGCAAGCCGTAAAAAAAACCACATCAAGGCTGAGATTTGTCAACTCCAGATTGCACGTAGCCGTTGACAAGAAGAAGACGCAAAGCATTTGACATCAAACGGCTACGATGAAGGGGAGCATTCAAGGATAACCGCACCCGTCACAGCATCATGGGAAGGAGTTGGCCGAGTGTTATCCTGGTCGTGCTCCTTCTTTTCGTGAGCACAACGCCCGCGGTGAATCTCGAACTTGATGATTCGAAATCCAGTTTCTTTACTGCTTCAGACCTCTCGCTTAGTTTTTCGAACGGCCCGACGCAAAACCAAGACGTAACTGGGCTGTTCAGCCTTTCCTTCTCAATGAGCGGTGAGGCAAATGTATCATCGCTCCTTATCGAGCTGTCCAGCGATGGTAATACGTGGACAACGGTCACCAATCTTACATCGACGCCTTGGCTAACATACTTTGATTCAACAAGTTACAGCAATGCCTCCTACACACTGCGGGCAACCGCATGGGATGATGATGTCAATGAATCCGTCGTTGCAACATCTGGCACGTTCAACATCGTTAATCAAGTCCCAGTTATTACCATCTTTACTGCCCTTAATGCAGCAGCAGGAGGAGGCACTTCGGCATCCGACCGAGCGTGGTTTGGCTTTGCAAGTGACGGAACGATTGCTTACCGTTGGGGTGCAAGCGATGATGATCTCAGTTACGCTACCATCACCAATGTGCCGGGACCTGGTGCGCCTTCCAACGATGGACCGGCAAGCCTTGCTTACGGCTGGGATTGGAGCAGTGGGGCTATGGCAGAAGGAACTTGGAACTCACGACTCACTGTGTACGACAGTTCGAGTTTATCGACGACTGAAACGTTGTTTATTGGCATCGACAGAACCGGGCCAACGCTTTCTTCCGTAACGGTTGGAGACGGTTCCGGTTGGCAGAAAACAACCGATGTCACCTTGAGTGGACTGATTAACAATGCCGATGATGGGCAAGGAAGCGGCGTTGCTTCCGCAGAATATTCACTGGACGGCATCGAATGGAACAGCACAACTTCAGATTCCATCCAACTAAGCCTCAATGAAGGCACGCACACCATTTCAATACGCTCAATTGACCGGGTGGGAAATACCGGTGCAACAACCCAAATCGATGTTCGTATCGACGATACACTGCCCGAATCAATTGGATGGACGGTTGACGAATTAACAACGAGTCGCAACGGACCGGCAAATGTACAATTCAATGCTGTTGACGACGGTTCAGGTATTGATGCATCCAACTCATACATTCAATTCGGTTTCGATTCAAACGGTGTCGGACAAACTCCCGACCTCACTGGCAACTGGTTACAAATGAGTTCTCCAGGACTAAATGGGTCGATTGGATTAGCGAGTTGGGCTACAAAGTCACGCCAATATTTGATGTTCCGAGCCATCGTTGTTGACAACGCTGGAAACGAGTACACTTCAAATCCAAGTTCCTACCAAATCCTTCCAGGTCTTGACCTGTACTGGAACGCTACCGAAACCAACCTTGACCGCCTCATTGTTCGACCCGGAGAAGCCGATGGAAACGTCACCATAACGAGCCTACTGGAGAGCAACCAAGATTACGGCGGAAGCGTCGTTGTTCGGCTTGAATCAGCACCAGCAGACCGCACCTCCACCGTAACATGGACGGTTATGGAATCACGAACCTTAGAAATGAATTCTCTTGAAGACCGTGAAGAATTATTGATTTGGAATTACACTGTCCCTAAGACTGGTCAGTTTGACTTACGCTTAGTTATCGACTACGTGAACGTCATCGACGAATACGATGAAGGGAACAACTACAACCACATGGTTGTAACCGGTGCTTCAATTGGTTCTCCGGGCTTAGTACCGTCTTTTGCCCCTTCGGTTCTGCTGCTTCTCTTGGCTGGGTTTGCGATAAGTGTAATCCAGCGTCGAACAAGAGATTGAAAAGAGGTTGGCTGTAGGATTAGCCATGCGCCAGCCTCTGCCTCGTGTCCCGATGAACCGTGTTGCGGTTCTTATTGGCTCAAAAGGTGCGACTGCGAAGTCTCTTCGCAATGCATCCGGATGTAAAGAGTTCAACATCGATTCGGAAACCGGTGATGTCGAAGTGGTCTGGGGCGAACCGGGAACCTACGATCCAGTAAAGGCAATGAAATTTCCAAACGTCATCAAGGCAATCGGAAGGGGAATGGCGCCAAAAGCAGCAATTCAACTGCTCGAAGACAATCACTTCTTCGAACTGGTTGACATCCGAAAGTTCGTCGGCAAGAGGTCAAACCAGCAGCGAAGAATCCGTGGCCGAATCATTGGAAGCCAAGGTAAAATTCGCAAACTCATCGAAGGGTTAACCGAAACTCAAATCACCATCTACAACTCAACGGTTGTTTTGGTTGGAGAAGAAGAAGGACTTTCTGCTGCTCGTCAGGCTGTGGAAATGATTGCGGGGGGTGCAGAACACGGCACCGTGCTTAACTTCCTGGAAAGAGACCGAAGGCGCTCACGAATCGTTAATCGGCAACTCGACAGCATCGAAGTTCGTGAAGACATAGTTGTGCCTCCAACTGGATTTGAAGGACTTGTCCCGGGTCTGTCCGACCTGTCGGATCGGAGAAACCGGCGTATGCGTGCATCCCAAGTAGACCCTGAAGATGCAAATGCAGTTACTGAGATGATGGAACTCGCCGAAGACGAAGAAGTCAGTTGGGGCGAAGAGTGATTATTCCTCTTCGGAAAAAGTCTGCTGTTGTACATGGTCGAGGTTCATGTTGAGCACCTCAAACATTGCTTCTGCAAGTTCAACCTTAATGCCGTTCTTCTTTCCCCATTCGACCAGTCGAGTAACGTCTCGAACGAGGAACTCTTGTGCTTTAGGATGGGTCTGAATTACAGCTTGTCCTACGTCGATGACCATGGCTCTTCCATCATGCCAGAGTATGTTATACGGTGAAAAATCACCATGGACAAGGTTTGCTTTTTGCCAGCAAATGGCCAAAAATTCCAGTAAATCATCGAATACACTTTCCGGGTCGTCGACTTTAACTTCACGGAGTTTAGGTGAAGCCGATACATCGGTCCCAATATACTCCATCACAAGCACGTTCTTGTGAATACCAATCGGTCGTGGAACATTCAACCCCCAACGCGACAAACGCGATAGATTTCGGTGTTCTTTACGAACCCAAATATCAACCAGATCACGATGCCTGCGGCGCAGACCGCCAAACCGACGGTCGCCCTCGATGTATTGAATGAGGTTCTTGAATACGGCATTCGAGGTGTGGAAGATTTTCACTGCGACAACTTTCCCATCAATGTCTGTAGCGTGAAAGACGTGCGCTTCCTTACCGCGAGCAATCGGGAAATCGAGCGTATCGAGTGTGCCTGCTTTCATCAATTTATACAGCGACATCAGGGTCATTCTGTCAAAGACTTGGTCGAATACTCGACGGTCGACCCAGTCGTATGTCCCGATCCCTAACGCACCTTGTATGTTTGATTCAATATCTCTGAACATGCGTTTGTAGCGGTCTTCCTTCATCCAGTTGAATGCACCGGATTTAGCCTCAAGATTACTGAGGAAATGGTCTTGTTCGTTTCTGGCAAAATCTTCATCCATGCCTTGTTCAGACGAAGATTGCTTGCGAGGCTGTTTATGTTGACGGCGGCGTTTACGCTGGCGTTTGTTGGAACCCAACTCGTCGTCCCAGTCGTTTCCTTTCGCCATTTGCCCACCCAGGGTCTTGATTCACTTCAACCAAACAAGGCTTCGAGGTCCTCGTCGTCATCGTCGTCATCGTCAGTATCGTCTTCTGCTGGATATTCTTCAACAGGAACATGTGGAACCTCTTCTGCAGCAACGGTTTCTGCAGTAACGGCTTCTTCAGCATCATCACCTGAACCGAACACATCGTCGTCATCGTCGTCGTCAGAACCAAACAAATCTTCGTCGTCGTCATCATCAGAACCAAACAAATCATCACCGTCGTCGTCTCCATCGTCGCCAAACAGGTCCTCTGTTTCTTCTTCTTCAGGTTCATCCATTGTGCCGAAGGTATCAGAGAACTCATCGTCATCATCATCGTTTGAGGTATTCATGCCAAAGAAGTCCAACTCCTTTGGAAGAACGCCTTTGCGTGAAAGGTACATTGCTTGTGTCTTTGTATAGCGGTGCTTTACATCTGCTTTGGAATCTTGGAAATCCCATGGCCAGACGATGATTAGATCTCCATCACGGACCCATTGTCGCCGGCGCATCTTACCTGGGATACGAGCCATGCGAGTTTCACCGTCTTCACAAAGAACGGTAACACGCCGTCCACCGAGAATTTGTTCAGCAAATGCGAACATCTCGTTGATTTTCCGGTTTGGCATCTTGACACGGATTTTACCGCCAGACGCATCTCCTGGATTTTCAAGACGAGCAAGCTCCTCTACATCCACTTTTTCTTCATAACGTCGACCCAAGTAGTCTCACCTGTTTATCCCAACAGCCGACCCTTCTTGAATACAGCACCCAAGAATCAGTCGTAAAAGTCCCGCAATAAGGCGTTTAAGCCGAAAGAACGGCTTCACCAATCGTAATTGAGACTTTGAGCAGCCATTTCACAGAGGCGAAGCACAGCATCTCCGGCAACACCGATGATGAGTGTTGTAAGGACACAAGCAAAGATGGCTGCACGAACTTGCCAGCCGGACGGAAGTGGTCCTTCACGGCCTTCTTCAGGTTCGTCAAAGAACATGACAACGCCAACACGAAGATAGTAAAACATCGAGATGGCAGAATTGAGAACCATCAACAATGCAAGCCACCAAACCCAGTGCATGTCGCCAAGTGCATAGATGCCGCCATCGGCGAGTTCCGCACCCATGTCGCCAACAGCAACGCGAACGATTCCCATGATGACAAGTAGCTTCGAAAGGAAACCTGCCATTGGAGGAACACCCGCGAGTGAAATCATGAAGATAAACATCGAGACTGCGAGCAATGGTTCTCGCTTTGCCAGGCCGCCGAGCGAAGACAAACGGGAAACGTCGCCTTCTGATTCAAGAATGGACAGCACGAGGAAAGCCCCGAGTTTGAAGGCAACCAAAACAAGCAAGTGGAAGATTACCGCTGTCATGACTGCAACTGCTGCTGCACCGGCATCGCCAGACACTGCTGCGTCCCAGTTCCAAGCACCAACTGCAGTAAGTGCAGCAAGCATGTATCCTGCATGAGCAACTGAAGAGTAGGCGAGCATACGCTTGGGATTATCGCTTCCGAGTGCGGCAAGGTTGCCCCATGTCATGGTAACTGCTGCAAGAACACCAAGGCAAACAAGCCAGATAGCACTGCCGTCACCAGTTTCAGGTGCTGCCACAATCAACAACATACGAACCAATCCAATCATTCCCATGGCCTTACTGGCTGTTGCTAGAACCCCGGCAACTGGACTTATCGCTCCAGCATAGGCGTCAGGAGCAGCAAAGTGGAACGGTGCTGCACTGACCTTGAAACCAAATCCAACCAGCACAAAGCCGATTCCAATCAAAGGTAGAGCCATGTCTGTTGAACTGGTCGT
This sequence comes from Methanobacteriota archaeon, assembly GCA_018691345.1. Classification (GTDB taxonomy): domain Archaea; phylum Thermoplasmatota; class Poseidoniia; order Poseidoniales; family Poseidoniaceae; genus MGIIa-L1. Next base: position 9,567 of record JABGTJ010000057.1, read on the forward strand.
AGCAAAAGCGGTAGCAAGTACATCGAATTGCAGCGAACCTGCCCAGAGATAGAGCATCGAAAGACCGTATAGCCCGACACCTGAAGCCACTGAACCGACAATGAAGTACTTCATACCGGATTCAACACCCACCTTGGATTCCTTGAGGAAAGCGACCAAGACATAGGTGGAGAACGAGGCCAATTCCAGGCCAATAAACAAAACAAACAGATCTTGAGCGAGTGCAACAACGGACATTCCCAGTGCACATGTCACCATGAGGATGTAGAAATCAGCCTGTCGTCGGTTGTTGAATAATTCAGTTTCTGAGATCTTGGAGCCAACACCGTTCACACGTAGGCGGTTCATGCTGGAAAAGGCAGCAAGAGCAAGTGCACCGAAGAAAATCAATTCGAAAATCCGACTGAAGCCGTTGATAAGAAGCAATTGCTTACCGGATTCACTGACGATAGCCACTCGGTCGAGTCCCTGACTGAATGTATAGAGGACATTGAAGAATGCACCACCAAGAGTGAGGGTTGCCAGCCAAGCAGGCAGACGTGGGTCACTGGTGAATTCAAACCTTTTACCACCAAGAAGCCATGGTAGTCTCACTTGAGTTCCAGGAATGCGGAATGTACCTTGACCAAGATTTGGTACGATGATAAGAAGAAGCATGCCAGCAAACAGAATCAATTCTGGTCCCATGGCTTCAACGAATCCTTCGGAGAACGGTTCGATTTCAGTTAGATTCGACATTTCAGATACCTCCGTTAAAATCGCCAAGAATTGGTAAAATCAATCCTTCGAAGATTTGCTTTGTCCAATCATGCATCATATCCAAGCCAATCCACGGCATGACACCGAACAGGATTGTGAAGGCTGCCAAAATGAGCATAGCCAGCTTCTCAGGCGAAGCAAGGTCTGGCACGGGTTCTCCGTGCAACGATGCAGGAGGTTGAGTTTCGTCTCCACCCTCAAAGATTGTTCGCTGCATCGACCAAAGATAGTAAGCGGCGGTCACTGCAAGTACAATTGCCGGACCGACCATCCAAAAGACGCTCCAGCCGTTGGCTTCGATGAAGTACCACAATGCAATGAGCATCATGACTTCAGCAACGAATCCTGCCAGAAGCGGAAGACCAAGCGAAGCCATCCAAGCGAACATCATCGAGGTGGCAATCCAAGGAGAGTGCTTGGCCATGCCGCGCATTGCACCGATCTCCATGCTGTGGTAATGGTGCTTGAAAGCGCCACAGACGGCGAAAAGCATTGGGCTGATGATACCGTGAGCGAACATCATGAAGAGTGCTGCTGCCCAGCCCATTGGTTGCATTGTAGCGATTCCGATGAGGATAACACCCATGTGAGAGACGGATGAGTAGGCAACCATCTTCTTGAGATTGGTTTGACCCAAACAGACGATGGCTCCCCAAACAAGCGAAACCATACCGATGATCATCAAGGCGAGTTGGAAGTACTCCAAAGCATGCGGGAACAGACTGATTGGAAGTCTGAACATGCCATAAGCACCCATCTTGAGCATAACACCTGCAAGCAGCATTGAGCCACCAGTTGGTGCTTGAACGTGAGCATCAGGCAGCCAAGTGTGGAAAGGAACTGCTGGAAGTTTCACTAAGAATCCAAGCATGAGCATAGCAAACAAAACCTTCTGGATGTTTGCTCCGAGGTACCAGTTGCCGTTGCTGTTCTCAGCGAGGGCGTGTTGGGTGATGGTCGGAATATCGAAACTTCGACCGGTCATGCTTCCTGCATAATCCAGTGGGTTCCCAGGGTCTTGGAAGAAGTAGAGTGTGACAAGACCAAGCAACATCACGACTGAAGCAGTGAAAGTGTAGATGAAGAATTTCTGAGAAGCATACTTTCTGTCTGCACCGCCCCACATGAGAATGAGGAAGAACATTGGAATAAGTGTCAATTCCCAGAACACGTAGAACATGAACAAGTCAAGTGCAACGAAAACGCCGATCAAGGCCCCGCCCATTGCCAAAACAATTGGGAAGTAAGTTGCGCCGTTCTTTTCGTTCCATGTCGCAACAATGGTAACAGGAAGAAGGAACGTAGTCAACCAAACCATTGGGAAGGAGAGTGCGTCCAAACCAACGGTCCAATGAATACCGAGTGATTCAATCCAAGTGTAGCGATGCGAGTACTCGTATTGATTGAAACCGATACCCTCCCAACTGACGTCGCCAAAGTACTGGAAGAACATACCAGTGGTGATTCCGAGGAGAATTAACGAGAACACCAAGCAGGCCATTCGAATCGGGTCAGAGAGTTTGTTTCGCATCGATTCGCTTACATTCGAAACGAAAACCAGCAGAAGTAGACTCGATATCAAGGGAAAACCGACAAGCGGCAAGGAAATCCAATCTTGCATTCAAGCCACCCCCCAGATTAGCATGAAGATTGCTAATGTTCCAACAGCCACCATGAGGATGTAATCGCGTGCAGAGCCAGTGGTCATCGAGCGAACGACGGATGAAAGCGATTGGGAACCGCTTTCAATTGCCTTGATGGTTCCATCAATGACTTCACTGTCTGCTTCGGCAGCCTTGTTGGAAAAGCCTGCCACGATGTTTACCATGGCCTTATCGTAGTATTCGTCAATGTAAAGACGGTTTTCAAGAGCCGTGGCCAAAGTGGATTCTGCAAATGCAGAATTATCGAAGTGGAAGCGCTTGTTGACCCAAGCGCTGAGTTGAATAACTGGGCGCATCCAAGGCTTCGTTTCTTCACCTTCTGCAAGTTTACCGCCGTAAAGGGCCATAGCAAGCCCAGGACCGACTACAGCACCCAAGAAGATCGCAACATAAGTAAGGATAAAGAAGAAGGCGTCGGAATTTGCAAAGGCGTGTTCCAGTTCGTAAACAAGTCCCTTGAGTAAGCCTTTCTCACCGAGCTCATACGAGTTGTCTGAAGCCCAATGGGTGAAGCCCAATCCAGCAAAGATAACGGACGAGAGTGTGACGAAGGTCAGGATAAACAACGGTGTCTTAATCCATGTGTTGGTAGGTCCGACGTGGGCTGCAATCTCGTTGTTAGGCTTACCAGCGAAGGTCTTGAACCACATTCGTGACATGTAGAAACCGGTCATAGCCGCACCAAGAAGTACACATGTGGCAGGTAGGAAGAAGCGCGGGTCGTCTTGAGCGACTCGCCAAGCGTTGGCAATGATGCCTTCCTTCGACCAGAATCCACCAATAAGCGGCAAGCCCATAATCGAGGCTGAACCGACGAGCATTGCAGTAGCGGTAATCGGCATTTTCGATGCCAAACCACCCATGTTCTCCATCGATTGTGCATCGAAATCATCGTCATGATGATCGTCACCGTGCCCATCGCCATGGTCGTCGTGGTGGTGGAGGTGGTGATGAGCGTGATGAACTTCGTGAATCACCGAACCACTGGCCATAAACAGCATACCTTTGGCCATGGCGTGGTTGAAGAGGTGGAACAGTGCTGCTCCGAAGGCGACGACAACGATGTAGTGTGCATCATCATCATGATGCCAATCGAGTGTATTTGCAAGATACATTGCACAACCTAGACCGGTGAAGATGTAGGCCAATTGACTCATGGTTGAATAGGCGAGGACCTTCTTCAAATCCATCTGAACGAAAGCGATTGCTGCAGCCATAACTGCGGTAATTCCACCAACAGCAGCGATGATGAAGGCGAGGTCTTCGAGGTCTCCTTGAAGCGCTTCTGCTCCGAAGAATGGGAACATTCGAGCAACAAGGTACAATCCTGCGTTAACCATGGTTGCTGCGTGAATAAGTGCAGAAACAGGTGTTGGTCCTTCCATAGCGTCTGGCAACCAAACGTGGAGTGGGAATTGAGCTGATTTACCAACTGCACCAATGAACATCAATCCAAGCGCCCATTGCAGTGTTCCAGCTGAATGCTTAGCGACTTCCTCGATGTTATGGGTGTCAAAGACAACCGCATAGTCAAGCGAGCCGAAAAGGTCCCAGAGCATGACCAGTCCAATCATAAGGAATACATCGCCGATGCGAGTGGTCATGAAAGCCTTCTTTGCCGCAGATGCTGCACTTGGGCGTTCGTAATAGAACCCAATAAGAAGGTACGAGCAAAGACCCATGATTTCCCAGAAAATGAACAACCAAAGGAACGAATCCGAGAGAACCATTCCGAGCATACCAGAACAAAACAGAACGAATTCTGCATAGAAGCGGTGGTTACGGTTGTCGTTGATTGGGTCCGTGTTCATGTATCCAATACTGAACGTGTTGATGAGCAAACACAAGAAAGCAGCAACAAACAACAGCATAACAGTCACGTGGTCGACATAGATTCCGAACCCGAAGGAGACGGGAGTGACGGTACTGCCACCGTTCCATACCGCTGAGTTTACCCAAGCGATCTTATCAGCAACTGCAGGGTCAAACACTTTGAGAGGATTGAAGCCTCCAAGAAACTCAGAAATCAAAAGCAGCGAGAGCACCAAACTGGCACCCATTACTGGCAGAGCAATGAGACCGCCTTCTTTGAGCGTGTTTTTCCAAAACGGGTTACCGTTGAACACACGTCCAAGGAACAAGATGACGGCAAATGCAACCATTGGTAAAAGAATGATGAGGGGGGCGAAATCAAGCCACTCCGATTGGATTGTTGTTGTAACGTCTGTACTTGCCATTCAAACACCTCAGTTCTTCAGGACATCCACGTCGTCCAATGATATCGTTTCGTGCTGTCCGTAAACGGCCAAGAAAATCGCCAAGCCAATCGCCACTTCACTGGCTGCAATGGCAATGGCAAAGAGCGTGTAAACCCATCCGGTCGTATCGCCGTGATGGACTGCTGCTGCTGCAAATTGCATGTTCGCAGCGTTCAGCATCAATTCGATGCACATGAGGACAATGATGGCGTTCTTTCGAGTGAATGCGCCACCGAGTCCGATAACGAACATCAATGCAGAAAGTGCGGATACCAATGCTGGATCAATCATTCCTCTTCACCTCCAAATTCCCAGAGAAGGTTCTCCATTCTCTCGTCACGGACGAGGTATGCAGCACCAATCATAGCCATCGACATGAGTATGCCGAGGATGAGCAAGGGAAGAGCCCAATCGTTGAGGAGTGAGTCGGCTAAACCGCTCGTGGTTGGGTACTCGTCACTGCTGTTAGCCCAAACGCTGTCAGCGCTGAGAACAGAAACGAGAATCATACCTAAAGCAAGCAAGCCCATGCGGGTGAACAAAGAAACGAGTTTCATTCAAAGTCCTCCTCTAGGATTTGTCGACGGGTGAGCATTATGCCGAACAAGACGACTAAACCAACGCTGGCAAGGTAAACTAAGATCTGAATAGCTGCTAAGAACTCTGCACCCAAGAGGATGAAAATTCCAGAAACGGCCATGAAAGAAAAAATCAAAGAAAGCATAGAGTGGGCGACTCTTTGGGCCAATACAAGCCCTAGAGCGCCGAGAATCGCAATGGTCGCGAACAAAAAGAACACACCCGTTTCAGCAACACTTGCGATATCCATCTCAAGCACTCTCCTCAGCAGCCTTTGCTTCAGCAGCCTTAGCTGCTTTCTTAGCACGCTTCGTGCGTTCTTTGGTTGCACGCTTGGCCAATTCAGTATCGACTGCTTCTTGATGGATTCCGGGCAAAACACGGGTTCTACTGGCATCCATCCAAAGTTCCTGTCGAGTAAATCCAGACATTCCATCGTATTCATTGGTCATGAAGAAAGATGTGAAACCACATGCTTCCATGCACAATCCGCAGAACATGCATCGTCCCAAGTCAATACGGCCGGAGACGATTTGATCGTCTGCCACTCGCAATTCGGATTGGTCGATATCGACTTCTTCGCCAGAATCGTTCCATCGAACGGTTGCAGTGCTGCCTGAAAGGTCGAGCACTTCACCAAATCTCCATTCGTTTGGAGTGTCCGAGTGCGCAGTGACGTGATTAAAATCATCAAGGGTTGCTACAACTTCAGGTAGAAGAGTTGCTGCGTGACCGCCGACTTCGAGTTCTCCACCCATGCCACCGTGTTCGCCATCTGCCCCGTCGAGAACGTCAACACGAAGTTCTGTGGTCATGTGAAGGCAATCGTTTGGACAAGCAGTAACGCACAATTTGCACGCTGTACACGTTTCCCAAATGACGCCGATTCGACCGTTGTAATTGCCTGGGACGAAAAGCCAAGGTTCCATTTCCTCAAGACGTTCGTAGGGGTACTGAACAGTTTGAGGCTTCCAAAGGGTAGGGAACAAGTCAGAAGTAACTCGGTCTGGTGCAAACGTCTGGACGGTGATGTCGTTGAACTCTGAGGTCTTACCTGCTCGAGACCTGCTTCCATCGTCGAGGAATTCAGGATGCTCGGAGTTGTGGTAGCCCCAGTCAAGTCTCTTTCCGAAGCGCTTACCAAAGAATGGGAAGGTTCGAAGAGCGGTGATCAGGGTAATCTTGAACGGGTACCAGAACAGGTTTCTAAAATTCGGTTTTGCGTGTGGATGCATTGGCATAATTATTCACCTCAGTCCTTGCCCGGAGTGTGCGTTCCCGCGGGCTGTAATGTGTAAACGTGATACATTCTGTCTGGAGCAGCGTCCTTGTCTTCATCGTTGAGAAGAACATAGAATACACCGACCCAAAAGAGGGTTGTAACGATTGGGACAAGCATAGGGATGCCGAATGCGTCCCAAGCATTGCCGCCTTTAGCAGTGTAGCTCAAATTATCTGGCTTGAACAGATAGAGTCGGTAGACTGACGACAGAACAACTTGAACGACCGACAGAGGCAGAAGCATTCTCCATCCGAATTCAAGGATTTGGTCGGTGCGGATACGAGCAAGAGAGAAACGAGCCCATACGAACACGACAAGGAACACAAGCCATGTCTTGAGCAAGACAACAACAGCGCCAGGAATCAAAACGTATGCGTCACCGAGGACTGGGATTTGACTTATCGTGCCTTGGAAAGGAAGGTGCCATCCGCCAAGGAAGAAGTGCGTGAACAAGAAACAGGCAGCGTACGTTCGAATGTATTCTGCCATGAACAGCATACCGAATCGCATACCTCCGTATTCAGTCCACCATCCTTCGACCAATTCAGCCTCAGCTTCAGGCATATCAAACGGTACACGTTCTACCTCTGCAATCATGGTCACAAGGAACAGAACGGCGCCAAGAGGCATCAAGAACAGGTTCCATGAACCTGCAGCATGTTGGAAGTGAATGCTCTCAATAATGTTGAATGTTCCCGAAAGAATAGCAACGGACAAAAGTGTAAGCAAAAGAGGTATTTCGTATGCAGTAAGTTGTGCAGCAGAACGAATTCCACCAATCAATGTATACTTGTTGTTGGATGACCAACCGGCAAAGAAAACGCCGATTGGAGCAATACCAAAAATTGCAATAGCATAGAGAATGGAAAGGTCCGGATTTGTCGCATAAATACCGCTTGAAAGAGGTATGATACCGAGAATCAGTAGCGTCGAGGAAACGATAAGAAACGGTGATACCTCAAAAATGAGTTTATCTGCACGCCGAGGGACCATGTGTTCCTTCAGTAGGAACTTCATTCCGTCAGCCACGTTCTGGAAGAAACCTGGCAGAATCGAATAACCCATCCACGAACGGTTGTTGACGCGGTCAACGGTTGGAAAGTTTTCATCTCTGTTACCGAACTTCTTGTTGAGGAACTTGTTGATGGCACCCACGATTCCACCACCGAACGGTAGCATCTTCCACCATTCGCCAGCGGTGACGCCGTTTTCTCCGACCCAAAGAGAGCGGAGTGCAGTGGTTGCACCACGGCGGTCGTTCATACGAGCTACAGCCTTTCGTTCAATCCATAGAATTGCGAATTGACTGAAGAACAGCATCAAAAAGACGATGTTCACAACGGCGAAAGTACCAGCCAAGAAAGCCAAATCACCTGAACTTTCTTCGAGCGGCGTTCCTTCAAGGGCCGATGTAATCAAAGAAGAGACAATGCTGTCTTTTCCGAGAAAGATACCGCGTAAATCGTAGATGTCATCCATAGCAAATCACCTCAACGGTCTGTTTCTCCAATGCACGGGTCAAAACTACCCATGATTGCAGGAATATCCGCAATCTTGTAACCAATCATCGTCTTAGCAACGTAAGGAATAGTGATGAACATCGGCGATCGAATCGATACCCGGTACGGGTTCTTTCCACGTCCTTCGCCACCGCCTTGGATGTAGAATTGGGAGGCTCCACGGGTGCATTCGTAATTGCTGAAACCAGTAGCTCCTTCAGGGGCTCGGGTTGGAGCCTTCGTGTAAATCATCTCGTCGCCACTGGCGTAATTGGTGTTCTTTCCGCCAGGAATCTTGTTGAGTGCATCAAGGACCATTCGGCACGATTGGCGCATTTCTTCCATACGGACACGGTAACGGTCGTAGCAGTCTGCACCCTTCACAGAGGTAGGTTTCTCAACTGCCGGTTCCCAGTCGATTTCATCGTAGACTGAGTACGGGTGAGCCCAACGGACGTCGTAATTTACGCCTGCAGCTCGGACGTTTGGACCGGATACACCAGCCTCGACCATGGATTCAGCATTTGCATAGCCTACACCTTGCAATCGAACGAGCCAGATGGTCGATTCATCGAGCATCATTTCGTATTCATCGAGTCGCTTTTCGAACAATTTTGTCTTTGCGATAACACGGTCAGCAAAACCGATTGGCATGTCGCGCTTTACTCCACCGATTCGTGGGTAATTGTAGTGCATTCGAGAACCTCCAAGTTCTTGCAAAAGGTCAAGGAACATTTCTCGGTCACGCATGCACCACGTCATCAGCGTCAAGTTGCCAATATCTGGTCCAAATGCACCGAGCCACATCAAGTGCGATGCAAGCCGTTGTAATTCAGCCGAAATAAGGCGTATGTATTCTGCACGAATCGGTACTTCTGCCTCCAGAAGGTCTTCGGCCGCATAGATGTAGGAGTTTGCCCATGTCATTGCACTGACGTAACAAAGTCGGTCGCAGTACGGTGTGACTTGGGTGAAGTCTCGTGCTTCGCAAATTTTTTCGACGCCCCGGTGAATGTATCCAAGTTCGGCTTCGGTATCGACAACTGTTTCACCGTCAACCTTGACGCGAAGTGTCCACAATCCGTGAGTCATCGGATGCTGAGGTCCCATTGTAATCCACATTTGTGCCATAATAATACCTCACTTAACGCGGCCCTCGTCCGCTGGCTTACGCATGAATCCTTGCGGGTCATCGTACATTTCATTGTGATCGTGATATCGCAACTTGTGTTGCTTCTGCAGCGGGTGGAATCCTTCCGGGCTGTCGTTCGGGTTGAGGACACGGTGCATGTTGACGTGGCCTTCGAACTTGATGCCGACCAAATCCCAAGTTTCTTTCTCGTTCCAGTCTGCGCCAACCCAGATGCTTTGGATTGAAGGCACGATAGGCGAATCTCCTTGAGGGAGTGGAATAAACACTTCATATTCCATAGGAATATCCATTCCTGAAAGAGCGTTGACATCATGTACAGTGCACGTGTTTGGGGTTTGGTCTTGAATCGGTTGCCTCAAGAAATGGTAAGCAACTTCCCAGCCGCGTTCATCAGGGCCCTCTGGGAAATGAGTACCTGTGACCATCGAACAGTAGTTGACTCCGAGGTCATACTTCATCCATTTTGCCAATGCCAACCAGTGTTGAGGTGGGCAAACAATTCGGACGAACGCGTATTTCTTGGCGTTGGAATGGTTTTGGACGGAGGCGTCGATGCCACTTCCGCCAAATCGATTGTTGATTGCTGCAAGGCTGGCTTCAGCAGCCGTGGTGTTTTGTTCTATGGAAATTGAGCCGACCATCTCAGTCCTCTCCTACGATGACTGGCTTTTCACTGGCTCTTTGGACGCTTGGAGCGCCGCCAATTCGAATGATTTTCTCCCGCAACAATCCAAAGCCGTCAATCAACGCTTCAGGACGAGGAGGGCAGCCGGGGATGTAGACATCGACCGGAATGACGGTGTCGACACCTTCGAGGATGTTGTACGATTGGAAGTAAGGTCCGCCAGAGATTGCGCATTCACCCATGGCGATGCAATACTTTGGCTCTGGCATTTGCTCCCATAGACGAACGACCTTGTCAGCGAATTTCTTTGTGATTGGCCCGTTGATGAGCAGTACATCGGATTGACGAGGCGACGAACGGAACAAAACACCGAATCGGTCGCCGTCAAATCGAGGAGTTGCCGCAGCCGCCATCTCGATAGCACAGCACTTGATGCCCAAGTGGAGTGTAAACAATGATTTGCGGCCAGCCCAATTGAAATATCGGCCTGCAAGAACTCCAAGGAACTTCTTGATACGTGTTGCCTTGAGAGCTTCATCGGTGACGCCACCGACCATCTCAACCAATGCGCGACTGTTGAATGCTGCGAAATTTTCTCCTGCTTCTGCCATGATATCCACCTCAAATGTAAATGCGCCCTCGCTTACGGAACACGTACCAAACGCCGAGAGACATTATGGCAAAGAAAAGGGCGAGGAGCGTCAGTGCACTCTTGGCCTCCGACACCGCATTGTCTGCTGCGCCCGGAGTTGTTGCATCGGCCGCAACCATGCCGCCGAGTACGAGGAACATGAAGGCGACATCGAAAACCAGGAAGATAATTGCGTACCAATAGTATTGGAAGTGGAATTGAATCATAGCGTCGCCGACCGGCTCACTGCCGCACTCGAAGGTTGTCAAACGACGAGGGTAGAGGCTGTGGTCGCGCTCATAGCCTTCCAAAAGATACGAACGGGTGATGTGAGGTCGAGCAGGATCGACACGAGGGCGAACAACCCAAGTGATGAGGAAATTTGTCAGCGGCATGATGATTCCAAGAACCGTCAAAAATCCAATTGAGAGGTACGCACTTGGAACCGATTCGAGTCCGGACATATTTTCACCCATGAGCAAAGCATACGCTCCGCAATCTCAGCGACTTGAGGGACTCACATAAGTATTCCCAAAACATCACGACGAAAAGAGCGTATCTGGCATTCTTTAAACCGGGCCACTGCAAGGCAGTAAGCAGAATCTCAAGACCGTGAACCACGGATGAATGACCTAAGGACAAAAACAACCAGGAGCGCCATTACTAATCCGGCGCCATAGACCGTCACTTCTTCGCTTTCAAACCCAAGGCTCAACCAATTTGAAGACACCTCGCCAGTGATGGTAAACTCAACGTTTTCTCTGTCGACAACACCTGTTTCGACTGGCTCGGCGGAGAGCGTGAACTTGTACGTGTCCGAAACTTCTGCACCGACTGGCGGTTTAACGGTCACTTTAATCACGATTGTTTGGCCAACATCAATATCGCAAATGAACTCTTTATTGATTATTTTACAGTAAGATGAGCCAGAGGGTTCGCCCAATTCAACCGACCAACCACGGAAACTCTCAGAAGAAAAGACGTGGACTTCGCCTTTGATGTTACCCGTGTTGGTCAAATTAACGAGCAGCTGCTTTGTATCGGGATAAGAAAGTTCACTCTCTGTAGGCGTATTCTCAAGGCCGAATTCGAACTCGTAGAGAATTTGTACATCGAGTGTAATGTCGAAATGACCAGAACGGTTTGCGGCATTCTTCGTACTGACGACGACGACTTCGAGTATGCCTCCATCGCCAGTTTCTGCACCTGGGTTGACGGTTATTTCCATTTCGAAGTACAGTTCAAAGGGACGCGCTTCATAGCCGCCCCCGCACAGGCCAAGTTCACACATCTGTGTTTCAGCGGCATCTTTGGTCGAGCCTACAAAGGCTTCATTTGAATTATCGAGCAGGAACTCACTGTTGTTCTGGTCCCAAATTCCATACCCGGCCGGTACATCAACTGAACCATCGACTGGAATGCCATTGAGGGTGAGTGAACGAGTTGCGATTCCTTCAAGACCTGAAATATCGAATATGGCTTTATCGTTACCGTCCCCAGTATTCTTGACCCAGAAGCCGTATGTTTGGGTGCCGGAAGGCGGCAATAGAGCCGTTCCAGAGCGCTGGTCAAGTCCGCCATCGACGAGCCGAACATCCATTGCAAATACTCGGTCCGAGAGAATGGCCAAGAACTTGAACTCACGTTGGTTATCAGGCAAGCCGTCACCGTCTTGGTCTCCGGAGTTCGTAGAATCGTCCTTGTTGATGATACGTACAGTCACCCGTGATGAGGAGAGTTCCTCCTCACCGTCGATGCTGACGACCATGAAGACTTGGATGGAAGATTGAGCCGCTACTGCGATACCTTGAGAGGAAGAAATGATGTTGCCGTTACCGTCTTCACAATGAACATCCCATTCTGGAGATGCTGTTTGGTCTTGCTCTATACACCGATAGTTATCTTCGATGTTTCCAGTGTTCTGAATGGTCACTGGGAACTTCACGAGAGATCCTGAACGCCCAGTTTGTTCGAGGGCTGTTGCTTCGGCTTCGATGCCGTGTATGGCTTTCACCGAAACGGTGAGTGTAACCTCTGCATAAGCCACTCCTCCGCCTGCAGGCAGAACTGAGAAGGCGATTTGAACTTGCTCAGTTGCCAGAGCATACGATGGCAGAGAGACGACGACTTGGACTGTTTCACTCTTATCCGAGCCGTGCTTTGAGCCGACTGAAACGGTCGTTGAATCCAATTGTACACTCCATCCTGCTGGAGGTGCCGAAGAGGAAACTCGTAGATTGTCGAGCCCATTACCCTGATTGGTAACGGTAAGAGAAACTGTACCGTTCGCACCTGGCTCTACGTTATTGAGAGTCGATGTTGAAAGAGAAAGTGATGCGCCAAACGACTGTCCCACGATCACTCGTAGTTCTTTAGAACACTTCACCGAGTTGCCATCTTTAGCAAGAATCTGAATCACAGTCTCGTCGCCAGCCGTAACTGAATCGTCCGGGGAGACGACCAAATCGAACGTCCGACTACCCTCGCCATCGTCGTAAGGCAAGAGTCCGGAGGATGAGCCATCAAACGAAACCCAGCCTGCACGGCTTCCGGTTTTAGCCATGGTTACAGACCAATCGCTGTTCCCGGTGTTTTCAAGCGTCGCTGTCAAGTCAGATTCTTCACCAGGGTCCACCGTCATGCTTGATTTTGAGAGGGCCATTTCGCATTCATGCAGTTCAGGAACGATGAGGTCGAATTCTTCGACATCGGATGCTTCTTGCGAAGGGTCGCTGGTCACTGTACCGGTTATTTCCCAGCAGTATTTACTTGCCTCTTGACCTTCTGGGACTTCAACAGAAACGGTAACTGTCTCGGTTTCTTCTTGGTCAAGTGAGACGGTTTCATCGCTGAGATCAACGGTGAGGTCGTCGACATTACCAATGCAACCGTTGCCATCTGCTTCAGACAGCGACAGAGCGATTGTTTCATTGGTCTGCCCAGTGTTTTCAACGATTACGTCGAATTCCATCACCGACTCTCCAGCCCATTGTTGACTTCGCTGTGACTCCGAAGCCATTGACAAATCAACTCCGAACACTGCTGAGCCAGACCCATCGCCTGCCGTTGTTGTAACCGTTTTGGCCTCAGTAGCGGGCTGACCTGCCACATCAGGAGGGGTCGGAGCTTCTGCGGCCTGTGCTGTGATGGTTGAATCGCAACTGCCTTCCGCAGTTTGAGTGAGTGAAATGTTCATAGCGGTCTCACCAAAATCACCTGATTCAATAACGCCTGGAATCTGTTGGATGTTTGAAGTGTACTGGCCGCATTCTTGAGTAGCTTCTTCACTTGTTGAAAGTTGAACTGTGATGGCTTCTGGCCCATTGTTGTAGATTCGCACAGTATACTCTCCTGATTCACCAGGATTCACTTCCAAGCCGTTTGCTGGGCTGGTTTGGATGGTGATGCTTGCATCACGAGCCTCATCCGCAACCGCACCTGGCGCAACCATTGGCAAAAGGGAAAGCATAAGGAGTCCAGTAAGGAAGAGCGCACGTTTAGATGCGTGACTTTGTTTCTTTTCTCGGGGGTCCATGACCCCCGGTGGCAGCCTTACTATCAAAAGGCTACCCACGGATGCTTCAAGCAACATTGGCTAATTTATCAACTCATGCTTGAACGAAGGTCGTTGTTGAAGCCTGGCAGTTAACGCATTGCTGAAGTGAACTCGAGGTACAAGACTGTTCATCTTGACGATGGTAGCGAGCCCCACATCCAGGGCATCCGAGCATCGGGCCTGTAATGGCTTGGCGGCATGACCAACATGTTGGTGCCGGGACGGCTGTAGCGACTTGCGATACAATTGGAACTGCAGTTGGTGCGCCCGGGGCTAGAGTAAAATTCGGTTGACCGCTTAAGCCGTACTCGGAGTCCGACTTACGGCGTGAAAGCAAAAGACCACCGATGAGTAAAGCGACGACAAGCGCGCCGATGCCAATTGCTGCGATTGGCAAGGATTGTCCTGATGTTCCGATCGGTTCTCCGGAAGCGGAAAGAGAGAATACAAACGAGGAATTGGTCATTTGTTCAGCCCCCTGTAATCCGAGTGTGATGGTGCCCTCGCCAGGGCGGTCAGCACGCACAAGGAGGCGAACCTTTGTCGATTCACCCGGTTCCAAATTCAAAACATCATTGCCATCGACTGTGGCCGTCCAATCTTTGGACTCAGTGACAACAACCTTGTGAGAATATGCGATGTTTCCGACATTGGTCAGTGTGACTTGTATCTGTTCTTGTGAACCGGTCGTCAGTTCGGATGTGCGCTCCATCAACCATGCCGATTCGACAACCGTAGATACCAAGAGGCCTATGTTTTGCGTAGATTCCACGTCATCTCCAATGAGTTTCAAAACGAAGAAGGGTTCCGAAAGTGGCTCCATCGATGAAGAAATAACGATGGTGCATGTGACTGGAACGAGGTCTCCAAATCCAATTGAATCGATGGTTGTACATTCGCCAAACAGTCCACTCGAGAGCGTTACTGAAGCCATGGGTTGCCATATGACATTGGCATCGTTACCGATTAGCCACGTGAATTCAAGAGGTACTCCAGTTGGATGAGAACCGGATCCGAATGGAGAATCCCAAGTTTCTCCTCCGTATGCTAACTGGACGAAGTTGATGGTCGGTTGAGCAAGCAATTCGACGTTAAACTCCCCGACCCAAGTCATTCGGTCTGAATCGCTGTCAAGATGCATCTTCACTTGGCCCGAGGTCCCGGTTCCGTCTCCCGAAATACCAAACAGCAAATTTTTCGAAGACGTCCACGGAAGATCAAACGCCTCCATTCCGGAGGTGACTGCCCAGCCGGATGGCAATTCAAACGAAGGCGTGAATGAAAGATCGACGTTCCCTGTGTGCTCAAGAGCAAACAGCATACTGAACGACGAATCGGGGCGTAAGACGCCAATATTGGATTCGAGATCAATGTCGACCGTTTTGACAGTTTCAACCTTGATAGGGATGTCGAAGATCCAACTTTCCGTTACTTCAGTTTGTGAAATCGCGGTCAAACGAACCATCCGTTCAGCACCTGCTCCAGTCATGACTTGCGGTGGAGTAAACGACATCCCTATGTCACGATGTGTGTCTTTCGTGATGAGGCCTGTCGAACCTGAACTCGCCCCTGGAACACTGGAGAGGGTATCGAAACCAGCGTCCCAACCTGCGGGAGCTTCAAGGAATAAATCATAACCAATATTGGCGTTGCCGATGTTGAAAAGTCGAATGTCAATACTGGTTGGTTCAGTCGGTGAGACGGGGACAACTTGGTAATCGTACTCAAGACGGAGATTTGGAAGGTCAGGGACGACAAAGTAGAGCATGTAAGGATAGTTTACGCCGTTGTCGACATCAATACCGAGTAAATCGACACGGTATGTGCCAGGGAGGGGAGGCGTAGGATGTACGAGCGTTACGACGATATTCGCCGATTCTTGTCCTTCAAGCGTGAAATTCGATTCGTTTGAACCCACGTACCACGGCACGTTCTGGTCCAAGTCTTCATTGAACACGTCTTGAGTGAGCAAACTCGCATTGGTTGAGACAAGGGCCGTGTTGGTGAGAACTAAATTCCATGAAGTGGTTGATTGCGAGGTGTTGAGAAGAGTGATGGTTTGCGGGTCTGCTGAGAGTTTTACCCCCGGTGCGGTAACGTTTACCAACACATCATGACGATTGTTGTTTTCCAAAATCTCTTCGATGTCGTCGTTGGCATCGATAACAAAAGAAAGCGTCGACTGACCGGCGACTTGCGGGGTCCAAGACCAAACCTGTGTCTTGGTTGAGCCTGCCCCTAAATCAATCGATTTAGAATCAAGAGGAACCCCGTCGACTTCAAACTCCATCTCGAAAAAGTCGGAACGGACGTTACCGACGTTGAACACCTTGGTTGTCACTTGCAATTCGTCACCAACTTGAGGAATGGTTACAGACATTGAAAATTCATCCTCAAGGACGACCGGGTCAGGGCGTAAGTCATTCACGCCATGCCCCATGACGGCAAGAGCGAACGGTTGAGCTCTGCTTCCACCGTGGTAGGCATCCTTCACTTTGACCGTCCAAATACCAATCTCTGCATTGTCAACAAGGACAACTTCGACGTTGTTTATGGAGTCTGATACTCCGTTTGTCGTAGAGCGGCCGTTCAAAAAATCGTTACCCAAGAAAATCTCGCCGCTTGGGTTGGTAACTTCGATATCGAGATTGTTGACCAATTGCGTGTTTGAGAAGGGAGAGCCTCGTTCGTCCGACCACGCCAGTACCGTCTTGAAACCGGAATTACCTTGCGAGATGTTGAACGTGTAGGTCTTTGAGTTTCCAGTGCCTGAAAGAACTGAGCGGTCATCGACCCAAATCCCTTGTCCCGATGTAGGTGCAAGCGTGTTACGTAGATTGAGACGTCCCCATCCCTCATCATCGTTCGGAATATCGCGTGAACCGACGTCTTCAGCTCCTAAAATGAGCAGGGCCTTGACCAAGGCTCCTTGAGGCGATGGTCTTTGAGCAATTTCTTCGAGATACTCGCGTACCATTACCGCTGCTCCTGCAGCATTCGGAGTGGCCATGGAAGTTCCCGTGTATTCGAGATAGTATGTGTTTGACCATGTGGCACCGCCTGTATCGCCCGCTTCTTGGGCGCGACATGAGCGTACATAGCCGCCTGGCGCAATGAGATCGGGTTTGATGCGCCCATCGTCGGTAGGGCCACGAGATGAACCCGACATAATCGAGTCAGGAGAGCCAGAGTATCGGTTTTGATGATTGCCGACTGTAATGGTGTTCTTTGCTGTTGAAGGAGCGCCTACTGTTCCTGAATTTGGGCCGTCGTTTCCAGCAGCGAACAAGATGGTAAGGCCGTTTTGGCCGTTGTAGTATCGGTCGTAGTAGTTTGAACGGTCATCAACATCTTCGCTTTCGGACGTATACTTACCTTGATCGCTTTCAAGAGAAGAGCCCCAAGAGTTTGTATGCGTATAGGCTCCGGCAGAATACGCAGAGTTGAGAAGGTAATTCAGCGAAGGTGATTGGAAGTTACCAGTGTTGTCGTTTTCCATTGCTTGGAAATATAATTCTGCAGATGTTGCTACACCTGAATATCCACCTTGCGTGCCATCGCCAAGAACCGTACAGGCAACGTGAGTACCGTGTCCAGAATGCTTGTCGGCAGTTGAGCCATCACCTATGACGTCGTTGCTGGAAAGAACTCGAGACCCAAAGTCGCCATGGTCTGCATCGAGTCCCGAATCAGCGACAGCCACAATTTGGCCTGAACCGTCCAAACCGGTCGTGAAGTAACTGGTCATTTGAGACGTTTTCATGTGTGTACGGGCCTGGTTATTTTCGCCAGAGAAAAGTGGTTCGAACCGCAAAGTCCTAAGCGATGGTTGGGCCGTAATTTCAACGAGATTTTCTGAAGTGAGAATACCTTGGAATCGGCCCACGTCCCATTGATGGAAAGGTGAAAAAACGAGCGGGATAAACGCCTCAACCTCTTGGGCCAATGTGTTTCCTTCAGCATCAGTAAAGGCTATTCCAGGCAGAGGGCCAGCATCATCGCGCCATCCTTCGATTCTCATCGAAGAGCCAACGAGTGATTGCTCGCCGTTCTCAAGCAAAAGAATGTCCAGTACGTCACCTTCAATCAGTAAGGCCATAGGGACTTGGTGCTGTGCAACTACACCTTCCACTCCATCAAGAATGGATAAAGCGAAGGGGGTTCCTTGAATGAGAAGGCCTGAAGGAGCAATAAATTCTCGAATTGCTAACCCTGGAATGGCGTTGATTGCGTTGCGTACATCGAGCATCAACACTTCGTTCGAGACAACGATGAGGCTCAAGTCCAGCCGTGGCAAGAGCCAATCGCTCGGTACAGGCCGTTGAAGCTCAAGCCCATGAGCGTCAAATGTTCCTAATCGACTCACAGCAAGTTCGGGCCTTGCTTCCAGTTGAGGTGTGTGGTCGTCAAGTCCAATCGCATCGGAAAATACGCCATCAACCAAATCAAATTGAACCCATTCAATGCCGCCTTCGGACTCCATTTGCGAAGGAACTGAGTTGTCGGGATGTAGAAGCGGTGAAGCGCTCTGCAGGAGAAAGAGCGTGACCAGGGCAACGGCCAATCTCATCGACGTTCTGACCTGCAAAATTGACCCTCCATTCATGTGTTTATCGTTGTAGCTTCGTTGGTATTCGCCTCACGACATTGGCCAAGTGGTTCGGTCTGCTTTATCGGTAAACTGCTCAATGGACCAAACTCCAACAGGGTGGTTCCAAGTCTCCGATACCGTCTCTCCGTTGTAATTTGTGTACTGTAAATCCACTTTGATGTTGTATTGGTCCCAAACAGTATGTCCAATCACCATCATTTCCAGTTTGTCACCTGCCAAAGAAGAGTGCCCTTCGATACGGTCAACTTCGATAAACATGAAGTCGAGAATCTCTCCTTCGGTGGATTGGAATTCAATTTGAACTGACACATCGGTAATGTCGCGACTGCCTACATTGTGAATTTCTGACATCATAAGGTGGCCTCCGCGCTGAAGGTATTGAGTCTCGACGTTGACGGCGTCACGAGGTAAAGCCCAATACCACCCGCTGACCAGAACACCGAACAGCAGCAAGAGGACGATTCCTGCTAAAGCGACTCGACTTGGGCTAACTTCTCGACGAATCTTTCGTAGAGCTTTCGACACACGTTGCATGTCTTCATACGTCTCGATTCCGTCATCATCTAAGCTGTATCCGAGTGATTCGATCTTCTGTAACCGCGCTACGTCCAACAAACCAAGTGATTCTATATCGTCTTCATGAACGACCATATCGCCATGTTCATTGTAGGTGATTGTAGAGTCGTCAGCCATACTATCACCAAATCAATGCCAAACCACTGGCGATAACGCTCGTAATCGGTTCTACAAGCAAAATGTGGCGCGTTTCAACACTGTCTCCAGTGAGCGTGCCGACCAAGGAAAGGTCAGTGACCATGCCGTTTACACCAATCGAAGAAGCAGTAGGTAAGACTCCCGTAAATTGTGCATCGAGAAGCACACCTCGGCCGCTGAATGAGTATCCTTCGAGCATTCCAGTTGTATGGTATGGTTCGATTGTCGCCTCTGCACTCGCCACGATTCGTCCGTTGGTAATGTCATCAATGACAATGAGTGGATACTGGAACGGCCCGGTGTAAATGTGGATTGTGGCCGATTGAAGGTTTTGTCCGATAATTTCCACACGGTCAATCGTAACACCCGGAGACGAAGGCACATCGGTTTGTTTCAGGTAAAGGCGGCTTACACCATCGCCGGAAGAGGCAACACGGACACCCCAATCATCGGTCGTTTCCAAAACAAAAGTCGAAGGCAAATCTTCAGCGAGCATTAGGACATCTCCCTTGGTGTCAACGGAGCGACCTGTCGCTTCGAGATACAGATCCATGTCATCGGTGTTGGACCTGTAATCGAGTTCCATCATTCCTTGGAACGAAACCTCAGAACGGATATCGAATTCCGTGTTTGGTTGAGCGGCTAGATGCATTTCTCCAGGCAAGTCGCGCATGAATGCGGTGGCAGGCCACCAAAATCCATCGACGAACCTCATCTGTTGAATCATCAGCGATTCAGCGGAGTGGCCATCAATTTGGTACTGCGAGGGGACCATGAGGTCAATAAGGAAAATATCTCCAATTGTTGTGGAGAAATCCGTCTCCTGAGGCACACCCACAATCAAGGCCTCAACCCTGCTGAGTTCCCGTCGATCGATGAAAGTGGCGTGAGCAGAATCAAGACGCGTTCCGAGATCATAGTGCATGTCGATGGAAACTCGAGGCACGGTGAGATTGTCCTGCGTCGAGAATACTGCATTGGCTTCGACGTTATTGGCTTGCGTAGTATCCAAGCCTGAGATGATGAATTCAAGGTCACGGCCTTCTAATCCATTCACGATTATACTCAACTGTTGTCGTTCAGGCGTCCACTGTTCAAGGTAAATATCAAGCTCGTAAACAGGGAGGTCTCCGACCATTCTGAAATCATATTCCAAAAGAATCCTACCGGTTGGAAGACTTGGCAGCCATGAGCGCATGTGCCATGAGCGGCGAAGTTCGAAGGTGATGCCCTTTTCATCCCATAAACTCAAATTAACTCCTTCAAGTTCAGACTCAAGTACAATACCGTCCTCTAAAGCCAGTAAGAGTGGTATGAAGCCAGTAATGTTGATGTTTTCAAACACTTCCAAAACCAGTTCGAATTCCGAAGGAGTGATCTTGTAATCTCGCAGCGCCTCATCGACCACTTCTCGGCTGGAAAGTGTGTAGGTTGGCATCCGTGAAAGGTTAAACGAAACGACTGTTGCTTCAAAAACTTCCATTCCAAGTCCGTGAGACCATTCAGGTTGCTCTAGAACATTCGAGCCTTTTTCGATGTCGATGGTGACGTTGAACAATTCGCCTGTGATCAAATCAAGACCGAGAGACATGTCCTCATCCCCGGATTCAAGTCCGCCCAAGTCGACGACGGTGGAATACACGAAATCATTGACCAGAGAACCAAAGTTGACCAAGTCTCCCAAGAAGAACGACAAAGCTTGTACCCCATCTCCTTCGTCAAATGTCGGGAGTTCCAATCCACCGGAATCAACACCGCTGGGGTACGCAATCGTGATGTTCGCTGGAAGTGGGTCAATGGCAACACGACCGTTCATGCCTCTGAATGAATCTTCGTAAATCGTGTCGTCTTCCATCAAAACGTTCATTGGAGCAGAATTTGCACGAATCAGTTCGATTCGGGAGTTTCCTTCTGGTCCTTTTGAACCCGGATCCAAAGGTGAGAGTCGGCGCAGGCTGGTGACATCTGAAATTGCTGTACTGAGGCTTGCTTCGCCCGAGGTCTCATTGACCCAGAAACGGAAGTGGTCGCCGTCCATAGACAACGGTTGAGTCGCGTTTGTGAGTTGAACTTCAATCGAACCCATCGGAGTTGAGGCAACGTAACCTACAGTATCGCCGAGAATCAGTTGGAAGGATGAAGGCAATCCGTTCAATCGAATTGCGTTTCGTTGTTCGTCCCCGTTTCCACCGTATGTAATGGTTCCAATCGGAGCGGATGCGGAGTAGGTGAGGGCTTCTGCGGTTTGTGTGACGTTGAAAGTGCTGGGTCGATTTGAGAGCGTAGCAGATTGTTGATTGGCATTTGCTAAATCGCCGTCATCGTGCAACAGATGGCCAATCAAGAGAGGGCCGCCGTTGATTCCTCGAAGCTCCATTTGTCGAATGTCGTTAATCGGGTCGTAATCATGGCTGACGCTTGAGATTCCTCCAATTCGAGCGCTCATTGCAATGGGGACGAGTGGCTCTTGTGAGCCGAGTCGCCCATTCACAGTTTGGATATTGGTGTCTTCAGACAGAAGGATGTGGTCGATGTCGGGTAGCCATGGTTGGTCACTGCTCGAAATTGCAATCGAGACTGAGCCAATTTCCATTGGACTGCGCGTCGATGTTGGCAGGCTCAATCGGACCTGATTGTAGCAATTCATTCGAACAGCCCCACCTGACGCCCCAGCAGTAGCGACAATGGATTCTGGAATACCATTCACAACATCTCCAACATCGAGAATCACTTCTATGACGGTGAGCAATGCGTTATCAAAAACTTGGGCAATCGAGTTGAGATTCGGGTTGTCGTAGGATACTCGGCTTAATCCGCTCTCTGGAATTTGAAAACTACCCTCCACAATAATGACTTTTGGCACGTTCGCAATATTCAGTTGAATGGAGGATGAATCGGCATCGTAGCCACCTCTTTTGAACGTCGATTTGTACTCCAAGAGGTCGATAGACTCGGTAGAAATAATCGCTACCAGTGTGTTGGGAGGTGATGCCGGATTGACCGGTAAAGTTGGGTCGTTGACGTTGTTGGTACTGTCGCCAGTGAAATTCTTTATTGCAATAATCATGGAAAGACGGCTCGGGATTTCCCCCGGCAAATCAGTGCCACCCGGTTCTTCGCCAATCATGGTAAATATCGCATTGATTTCATCCGGATGAAGGGTGCCAGATGGAAGACCACGAATCCAAGTTCGTGAATCCGTCGTGTTTCCGAAAGGCGAATCGCCCTCTGTCGTGTTCGAACGGTCTTCGAAGTAATGGAGGTACATGTCTGCACCGTAGTCTGAAAAAATTTCTACAGTATCAAATGTGTTTGCGCCAAGATTGTCGTTGCGCAAGGTGATGTCCACTTCGTTTGGAATGCGAGTATCTCCTTCTTCAGGATGGAAACCGACGTCTATGTAGGCCGTCTCCAAAATAGGCGCAGTCGTTCCTCCACCGTATCCGTCAAACCGAATGAAACCAACGCCAAGACCGAAACCACATTTGTGCTCATGGCTTTCTGCGTCATGGTCAAGGAAAGGGTCGTAGTAATCTGAGCCATCGTCGCAATCGGACTGGCGGTTCGAACTGTCCGCATCTGGATTGGAAGCGCGTATGGCGTATGGTGCTGAGATGGAGGTCAAACTCAGCGTCGAAGAGTTCACACCACCGTTGGTGAGTGAAGCGATGAAATCAAAGACGTTGGTGATAACTGCATTCACGCTGAATGAGACTTTCTGCAATCCTACACCGAGCGTGAATTGGTGCGGAGGTTGTGTGAAACGAGTATCGATGACAATAGCGTATGATTCCGAGTCTTGAAGCGTCAAATCAAAGGCCAAACCTTTCATTAAACTGACTTCCAGTCCTGACATGTTGTTCCACAAGAAGTCGTCTTGATTTAGAGCAGTCACTTTCCACTGGAATGTTGGCCGAATCCACAATTCCTCGACGCATGGCACGGTGACCGGTGGGACGCCTGGGGCTGGGCTCGGAGTCAGCACACAGTCACCAAGTTCAATCCCGAAGCCATCGTCCTGAGTTACAAGTCCTTCAATGGTCAACCCGACCGACAAATCATCAACTGAATCACCATCAATATCGATGTAGTTGTTGAATAAAACGAGGTCGGTCCCAACCAAGATTTCACCCGTGAAGGTTCCTTCCACCCACGCTTCATGGGATGGACCGTTGTCTCTCGAAGTGAAATTGACATACACGGCATAGGTGTTAATTCCGATTCCTAAGATGTTGTCAAGGCCGAGTGATTCGACTGAGAACAACGTTTCGAACAGATTGTACGGCCAACCATCAGGTTGAGTTGAAGCGTCCATGAGGAACTCATACGGCCGTGGGTGATCTACTACGAACGGTGAAGCATCTCGGAGCTCCAAACTTTCCAAATATGAACTGGCTTGAGAAAGTGGGTCAGATTCATCAATAGGCCGTTTGGCAAGGTCGACTGCGTTCAAAGCATTCGCTGCTCCTTCGGCTGCTGCAACGGCCTCTCCGCTCGAGACTCGCTTTGATAGCGTTTCATCCAATTCATCCAACACGCCGAAGTCGTTTCGAGAAACTGACAAATCGGCTCCAACGGGTTGAGCCATGGAGATGAACATCAAAATGACCATGGCTACAGCCATTCGACGAGGGTCGGATGCCTGGGGCAGGCCAACTCGAATCAAACGCGGTTGGCCCTCTACCATGATACAAGCAGAAATCCCCACTATGAGAACCCATCCCTTTCATGAGTGTCTTTTCAGCCGTTCTGGAATCCGCCCTACGGGCGGTCTCACAACTCGACTGTGGAATCCTTCGAACATGAGGGACAAGCGACAATCACCTTGGTGACGCCTGCTGGCATTTGAATTGCAAAAACTGTAGAGCATTCACTGCATGTGACTCGAGTCTGTTCAGGTTGAGGGGTCACTTCAGGAACAGGAGCCGGTTGAGGAGAGGGGGCTTTCGCTGGAGTCAAGACGCCTTCAGGAAGAGAGATTCCGCCGCTCTTAACGACCGTTTGAACCGGGGCAGATGGAGCCAATTCGGTGAGCGTCTGAGGCGGCGGTGCCTGGACGACTGGTTGCGAAAGCGGCGCTGGCGACTCATCGTTGAACAACGCCATGGCGTCTGCGGCTGCCGCTTGACTGCCAGCTGAGACGGTTCTGGAAGCGAACGATGGAGGGGCAAATGCTCCTTGTGATGTCGGCGCAACAGAAGGCTCAGTTCCGTAAATAGCAGCCATTTCAGCAGCTTTGGCATCTTCCGCTTTCGAAGAGGATGATTGGACGTTGGTGTTGTCCAGTCCTGCAAGTGCGACTGCCGAAGAAAACAAGGGAAGTTTCCGAGAACTCGCCACGCCCGCTAAGTGGGCTTGTGCTTCTGGTTCGCTTAGTCCGCGGTCAACGAGAAGTTGCATGGCGATTCCTTTTTGCCAGCGTCGGTGGCCAACCAGTGACACACCCATGGTGATCACTCCAACGAACAAGACCACCATCAAAATCCCAGCAACGCTTCCCTTATCCGCAGCGGCTTCGATGGTCACGGTGAAGGCGTGACTGTCTGAGTTATTCGACTGGTCAAAAACGGTCAGAACAACGTCATAACTGCCCGTCTTGGAGAACAGCAATTCAGCAGTGGAGCCGTTCAAATCAGCATCATCTCTAGCGTTACCATTTCCATCCGTGTCCACGCTTGGGTTGATGTCCCAATGGTAGCGCAATAACGCACTTGAGTCATAGGAATCTTTGGCGGAAACACTGCATGTAATCGCATCATCCACCAAGCCCGAAGAAGGAAGAAGGTTGAGGGTTGCTTGCTCAAGAACAGGCAAAGTAGTGTCTGTTACCGTAATCAAGGTCGAAATGGAATTGGTATTACCGGATGGGTCTGCCACGGTGAGCGTTACGGTGTGCAAGCCAATGTCGTTCCAAGAAAGAGTGATTGAATTGTTTTGTCCGAAAGGGGTGCCGTCAAGATTCCATGAACATGAGTTCACTTGATCATCGTCGGTACTTCCGTCGCAATTGAGCACGATGGATTGGTTGGTCACTAATTTCCAACCGCCGCTGATGGGTTGTGCATTTCCACCGATTCGAGCAACTGGATTGACGACATCGGTTACCGAAATTACTGAAGAAGCCGAAACGACATCTCCAATCGGAGAAGTGACCGTCAATGTCACGGTGCGATCTCCTGGGGTTGTCCAAATGGCAAGGGCTTCCCAACCGGTGGCGTCGGCGTCGTTGATGTTGTCCCCGTCTCCGTTGGCGTCCAGATTTGCATCGAAATCCCATGAAGCAGATGCAACCTGGTTGAGACGGTTTGGAGTGGACATAGCATCGAATGATACTGCGCTACCAATGATGGTTGTCCCATTTGAATCGTCGTTGATTACAGGATTCAATTGCGGAGCAAACTCGATACGAACGGTCATTCGAACTGGAAGTGTTCCGTCGGCTCCGCCTACGGGCGTATCGGTGTTGTCAGCGATTAAGTAAAGCGCCTCTCCATCCAACTCGTTAGGCACGACCCATGAGAAGGAATCTGAGCCTTCGACGGAACGTAAACTGGCACCCGTGATGAAAAGAGAACCAACGCCACCAGAAGTGTACAAATCATTCATGCCTTGCGTTTGGAGATAGACGTCGGCGTTGCCTTCAAGCGACCAAGCAGAAACGACGACGGTCGTTCCAGAATCGAGTCGGAAATCATCACCTGAAAGCAGTGTTTTCGAGGTGTCACTTTGCATGCCAATGATGTCATGGAAAGGGGTCCAATACGATTCAGATATTTTGGAGATGGTCAGACTGGCGCGACCGTCAGCGCCCCCTTGGTCGCCCGAACCTTGATCGCCAGAATGGGCTGCATTATCGAATACAATGTACCATGACTTCGAAGTAATGGACGGTGGAACTTTCCAATGGAACTCAAAACTACCAAGTGCTGATTCGGTCGAAGGTATTTGTTCGTACGATGAGCGATAGGACTGTCCCAAATCATAGGGCTGTATTGAGTTCTGATCAAACACAAGAACATCAAGAGCGTCTTGACTAACAATGATGGAAAGATCATACACATCACCCGGAGTGAGTACGCCAAGATTGATTTTGATGCAAGCACCGTCGCCGATTACTGTAGCACTTGAGAATGCTTGCGGTGTATCGTTCAAGCAATTCGGTTGTGCACGGCCTTCAGCCGCTATTGCAGTGGCTGGAAGCAGCATTGTGCAGAGGAGAAGCGCGACAAAGACGGTTGAACGCATGTACCGCTGTATGCTGTTATCCACTTCAATGATGTGGCCGTTTGCTCAAGAAGACCAGCCGTCACCGCTCCAAAACAAATGGTTAATTTTGCCGTTTTCCAAGATGATTATTCGGTCTCCGTCGGAGGCTGAAGTCACGGACAAATCACTGCTTGACGTTTCCTTAATCGCTTCATTTAGAGACACTGAGGCATCCTTGAGCCGGGCGCTAAAATGAGTGAGGACGAGGTGGCGCGCTGAACACGCTTCGGCAGTTCTGGCCGCACCGGTGCTGGTGCAGTGGAGGAACTCATCCGCCCATTGCTGTGCATCATCAAGAAAAGTCGCCTCATGAACCAATACATCAACGTCAGAAAGAGATGTCAACCCTTCAGCCATTTCAGCGGTGTCTCCGGAAATCACCATTCGCGTCGAAGGACGGTGCTTGCCACGGAAATCCGTTGCTTTCAACGATGTACCATCCTCAAGTTCGAGATCTTTTCCAGATGAAAGGTGTGATTTTTGGGCATCGGTAAGTTTCAATTCAGCCGCTTTCAAACGGTTGAATTTCCCCGGACTGCCCTTGGATTCAACCATCCATCCACATGAAGGGACTGTATGTCGAGTCAAGACTGGATGGATTCGACTTTTTTTCCACCCGTGTGGTTGAGGCATTTCCTTTACTTCCACTGGTTTTTGGCCAGGGATTAATTCAAGCCAACGGTCACCTGCTACATCCCCAAGCAACCAGCGAACTGGATATCCGAGGTCTTCAGTCGTAGCTCCAAGCGATTGCCAGATGCGCATTTGGCGTGCTAATTCAGCGTTTGGAGCAGATGCAGGGATTTCGTTTGTGAGGAGAAGTGAGTCAAAGACTTCTTTTGAGGTCGGCCCAAGAAGAAGAAGAGGCGTTACTCGTTTATCCAAAGCCATCGTATGCATCCATGGAAGAAGCCCCCAGGTGTGGTCAAGGTGACCGTGAGTCAAGCAAACGACATGGATTCTTGATGCACGAAGCGTTGTACCCTTTTCGAAGTTCTTGAGGCGTTTGCGTTGTTCTGCATAACGCGTTTGAAAACCTTCACCAGCATCGATAACTGCAATCCCATCATCGCAATGAATCAAACTTCCACTGACCTGTCTTTTTCTTGTTGGACGGGCAGATGAAGTGCCGAGAATGTGTACTTCCATGCTCATGAAATCAACTCAGCTTTGGAGGGGTATCGGAGTCTGGGGGAACCATCGCAACAGGACGATGCGATCAATGGCTCGAACCCACCTCCAAGGGACAGCAACGTGAACTGAACCTTCTACCAAATCCTCTTCCGTATCTCGAACAAACAGATGCGTGCAATTCAATCCATTGACATCAACAACGGCATCGTGAACGATGCCCAACCGCCGACCATCCGGGAGATAGACCTCCAGACCGGTGAGGCGGGACACTGAATCTTCACCCTCAACCATTGGCATCCCTTAGTAAATCCACGAGTCGAGGGGCGATAAAAGCACCCCTCATTTCCATTTTTTTCAGCACAATCGCTTTCCATTGTGCTAACATACATTGTAAGGGTCTGGCGTTGCAATGCCAACCCTTTGTTTTACCATTAGCATTGCAATTGTTCCCAAAGCGACATACGCCTAACGCGTGAAGTTAGGAGAGTGTCGGGTCAAGAATTATACTCTCGTTGCTGTAGTCTAGAATATGGTAGAGGTCGAATGTCCATTTTGCACTGAAACCATTGACCTTGGGAGTGATTCGACTGGGGCATATGAATGTCCTTATTGTAATCAAGATTTTGAATACGAGTCTAGTAATTTCTGGGAAGAGCAACTCGATAAGAAGTCTGGTCGGGAAGTCGGAAAATCACCGGGAGAACGAGACGATAACAAGCAAGCAACTCTTCAGATTAAGGAAAGGCCCTCCATATTGGGTCTCGTATTTATGTGGGGTTTCACCATTATATGGTGTACTGCTTCTCTTTTCGCAACGGTATCCATTGGTTCCCTTGTAATGTCTGACTTAGATACGAATGATTGGACGCCGGTAGATGGAGTTGTGACAAGCAGTTCGGTCTCCTCTAAATCTGGCTCCGATGGTGGAGTGGTATATTGTCTAAATGTTGATTATGAATACACCATTGATGGAACGACGTACCAGGGAGATAAGGTCAGTCACACTTCTGATAGCTCCTGTGATTCATGGTCAAAAAATGCCGATGAAGATTATCCAGAAGGTAAAGAAATCACAGTATATGTCAACCCAAGCAACCATCGTGAGGCCGTACTCGATACTGGATTATCGGGTGTCGACTTTTCCAATTTATGTATCTGTTTATTCCCATTGGTTGGGATAGTACTGCTCTATGGCTCTGTGAGTCAAACTTTTAGTAAATCTAACAAACGGTGAGAACGGAACTTATCAACTCGTTGCGACTTGTTGCGTAGCCGGATAAAATGTCTCTTTATTTACCTCAAGAAAATACTGACGGTAGCGTTCCGAACAGCCCCCGGACTTCCTAATTTGTTAGACCAGGTAAACACGATTTTTTCAATGTCTGATCGTATAGTCTAGAGCTTATCAAAGGGTCTACCCTAACACCCATTGCAAGGTTAAGTGGTAATCAAAGGGCTTACAGTGGTTCTTGTCAGACGCTCGTCATTGCGTCAGCCCTCAGTGCAACTTGCGAATGCTGCCATTACCCCCTGAATACTTTGCACGTTCATAGTAAATCGATTCCTA
>JABGTJ010000006.1 GCA_018691345.1 Methanobacteriota archaeon
CCGTCGAGAGCGGCATAATCTGCGTGGAACTTGTAGACGTTCCACAGCGTCAAGAACATCTTTGCATAGGTCTCACGAACGCCGTTTGAATCAAACTTCAATGGGTTCCATGGTGCTCCTGCTGTGACCATGTACCAGCGTGTAGCATCAGCACCTTCACGGTTGAAGTGGTCCCATGGATCAACAATATTGCCACGAGATTTCGACATTTTCTTACCTTCAGCATCAAGAATCAAACCGAGGCTCAAGCAACGCTTGTATGCGGGTTTGTCAAACACGGTCGTTGAAACGGCAAGCAGCGTGTAGAACCATCCGCGAGTTTGGTCAACACCTTCGCAAATGTAATCGACAGGGAATGAAGCATCGAATGTTGCCTTTCCTTCAAACGGATGATGCCATTGAGCGAATGGTGCACAGCCAGAATCAAACCAGCAGTCCATGACAAAAGGTTCTCTGTGCATTGGCTTTCCATCATCGGAAACCAGTGTGTATCCATCGACGACCGGGCGGTGCAGGTCAACATCATCAGGACATTCGGGATTTTCAAATCCAGCAGCAACTGCCTTGGCCACTTCACTTTGAAGTTCAGCAATTGATCCGATGCACTTCATGTTGCCTTCATCGTCTCGCCAAACAGGCAGAGGCGTGCCCCAGTAGCGTTCACGGGAGATGGCCCAATCTTTGACGTTGCGCAACCATTCACCAAATCGGCCCTCGCCAACCCAGTCAGGTGCCCATTCGACGCCATCGTTGAACTCCAACAACCGTTCCTTGACTGCAGTCATGCGAACGAACCATGAGTCCATGGCATAGTAGAGCAACGGGTGGTCTGTTCTCCAACAGTGCGGATAATCGTGGAGGTAGGATTTTTCTCTGTACAGCAGTCCGCTCTCAGGGCCTTTGCCGTTGCTTCCGCCTTTGGCAGAAAGCAGTTCAATGACAGTTTGGTCGCATTCTTTGACGTATCGCCCGTCGAGTTGCGGATGCGTTCCAGCGAGGAACGCACCGTCCATGCCAACGGTGTGGTAAGCGGGAAGACCAGCAGCCATTCCCAAGTTGTAGTCGTCTTCACCGTACATAACTGCGGTGTGCACAACGCCCGTACCATCGGTCGTGGTGACCCAATCGGCTTCAAGAACGGTCCAGGCAGTTGTAGATTCTCCTCGAGGTACGGCATCTGGGAACAGCGGTTCATAGGAACGACCTACCAGAG
The DNA here is from genome assembly GCA_018691345.1 of Methanobacteriota archaeon. GTDB lineage: Archaea > Thermoplasmatota > Poseidoniia > Poseidoniales > Poseidoniaceae > MGIIa-L1. The sequence continues at coordinate 1,214 of JABGTJ010000006.1, forward strand.
ATGAACCAGGGAATTCCTCGACAATTTCTACGTTGTGACGCAGAACATCCTTCATCAATTCCTTTGCTAGTATTACTTCTTCACCGTCGGAAGCGCCTCCAGCACCGACCCAGTTTTCTGCTTGTTCAGTAATGCGAACTCGCACATAGGTGACTTCTGGTCCAACTGCTAAACCGACGTTACCCGGTAGTGTCCATGGCGTTGTTGTCCAAGCAAGGATACTCGCATCATCATCGATGAGTTTGAATTTCACATAAACGGAAGGTTCCTCGACTTCCTTGTATCCAAGTGCAACTTCGTGACTCGAATAGGAAGTGCCGGTTTGTGGGCAATACGGTAGGACTTTGTGACCTCGGTACAACAGGCCTTTGTCGAACATTTGTTTCATTGCCCACCAACATGATTCAACATAATTGTTGTCGAGTGTAACGTAGGGGTTGTCGAGGTCGACCCAGTAGGCCATTCGCTCAGTCATTTCTCTCCATGCAGATTCATAGGTCCATACGGAATCACGGCAAGCTTGGTTGAAGTTGTCCATCCCATAGGCCTCAATTGCTTCCTTTGACATTAAGTCCATACGCTTCTGAACTTCGATTTCCACGGGCAATCCGTGAGTGTCCCAGCCCCCCTTTCGTTCGACACGGAATCCTTCCATTGTCTTCCACCGGCATACGAGGTCCTTGTAGGCTCGAGCTACGACATGGTGGATACCGGGTTTTCCGTTCGCCGTTGGAGGCCCTTCGAGGAAGATGAAAGGAGCGCCGCCGCCGTTGGAATCGATTGAAGCACGGAATGCATTTTCTTGCTTCCATGTTTCCAATAACGCAGTCTCGAGTGCAACAGCATCGAGTTCACCTGCCGAATGAGGACGTGCCATAGCCATGCGAGAAGCCTTTTTGTCTTGAACCTCACCCCTCTCAGAGGTGGCATTTTGAGTTTCCTTTTCCACTGATTCACCACAGTGTCTCCGGATTGGGCTTGGGTATGTTTCAAATCGTTAGACCGCTACGGAATGTTGATGTCGGCAGGGTATCGGTTAAAATTGCTATGTTTTCTCATACTCTTTCTGATGTTGACCGGGCCACTGAGCACTTTTCTCGCATCCACTGCAGATACGGATACTTTCGGTGAACTCGGAGAATCTTCGGTTTCGTTGGCATCCGGTGGTGACCCAGCCTCACAGTTGTTTTTAGACGGCTCAGGCCTCTACAACGAAGAGTTGACCCTCGATGTCCCTGCATCGCAACCTGTGACCGATGTTCATCTCTCAATGTCTCCCGGAATCGAGCCTTCATCGAACGGCTTGATGTGGAGCGGTACTTCAGCGTGGGGTCACAGCGATGCTGTCAGTGACGGTGCAACAATTGACGCGGACGGCTTCTTGACGGGCTCCCGTGCAGGCACTCTCTGGGATTTCAACAGCGGGCTACAAGGTTGGACGGTATCCAGTTCCTCTTATGTGGGCCTTTACACGAACACATGTGGTGTCAACGGGACTTCAGGAGGTTCAATCAAAACACAAGCACCCTCTGCCTCATCCTCTGAGCACGCAACCTCTCCAACCATCAATTTGGCAGGTGCAAATGCCGTTCCGATTCACATATGGATTCGCCAAGGTACTTCCAGCTGCGGCGAAGAGCCGGACACCAACGAAGATCTTCAACTGCGATACAAAACCGCTTCAGGCTCTTGGACAACGCTCCAAACTTGGGCTGGCAGCACCTACAATCAACCTCCACTGCAATGGTCTGGGACGTTGCCTGCAGCAGCATTGCATTCAACCACTCAAATCCGTATGTTGCAAACCGGTGGTACAGGTTCGACCTATGATTACTGGTTCTTTGACGATGTTCGTATCGCTTCCCCACCGGTATCGAACTGGACAAGTCCAAGCATTGGCTGGTCTGCCTCGTCTTCCTTCCAAGTGGCGAATACAATTTACGCACCGATGAACATAGACGCCTATGTACCTGCAGGTGCATCCCTCAACTGGACAGTCCTCGATGCCAACGGTGTTGAAATTCCCGGCTTTACAGGCTCGAACACTTTCACTGTACCGCTCCATCTGATCGATGAGACGGTGCATGAGTCGATACGCATTCGCCTCTCCCTTTCGGCTGGATCAAATGGAATACTTCCTCTCGTCTATTCGGTGACCGGTGATGGAACAATGTCGACAAAATACTCCGATTGGCAAAACCTCGGGAATTCTCAGTCGATGTGCGGGGCAAACGGCCAATTTGCTGCTTACGGCTCCGCAACTTCAGTTGATGTTCTGGATGCCGGATGGGCTTACCTTGCTTCATCTTCGGCCGCAACAACCAGTTCATACGGCACTGGTTTAACCGTTCAAACCAGTCCCTTGCCTTACATTTTAGATGAAGTTGACGCGTTATCTGGCGTCACTTCTGTTGGTTCTCTGTACACCAACACCAGTAACGGTAGAGCGACCAGCGGTGGTAACGGGACTGGCCTCACTGTGTCTACGGTTGCAACCCCCGTTACTTCAGGTATCGTGGACGGTTCAAGTCTTTCAGCAGGAGGTACAGGGTACACTTCACAAATCATCTCACCAAACGGCGGAAGTGGTTCGGGTCTACAGATCCAAACGACAGCTACGCCAATCACCGGTTCGGGCGCTGTATCTCTCTATTCGTCTTTGAACGGCGGTTCTGGATACACCTCCTCGAGCGACGTCGCATTGAGCGGCGGCAACGGTAGCGGTTTGAAAATAGACTATACCGCCAGCCCGATTATCACTGGAATTCCGACCGGTTATTCACTCCTTAACGGCGGAACGAATTACTCGACAACGAGCTTTGCTTTCACAAGCGGCGGTTCAGGCTCGGGTCTGCGCGTCAGCATAGATTCAGTTTCTGGTGGTTCAATTAATTCCATAACCATCATCAGTGGCGGTTCAGGTTACGGTTTCTTCGATAAACTCTACATCTCAGGTGGGGACGCTGACGCTTACTTTTACACGACTGGACTCACTGAAACCGGTGGCGGAATTACTTCGATTTCATTCAGTACACCTGGGCTCAATTACGACGTGGGTGATACTTTGAACATTCCAGGAGGGGACAGCAATGCAAACTTCACTGTGCTCGATACAAACCGCCAAGGCGGTACCATCACTGGTTACACCGTCCTCAACAACGCCTCAGGGTATGCGGTGAACGACCTTATTACTCTCTCAGGGGGTGACTTCAACGGTCGTATTGAAATCGATTCAGTCTACGCTATTGGTGGCAACTTGACTTCTGTGTCGATTGTTGGACGGGGCTCAGGATATTCAGTAGGCGATCAAATTACTGTGTCCGGAGGAAACGGTGGAATGTTTACGGTTCAAGGCGTACGGAACTGGGGCGGAGAACTTCTTTCTCCTCTCGTTCAAAACGGTGGTCAATTGTATTCTATTGGCGACGAGGCGGAAGTGATTGGAGGTGCACAAAACGCAACTGTTATCGTCACCGATATCGATATTGAAGGCTACCGAGGAGATTCAACTTGCTCCTTAACTATGGATTCGCGACAACTGGTGGCTCCTGCATCACGAGTCACCGGTAGCCTCACAGGAACCAATGTTGAACTCCAGATGTGGGATGCAGTAAATGCATCTTGGACGGTCGTGGCAAACATGGGTGCTTTCGATGTTTCTTCATCGATGCCAATGTATGAACTTCAGTTCCGATTGGTTCCGTTGAATTCAGGCCTTGGGTATTGGACCGTTGAATCGTTTGAGACCCTTGTACACTACGGTGAAGTCGCAAGCAACCCTCGATTTGATTTCAACGATGACGGTGACTTTGAGTGGGGTGCTGATTTCCCAAATATCGGAACTTGGGGCTGGCAGGACGTTTTCTCAAACGGTAACAAGAGTATTTCAGAAACGGTTGGCTCGTCCGGATACGCAACGACCAAAATCCTCGTACCCCTAGCGGATCTTCACTCTTTTTCGTTTGGTGTTACGAACGCTGATTCATCGATTACCGGCTATACCCTGCTGTATCAGTCACAGATTCTTGCATCTGATACGATGAATGAAACTTCGCTCTTGCATGTTGAACTGAACCAAACAACCCGTGACAACATTGAGCAATCAATTTCTGGCCAAGGCGGTTTGAATCATCTCGGAACACGGTTTGTGGAAGTTGACATTGAAGTCTATGCGTCATCGACCGTTGAGTTTGGTGGTCTCTTGGTCACCTATTACGCTGAAGCATCACAAATATTTGAGTCGGATTCTACCTTTGTACTCAACCTCAACGATGCTAGAAGATTGCTGCCTTTGGTCGGTGGTATGCATGAGATTCCGTTACCCCTGACCTCCACTCAAAAGGGTGGTCTAACCGTTGAAGTTCTCGGCCTCAATTCATCGGCAGTGGTTGTTTTGAACACCGCTACCATTGATCCTGAAGTGGATGTCCTCACGCCAAGCCAACGATGGAGAACAATCAGTATGTCGTACTCGGTGATTGGTGTTGCTCCAAGTTCCATCCGCCTTGATGTTCTTGATGATGATTACCACGCAACATGGACTGTCCCCGTCTCAGGAGCAACACCATTTGGAACAGGTGATTTCGAGTTCATAGAACTGCATCCAACGGAGTCAATCTCGTTCAATCAATCTGGCACGAGTGTTCTCATCGATGTGAAATTCCGGATTTTACCGCTATGGGACGATACAGATACCATGAAAATCACGACACGGCTTCAACTCTCAAACACCGTGTACTCCATGCCGAGCACCTTCACATACGGCGTTTTCGGCAATCAAGCCTATGAGAATGATTTGACACTGAACATTATGACCTTCACGAACGCTGACGAAAACCTCATTTTGGGTTCGTCGGATTACTACCTTCTTCCGTATACCAAACTCAACATCTCTGCCTTTGTTGGATTCGAAAACGTCTCTACGATTGACGCTTTCATGGATGGAGAAGGAATGCTTTCGCTTTACAGAGGTGATGTCCTTGTAGCCAACACGACTACACTGGATGAGAACACCTGGGACTATCAGGACACTGTACCGTTCACCTTCGGGCCTTTGACATGGCGTATCGAACTTACCTCTGAAAACGGTTCAGTCCATCCGGATTTCGGTTCTCTTGAGCGAACGTTCCACATCGACACCATCTCTCCGCGTGTGCTTGAGGTCAACATGGACCGCTACGACCATCGTATGCCATCAACGACACAAACGGTTCAAATTCAGATTTCGGACCAACCCATTCTTCCAACCAACATTCAAGCCATGGTTTGGCGAGAATGGTTCGATGATGCCAATTCAAACCAGTGGCCAGATGAGGGTGAATACCAGCCCATGTCGCTGTTTACCCCGAACGATTTGAGCCCTCTCATTGGCCAGTACACCTTCATGATGGATGATACTGGAGGCAGTCTAGGACAGAAAGTTTCGGTGTATTTGACCGGCACTGATGACGCAGGCCATCCTTTGGAGTTTGGTGGCTCAGATGCAGTCGATAAGCACCTGTTCATGTATCAGTTAGCGGTTGATGGTGCTCCAAGTGTGGCTCCGAATGCCTATTCATATTCCGACGGAAAGAACCCTTGGCTTCACCCTCAAATGCCATACACCTTTGATGTTGAAATAACTGAACCAAACGGCGGTTCGGACCTCACGACAGTCATCGTTGAACTTGCTTCAAACCAAGGCAGTGACCCGTTACCGATTCGTTGGGATTTTGCGACTGGAAATTGTACGACAACCAGCCCTCACGTTTTGATTGATGATTGTCAAATGTTAGGCGCTGATGGTCCAGCAGACCCTTACGAAACCGCTTTGACGCTCAATGTCGATTTCAAGCTCGCTTGGACGACTCCCGACCTCGGTGAGACACGCCGAGAGCCTGGAATCCGCATGATTGACCGAGCAGGTCAGGAAGTATTCCGTGCATTCCCCGAACATCGATGGCGTTTCTCCGCTGCTCTTGAAGTTCCAGAAGAAAGCGTTTCGCTCATTCTCTCGCAGGGGGCATTACTCGGCGATGGTGCTCGAATAGCGCCAAGCAGCCCATTCGAAATCGCAGGAAATGTCGTCTTCTCGGAAACAGGAACTGTTCCTGACTTTGATTGCCAAATCGACCTCTTGTTCTCCGGCTCTTCTTCTTCAGCCAATTCACTCGATGGAATTTGGTCTGTAGCATTACAAGCACCCTCGACAACTCAGACCATTCCACTCACCTGGAAAGTTGGATGTCTTGAAGGTCAAGGCATCGACTCTACCGACCTAAACAACGCAGTACGCTGGATTATTGTGGATGGCACTGGACCTCAGCCGGTAGAAGTCTCGAATCCTCGACCGTTCTCAGTTCTCGAACCCGAATCTCACGAAGTGAAAATCCTGATGTCAGAAGCCGGAGGTTTGGACGTCGAATCTCTTGAACTGGTTTGGTGGGTTGAAGAGAAAGCGACAGGCGATCGGCTCCGTAATGGGGTTGAACCACTGAACTTACTCGGCACAGATCTTTCCGGTTTGAGACTCGAAGTTGTCGGCTCTTTTGATCTCAGCGAGATTACCAATGAAATGCTTGAGAACAGACTTTCAGTCCATATGTATGTCTCCGGCCGTGACCTTGCAGGAAACGAAGTCCTGGGGCTTGACGGTGCTGAACCTGGTTCTCCAGTTGCGGTCTGGGACATGGTTTGGCTCAAGCCTGAGTTTGAATTGCAGAGTACATCCATCACCTATTCACGCTATTTAGTTGAACTTGGGCAAACATCCATTGTTACTGCCTATGTTGAAAATACAGGTACACTGGATGGCTCGGTTGAGGTGATTTTCACCGAAGTTCAAGCCACAGGTGAACGCTCAAATCTACAACGTATCACCGTCGAAGTGCCTCTCGGAGGAATTGTCCCGGTTGCTACGGATTGGAATCCTTCACAAACTGGTTTGCAGTGGGTCGAAGTCAAGATCGACGGAGATGCAAGTGCGATTGGTCCATCCATCGATGTTCGCCCGACGCGCGAAGTCTCTTTCTCCGAGCAACTCTTTGGTGATGTCCATCCATTGCTTGGTAGTTTAGCGGGGTTACTGTTCGTTTCCATCATCACGACTGGTCTTCTCTGGGCTCGTCGAAAGACCCTCAATCGTGGCTCAAAGTCCGAATACGATTGGGATGAATACTCCTCTGAATTCGAATATGAAGACGAAGAGGAAGAGGAAGAGGACGACGTTGATGACGACACAGTCTCGGAATCAGTGGCCCAGGTTGCAGCGGCAACCAGCGCAGTAAGCGAAGACACACCTTCTTCAAACACCGAGGAAACAGACTGGGTAATGGGCTCTGATGGTTACTGGTGGTACCATGACAAAGAAGCCAATGAATGGTGGTACAAGAACGCTGAAGGCGAAATTGTACAACACAAGTGACGGCATTGGTGATACGATGAGTCGATGGATTGGCCTTTTGCAAGTTGACCCTACGGTTGGTGACGTGACGGGAAATGCTGCTCGACTCGAACACCTTGCGTCGCTCGCTTCCAGTCAAGGTGCACATGTCGCTGTAACAACGGAACTCGCCATTTCGGGGTATCCTCCACGAGATTTACTGTTGCAAGAGGAATTTATTTCTCTGGCACAAAAAACTGCTAGCTCATTGCGTGTTGAGATTCCAGTTCTGGTTGGGACACCGATTTTGCCTCAAGCCAAACGACAACTCCCTGCGAATGGTGTTGTTCGAGCCGGTTCATCAGGTGCTCATCCCAGTGGTGAAGGAAATTCTCATGTCGTGGCAAGAAAGCAACTTCTTCCAACCTACGATGTCTTCGACGAAGCTCGATACTTCCAACCGGACAATCGCTCCGGAATCGCTCGCACGATTGCCGATCTCAACCTCGGCGTTACGGTTTGCGAAGACGCATGGCAAACGGCAGGTCTTACGCCTTCGACGTACTCAGCAGACCCCATCGAACATTTGGCTGAATGGGGTAGGCAAGGCGTTCTACTCGACGCAACAGTCAATCTCTCAGCGTCACCGTACCACGCCGACAAATTGAGTTCTCGTATTCATGTATGTCGTACCGCAGCAGCCGTTCTTGGACACCCCTTCCTGCTGGCAAACCAAGTTGGAGGTAACGATGATTTGTTGTTTGACGGCAACTCACTTGTTGCTTGGCCTGATGGTCGAGTTGTTGTCGCACCAGCGTGGCAAGAGGGTGTTTTGATGGTCGATATCGATGGTGCTGAAAGATGCCACTGGATTCCTTCACAATCACCGGACGCACTGAATATCGGCTCCGATGCTTTACGGCATCTCACTGCCGATGATGACGGTCGAGAATACGACAAAGACTTGCTTGAAGACCTCACCGACGCTGTCGTGACCGGTCTTTCCGATTACTGCCGTAAATCCGGTATCAATTCTATTGTTTTGGGTCTGTCAGGCGGAATAGATTCTGCCGTTGCAGCGTGTGTTGCAGCAGCAGCCGTTGGTCCACAGAACGTGACTGGAATCGCCATGCCAAGCCGTCATTCATCTCAGCATTCCATTGACGATGCGAGACATACTGCTGAATCCCTTGGACTTGTGTTCGATACCATCGAAATCGATTCATTCCATGCTTCCGTTGAAGCCTCAATTGGAGGCATGCTTCGCGATGGGCATCCAGTGGCTTCTGAAAATCTCCAAGCTCGTCTTCGAGGATTGATTGTTATGGCTCACGCGAATGCTCAAGGCCGAATGGCCATTGCTACCGGCAACAAATCCGAAATTGCTCAAGGATACTGCACATTGTATGGTGATATGGCTGGTGGTTACGCACCGCTTGGCGACCTCTACAAAATGCAAGTCTACGGGCTTGCCGATGTGTTCAATGCTCGTGCTGTACAAGCCGGAAGAACTCCGCCAATCAACGCCTCTTCGCGAACCAAGCCGCCGTCCGCAGAATTAGCCCCTGACCAGAAAGATGAGGATTCATTGCCTCCGTACCCGATCCTCGATGCGATTTTGCACTGCCACATCGAGGAAGGCCTCGATGCAGATAATATCGCCGCCAAGGGTTTCGAACGAAGCCAGGTGGTCGAAGTTCTCACTCGACTGGAACGCAGTGAACACAAACGCTGGCAGATGTCACCAGCGCCTCGCGTGTCAACTCGAGCCTTCGGGCAAGGATGGCGTCGTCCACTTGCTTCTCGTCACGATTGGCGATATTGAGTTCGGAATGAGTCAAAAGGACGAGTCTTGTGAGCCCACCATGGCGGAACAGGTTTCGAACATTGCAGGATATCGCTTTGTCGATTTGCCTGACCGAGACCACCTTCGGCAACCTTTCCTTACCAAATGCCAGGAAGCGGGATTGCGTGGCACCGTTCTACTCTCACACGAGGGAATCAATTTCTTTCTCGCAGGTGCAAAGCAAGGCATCGAGACCTACATTGAATTCTTGAATGAGGATTCCCGATTTGCTGATATGCCGCTCAAGTACTCTTTTACTGACTACCAACCGTTCAACAGAATGAATGTTCGACTGAAAAAGGAAATCATTTCGTTGGGCATGGATAACGTCAAACCTGCTCAAAGAACTGGAGATGAAATTACACCAATCGAGTTCAAACAGTGGCTTGACGAAGGTCGAAAAGTTGCAATCATCGATACTCGAAACGATTACGAGATTCGATTGGGCACGTTCCAAAATGCAATCGACTTGGACATCAAATCGTTTCGAGCATTTCCAGAAGCTGTCAATAATTTGCCAGAGGACATGAAAGACACGCCGGTTGTGATGTTCTGTACGGGCGGAATCCGTTGTGAGAAAGCAAGTGTAGTGATGATGGATGCTGGTTTTTCCAATGTTAAACAACTCAAAGGTGGGATACTCGGATACTTCGAACAGGTAGGCGGCGAGTACTGGGACGGCGATTGTTTTGTGTTCGATCATCGCGTTGCATTGGGACCGGATTTGGAACAAAGCGATGTTGTGCAATGTTTTGCGTGTCGGCAACCGTTAACGGTTGAAGAGCAACAATCACCAGAGTATGTGGTTGAGGAATCTTGTCCGCACTGCATTCATCTTCGTTAACTACCAAATCAACCAATCTTCGGTGACCTGGCCGTGACTCCATGCATGGATTTCGTGCCCTCGTACACCATCATGTGATGCGAAAAGGAGATGGTGTTCAGTAAGCACAAGCCCACCATAGGTTCCAGATGCAGAATGGTTGTTCAGTCCTGGCCACGGGTCATAGGCTGGTGAGATTTCATCATCTGAGACTTGCCAAAGGATTGAACCAGTTTCCACACCATCTCTTTCTCCTGAAGCAAGGAAAAACAGCACTTCATCATGGCAAGCGAACGTGACAACGTTTGAGCCAGTTAATCCCTGGTGCAGGTCCGCTTCAATACGAGTTCCAGAAGCCGTTCCATCCGTTGAACAGATTTCGTGACCCACTTGAGGGGCAACGCAATCAAACCACACTCGCTGCTTATGGATCATTCCGCCTGCTGATTCCCCTGGTGAGGCAACGATGGTTGACAGAATTTGTGTCGTTCCAGATGCAAGGTCATGACTCCACAACTGCGTGTCAACCCCTGAGGTTAATGCATCGAAAATGAGTTTCCCTTGGATGAAATGGATTCCAAGATTTTCTGCGACCTGGCTTGTGGGTTGGCCTGCTCCTTGATTTTGCATTGAGGTCAGCCAATTGCTGTTCCCGTCGTCCAGTAAGTGGACCAACTGGCGGCCGTATTCAGCTTCACCAACAACGACAACTCCACCTTCAATTACCAATGGCGAACTTGGATGACTCGAACCTTGAGCGTTGAGATTCCACGAGATGAATTGACCGGATGCAGTCAACATATGCGGTTCAACATCGGCGTTTGATTCTGCGGAGAACCAAAGTCGAGTGTCGTTTGCGTGCAACATTTCTTGGCCGAAATCGCTCAAGCCGTTGGTTGCAACAGCCAGCGATTGTTGTTGCTCAACCGTGAACATCGGATGTTCAAACAAGGAATAGATGGACGTTGCGTCGGACCAGTATACTTGCCCGGATGCATCAATCAAGACCAATCCATCCATCCATTGGACCGCTTGTGCCGTGCTTGAGAGTGAGACGCTTTGGGTAGCGTCAACCACTCGATGCGTCCCTTCTTCACTGCCGTCGCTCACCCACAACTCTCGTCCATTGACTCCATCATCTGCATCGAAGAACATCCGTTCACCTTCAGCAGTTTGAACGGTCTGCATACCGAGGTATTGACCAGGTAAAGAATCTCCAGATGGATTGATGTCAAGCAGGAGTTGAGTTGAAGATTCAGTGCCGCTGCTCAGCCATAATTCACAACCATCAATTCCGTTCACACCAGCCATCAGCACTTTTTGCTGTTGCTTCATCCATGCAAGCGCATCGCAGTTTGTTGTGACTCCATCTCCTGAATTTGCGAACATGTCCGAAATTGGTCCGTATTCCAAGGGCGAATTGCAGATTTTGAGTGAAGTTCGTATTTCATCATCGTGGAGTACGCCGTCGAACTCGACTCCATTAAGCCGTCCATCATCGATTCCAAAGTTGAGAATGAGTCCGGAAGAACACA
>JABGTJ010000041.1 GCA_018691345.1 Methanobacteriota archaeon
AATCGTCTTTGGAGACCAATTCAGTGAACGGCTTTTGCTTAAGGTAAATCAAATCAGACATCTCGGAAAGACGTTCTCGGTTTTCTCCAACAGCAGCGTCAAAGGAAATGTCTTCCAATTTCAACCCAATGCGGCGAGAACGGGCCCAAATAGTGAGGAAAGCAATTTGACCTCCTGAAGCAAGCATCCATGTTAATTCCTCAAGTGAATCTTTTTCGAGGACCTCACAAACTGTGCTCTCCCATTCGCCGCATGCTGCGCCTTGTGGTAGGAAACTGGAATCCCAAAAGGTGATCATTGCGAGAGCCAACAACAGCATTGATTGACCGGCAAATCCAGTGAAGCAGAAATTGAGGACTTTGGCTTGTTGGGTTGGTTCTGCCCGCAGTAATCGGCTGTCAGCGAGTTTGATACCACCTTTGCCCGATACATCTTGAACATCCAAAAAGAGAATTCGAGCGACCTCGTAAACAAACAAAAACCCAATTAAAGCAACGTTCAGCAGCAAGAATAAGAGAATGAACGATACAATCGGTACGCGTATCCCCGGCTGTGGAATGTACGAGAACAATTCAATTAACGCAAATCCTAGAACGCCTCCTTCTTCCATAAACGTCGTCTGAACACGGTATTCAGGCAGTTCAAGCACACGGTCCGAATGCGTTAGCATCGACGGGTCATACAGCAACAGTAACAGTGAAACGAGTGTGTTCAAGGCCACATATGGCATGACGATGAGGTTGAAATTAACAATTTGAGCAACGGCTTGTTGTTTCGCATTTGGAACATTGTTGTGGAACGGTGATGGTTCACCTTTCGATATTTTACGAGATGATTGACGCAAAGCCTGCCACGAAGAACCGAGAACGCGTCCGTAGGCCAGAATGGATGGCGATAACATGGCAAATACGGCGATGCTGAACCTTCGCGATGGGGGAACACCTGCCACATCAAGCAACAAATACAGCGCAACGACAAGACCAATCCACAGTAAAGCCAGCATGATGTAGGTATAACTCCTCCAAACGCTTGATTCTTGTAACGATGCTCGGTCTTGTCCGATCGGTTTGATAACTTGTGCACCGAGAGATGTTCCCGAAGCAACAAGGGCTGGAAAAGCAATGAAAATCAATGCGATGCTCAGTGAAGGCGTATGGTACCCTTCCGAAAAATCCATTCGAATCATAATGAATTCAAAGAACAGAAGAAGGGCTCCGACCAGTGCGAGAATATACGATGCAACACCAAATACCATTCCGCGGGAACTGAGTAACTCTCTGGCGTCTTTGGTTGTACGAGTGATCTGGTGAACCTCGTACCGCTTCTCACCGGTTTGGAAGGCAACTTGAAGACCTCGCAATTGGCGAGGAACAACACGAGTCCAGAACAGCCACGCTGTAGCAGCAGCCAAGAGATACGGCACCAATGCTGCGGGAGTAAATCCGCTGATAATTGGTGGAGCCGTCATGATAAAACCTCAGTCCTCGATGCTTATTGCCAATGCTGGTTGAGAAACCTTTTCATCAATCTCATGTTTCAAATCGGCCAAGAATGTATCCAGAGGAATACCGCTGACTTGGTCGCCATTTCTGGCCCGTAGACTTACGCTTCGAGATTCGATTTCGCCGTCGCCCAAGATGACCATGTACGCTGGTTGCATCTTACGGTGGGTACGGATTTTCTTACCAATGGTGTCATCACCATTATCGATTTCAACACGGATTTCATTATCCCGTAGCAGTTGAGCAACTTCGTCAGCGTAAGCGGTGTGCTTCTCTGAAATGGTGATAATGTGGCACTGTGTAGGTGTGAGCCATGTTGGGAACTTACCAGCAAAGTGTTCAATTAAAACACCACAGAAACGTTCCATAGAACCAAATGGTGCTCGATGAATCATCACTGGGCGGTGCAATTCGCCGTCGCTTCCTTTGTACTCTAACTCAAACCGTTCAGGGAGATTATAGTCCACTTGAACCGTTCCAAGTTGCCATTCTCGTCCGATAACATCCTTCACAACAAAGTCAATTTTTGGACCATAGAAAGCAGCCTCTCCTTGCTCTTCAGACCATTGAACGCCAAGAGACTCTGCTGCTGCTCTGCAAGCGTCTTCGGCTTTGTCCCAACGCGCTGGGTCACCAACATACTTGTCAGAGTCAAGGTCACGAAGACCAACCCGGACACGGTAATCTGTCATTCCCAGTTTGTCAAATATGATTTGGACAAGTTCGATGCAGCCCAGCACTTCTTCGGCAATTTGGTCTTCGGTAACGAATAAATGAGCATCGTCTTGAGTAAATCCACGAACTCGAGTCATACCCGAAATTTCACCAGATTGCTCCCATCGATAGACGGTTCCGAACTCAGCAAGGCGGAGCGGTAAATCCCTGTAAGAGCGCATTTGCGAAGCGTAAATCTTGACGTGATGAGGGCAATTCATCGGTTTAAGCATGTATCCATCGATGTCGCCGCTCTTCATCAAATTCGATAATTCACCACAGGTACATCCTTCATCAGCAAGTTTGTTCATCAATTCTCGTTCGACCAAAGGCGGATACTGGGAGTCTTGATAGTAGGGGAAATGGCCGGATGTACGGTACAGGTCCAGTTTCCCGACGTGCGGCGTGAACACTTGAGAATAGCCTTGGCGACGCAGGTGGTAGGAAATGAAATCCTGCAATTCCTGTCGAATAATTGCACCACGAGGCGTCCATAGAATCAAACCTTGACCGACTTCCTCATCAATGTGGAACAATTGTAAATCCTTACCCAGCTTGCGATGGTCACGCTTTTTGGCTTCTTCGAGTCGAGTCAATGTTGCTCGCAATGCCTCTTTACTTGGTTCAACTATGCCGTAAATACGCACCAATTGCTCTCGGTCTTGGTCGCCACGCCAGTACGCTGAAGAGATGCTGGTCAGTTTAACATGCATCAATCGAGAAGTGTTCGGAACGTGAGGTCCCAGACACAAATCGTACCAGTCGTCTTGCTTGTAGATGGTCGAGCCACCGCCGTCTTCGATCTTGTCGTTGATAATTTCAAGCTTGTACGGGTTGTGGACAAAATGCTGTTGCAACTCCTCTTCGCTTAATTCCACACGCTCAACAGTGAAGTTCTTTCGAGCAATCTCTTGCATCTTCTTTTGAATCGGCTTCAGATCAGATTCAGCAATAGGTTCCATTGCAAAATCATAGTAAAACCCTCGGTCAATCGCTGGACCAATCGTTGGTTTGGCATCGGGATAGAGCGCCATGACCGCCTGAGCCAAAAGATGAGAAGCGCTGTGGCGGAGAATATGGATGCCTTCATCCGAGTCGGTAAGAATACCTTCGACCGAACAATCGGTGTCGAGCATTCGAGACAAATCACATTCCTCACCGTCGATTCGAGCCGCTAAACAGCCGTGCTTTCGGCCCAGTGCATCGGTAATCACCTCTGCACAAGTAATGCCTGCGGCGTATTCGTTAACCGTTCCATCTGGCAAGGTGATGTTGATGAGTGTCATACGGTGCTCTCCTTCAACCCCTACGGGGTTGGAAGCCCTTCATCAAACCATCACTCTCAAACAGCCAAAGTAGCATGGGTTGAGAGCCCTTTACCAAGGAAATTTCAAGTTCCAATAAATGCCATCAAAAAGGATGCATTGAATGCCGAGGAAGATGGAACCTAGCAGCATCTTCCCACCGCCAGGAAATTTGTCGACATACGCCGAATAAGCCAGCAGACCCATCATGATGTTTCCGACACAAGCCAGCATCAAAACGCCGACAACTAAAATTGGCGTCCAACTGTAATCGTTGTCCAAGTGGTAGATGGTCGCCTCAAGCCACAATGCAGATGGAATCACCACCAGTGCAAACGCAAGCAGTAACCGAGCACCACCGTTGCCGTCCGACTGCCCCCAAGGCCATCGTAGAGATTCCATCATTGAAACATCATTTTGGTAGAGGATGGTCCACCAGTACATCAGAAAACCAAACGCTGCAACGAACATAAACGGCACAATCATTTTTGCTTGCGACCACGGGATTCCACCCCAGAGTGCCTCCTTATCCGATGCATGAGAGAGGCCGTAAAGATACGAAACAAGAACGAGTGAGCCAAAGATGAAAATGAATATCCGAACGAAGTTTCGCGTGACTTTCATAAGGCTCGGTAACGGTGTTTACTGATAAGTACCTGTATGGAATCTCACCATTCGACATCAAAATCATCGCCGAGCGTGCTGGTCGGCTTCTCCAACACTTCGACGGCGTCCTCGACGGCTGTATCGCCTTCGGTTGATTCACTGCTGGATGCCGTTTGTGCATTTGAGACGGTAAAACTTGAACGGCTTTCGGCCAACTGGGTTGGTTTACTGTAATCCGGCTTGACTGCAGGCTCTGAGGGCTCTTGCTGAACTTGGGCTTCTTCAGGCTGCTCAGCCTCAGCCGTCTCATCTTCGGAATGCATAGAAGCGAAACCTTTGGCAAGCGTATCTTCGAGGCTCGGCAACTCACGCCCGCTTCTGTTCATAACGCTACAAAGTAAGCAGGGCACATCAATCCTTGCGTTGAATGTTCATTCTTCTTCGAGGCTTGAATCGTCAAAATCCACTTCGGGTAAAAATGAAAGAATGGTACCCAAAATTCCAAACACCAATACATATTCCCAAACTGCGGAAACGTTGAGCATTGGATACGGGGAACTGGTGCAGAAAGCCATCATATCACTGGTCAAGGCATTGTAGGAATCCCAGTCAAAGTCCGGGCCCCACACCTGTGATTGTGTAGCAATCAACTGAAACAATCCTACAAAGGCCGAAAGGGCTGCTAATGTGCGCAGGCCTATGACCGTTCGGAAACGTGAGTGATTCCACCAAATGCGCATCGTAACTGCTGTAATGAGCAGACACCAATAGACTCCAAAAGTAAAGATGTCAAAGGCGTAATGACCGTGCATCGGGCCATCGGTATCCCATGGAACGCTACCGATACGAATGCAAGAGAACGCCCCAATCAATCCCGGAAACACAGCAAGATGGTTAACACCGTGCCAAAAAGTATGGTGGCCAGCCGATTGAATGCGTTTCATATTCATGGAATGAATCTCCATGATGATCCAAAAAACCAGATAACCGGTCACAAAAGTCCCAACGGTGAAAATCGTATCACCTGGCTCATACAGATCAAAATCCGAAATGAAAGGCATGTAAGCCTTGCATCCGTTCATTACCCATGTGATGTAGCCTGCTGCGAGCCACAGCGTGGTGAAACCAACCGTGAGAAGGAGGGCGAGGCGACGGCGGGCCGAGGTGCGCATGAGTCCTCGATTGGCTGAGTATTTTTGATGCCACCGCTACAAATTCTCCAATGCAGGTCTTCTTGAAGGTGAATCATCTCGGGTAATCATGCGCATCGGAATCGTGGTAAATCCAGACGCTGGTCTTGGTGGCCGCCTCGGATTCAAAGGCAGCGATGGACGTGCTGCAGAAGCCCGTGCTGCTGGGGCTGAAGACCGTGCTGGACCTCGTATGAAACTCGCACTCGAAGCACTGCAATCGCTCTTATCCAGTTCTCTCAATCGCAGCGATGTTGACCTTGAATGCCTTGGCTGGGGCGGCCGAATGGGCGGCACTTGGATGACTGAACCAACTGAAAAAATGACCTTCACCTCCATCGGCCTGACGCCCACAGAAACTTCGGTGGAAGAAACAAGTCAACTGGTTCGTGACTTGGTAGGTGGGGGTGTGGAAGCTATTCTGTATGCTGGCGGCGATGGTACAACACGAGACATCGCCAACACACTCGAGAGCATTGGTAAGGAGGCTCAAGAAATCCCACTCATCGGCGTTCCAGGTGGAGTCAAAATGCACTCTGGGTGTTTTGCGACTACACCAAAAGCAGCTGCTGAAGTCACACTGGCGTTCCTACTTGGCGATCTAAGGTGCGCCATTACCGAAGTCATGGATTTGGACGAAGAAATCTACCAAGAAGGGATATGGAAGGTCCGAATGTACGGTGAAGCATGGACGCCCTCAAGCCCTCGATTCATGCAAGGCGCCAAAGAACAGGTAGAACGGACAAGTGAGTCCGATACCATCGAAGGTCTGGCTCAGCATGTCGAATCCTTACTCTCAAGCCAAGACGACCTCATGGTGATATGGGGCAGTGGAGGTACGCTGCGCAGAATGGGAGAGTTTTGTGGTGAAGAACTCACTTTGTTGGGTATCGATATTCTGGGTCCTGCTGTTAACGGTGAACGCCAAACCCATACCGACCTTAACGAACAACAACTTCTGGAAGTAATTGCTCAGCATGTCGATGAAAGCGGTCATGAAAGACCTCGATTGCTGTTGCTCTCACCAATGGGGGGGCAAGGTTTCCTCATTGGCAGAGGTAATCTTCAACTTTCTCCAGATGTCTTGCGAATGATTGGAATTGAGAACATTCTCGGTGTTGCGACTCCTGCTAAATTAATTGGACTGAACGCTGTACGTATCGATACTGGCGAGGTCGAATTGGACCAAGTCTTCCAAACCAAGCGTTTCATCAAAATATTACAAGGTTTCAGAACCACACGGCTCATTCGTATTGAAGAAGCGTGAATCAAAGTTGACCGGTTGATGCCTTGAGCAAACCGAGGAACGGCGGACTTGGACGGCCAGGTCGGCTCTTGAACTCGGGATGGTATTGAACGCCGACGTAATACGGGTGGCCTTCAAGTTCGAATATTTCGCAACGCTGACCGGTTTCGTCTTTGCCGACAAAGACAAGTCCAGCCGACTCAATAGCCTCAATCATATCGGGGTTAACTTCGTATCGATGGCGGTGTCGCTCATCAACCGAATCGCCTTCACCGTACAAGTGGCGAATCTTGCAATCATCGACTTGCCACAAGGTTGGGCGGCTGCCCAAACGCATTGTGCCACCAAGGTGGGTTTTGGAGATTTCCGGCATGAAGACAACTGCTGGATTCTTGCAGTTCTCATCAAACTCAGTCGAATTCGAATCTTCAAATCCGAGAACATTTCGACAGAATTCGATGGCTGCAACTTGTAAGCCAAGGCAAATTCCAAGATACGGCGTTGAACTTGTGCGAGCGTATTCCGCTGCCAAAATCTTTCCTTCTACACCCCGGTCTCCGAATCCTCCAGGGACCAACACTCCAGCGGACTGCTTGAGCAATGTCCATGCCGTCTCACGCTCAGTGCTGTTTTCCCAATCGGATTCAAGGTGACTTGCTTCAATCCAGTTGATGGTGAGTTTGCGGTCTACTGCCATAGCAGCATGCTGTAAACTCTTGATAACCGAAAGGTAAGCGTCGGATAAGTCAGTGTACTTGCCGACCATGGCAATGTGGACTTCTTCGGTTAAAGTGTCAAGGTGGTGCGCCATGACTTCCCACTTGTTCAGCAAGTCAGTGGCTTTACAATCAACATTCATGATGTCGCAAAGTCCCTGTTCTTCCAACATCAACGGGACATGGTAGATATTTGGGACATCGTGCGTTGACATAACTGCTTCAGGAGAGACGTGGCAAAATGCAGCCAGTTTTTCTCTGGTCTCTTTGGTAAGAGGTGCAGATGAACGGCAAACCAGAATGTCTGGCGTGATTCCCAAACCTCGTAATTCTTTCACAGTGTGTTGAGTTGGTTTGGTTTTCTGTTCACCTACAGGTCCCATAACTGGAACCAGAGATACGTGTACAAAGGTCACATTTTCCCTGCCAACACGGAATTGGAATTGACGTAAGGCTTCGATGTAAGGTGCGGATTCGATGTCACCAACCGTTCCACCAAGTTCGACAATGCATGCGTCCGGAGGCATGTCGCTACCGTCTGCTGGTCGATGCGCTACTTCTTCCAACCAATCCTGTACTGCATCGGTCACGTGTGGAATGACTTGAACGGTCTTACCAAGGTAATCACCTCGGCGTTCAGCTTCGATAACCTTGGAGTAAATTTTTCCCGTTGTGACGTTGTTGCCTTTACCGAGATTAATATCGAGGAAACGCTCGTAGTTCCCAAGGTCAAGATCGACCTCGCCACCGTCATCCAAAACGAAAACTTCGCCGTGTTCAAACGGAGACATGGTCCCCGCATCGCTGTTCAAATACGGGTCGATTTTCAAAGATGTGACTCGCAGTCCAGCACTTTTGAGCAATACACCGATGCTACTTGCAGTCACTCCCTTTCCCAATCCAGAAAGGACTCCTCCGCTAACAACAACGTACTTCATGCACATCAACGGGCTTTTAGGCCGTCGCGCCTCCCCTATCAACATACCTCTCAAAATTGAAAAAGACGCTCAAGACGAAATGAGCGAAGAATCAAAGAGTGGGTGCGCTGAAAGCAAAGAGAGGGGAAGCATGAGTGAAGTTCCAGAAACCATGCTTGCTTGGACAAAGACTGCTGATACCGTAGGTGGTTTCAGCCGAATAGAACACCCTGTTCCAACGCCGAACGAAGGTGAAGTTCTGATAAAAACCCATTCGACATCCGTATGCGGCACCGATATTCACATTTGGAAGTGGGACCAGTGGAGTCGAGAAAACGTACCACTCGGAACCATTACCGGTCACGAAACCTGCGGTGAAGTGGTCGCTCTTGGCCTTGGCGTGAAGTCCCATTCCATTGGGGATTTCGTCGCCATTGAATGCCATCTTGCGTGCTGGAACTGCCCACGTTGCGACGAAGGAAATGCGCACATATGCGAGAACGGCTCAATCTTTGGCGTACATACAAACGGTGCTTTCGGACCGTACTTTGTCGCCCCAGCAGTGAACGCACGTCCGATTCCAAAGGGACTTGACCCCGGTCATGCCTCTATACAGGACCCGCTTGGAAACGCTATACACACCCTCACTGGCGGCCCAGTCGAAGGTTCAACCGTCGCAGTTCACGGCCTCGGCCCAATTGGATTGTTTGCCGTTAACGCTGCAAAAGCCATGGGGGCTACCAAAATTATTGCAGTCGATTGGGACAACACCTACCGAATGGACTTAGCAAAAACCCTTGGAGCAGACATGGTGCTTGGAAAGGACGATGACGTCGTCGCTGAAATCTTGGCTGCAACCGACGGAAGAGGTGTTGACAACTCTTGTGAATTCTCAGGCTCGCCTCAGGCCTTGGCCAACACCATTCACAGTACTCGAATGGGTGGCTATGTCAACATTCTCTCCGTTTACGGAAACCCTACCCCGGAAGTACCAATGAACGATGTTGTTTTCCGGTACCTCCACATCAAAGGCATCAACGGCAGAAAAATGTGGTCAACATGGGATACCATGCACGACCTTCTGGAACGTGAAATGATTGATGTCAACGCCGTACTAACGCACAGAATGCCAATCGAATCGTTCGAGGAAGCCGTCGAATTGGCCATTGCTGGTGAATGCGGTAAAGTGGTGTTGGACTTTGACTAAGCGCCGATCCACTTGTAGCGTCGAGCACCTTCATCAACACCCTCATCACCGATTTCAACCAGTGCAAATTCGCTTTGAGGCGTGACGACGCTGTCGTCTTGCAAACCTTTGTGGAGGTTTTCGTAAGTAACATGGTCAATAGCGACTCGTCCAGCCAACCGTTCAAACAGATGCCATCGTGAAACAACCTCTCTCCAACGTGGGCTGACTTTGCCTTCAAACACCTTGGCTTTGGCCCCAGAGCCATAACCGCACAGGCCAAACAAGGTGTTGTCCAAGTTGCTGTTTTCTTCCAAATCAGATTCAAAGGTTGACATCAAGGCAAGGAAAATCGAACCTGTGTACTGATTTCCAATCAAACTGCTCGCTCGTTGTCCTTTCTCAATTCGGCTTGCGTGGAACTCAAGGTATTCGGGAGTCTTGGAGATTGCACGGCGGTATCCATCCATGGCTTTCTCCCAAATCTCGATGAGTTGTGCATCATCCGAGTCATGCTCTGCCGGCATTGGGCCAAGTTGTTCGGCAATAGGACCCCACATTTCGGTTCCATCACGGTCGTGACGGAAAATGTCGGGGAACATTCGCTTGGCTTGGAATGCATAGGGTAAATGCATAATGATGCGAGACCACTGTTCAGTTAATCGCTCATCTTCACCGTGTATGTATCGTCCTTGCCTTTCAGCCTTCTCAGCAAAATTGTGGAACGCTTGGCGAACAGCGGATTGGTAGCATCGATTGGAGAATTGTCCATCAAAAATTGGATCGTCTCGGTGGACGCTGACCTTTTCTTCACCGTGAGCAAAAATACCCAGTTTACGAACGGTCGATTCCGGAAGATGCCGTATCATTCGTTCAATCAGTCCTTTCTTCATCGTCTGACCGGTTTCTTGAGCAAGTTGCATAACGTTGGTAATCACAGATCGAATACTGACCTCACGTCGAGGCTTGAAGAAATCGTGGACCGGAGTTGTCGAAACGCCGATGCAATCTGGGATCTCGAGTAAACGAGGATTACGACGGATGAGCAATGCCCCACCACCAGCTCCTTGCGTGTATTCTCCAGAAGATTCCAAAGCATATTTGGCGTTGTCAGAGAAAATTACGATGCCTGTCCGTTCTTCGTGTTCGGTAGAACGAGCAACCCAGTCGAGCGTTGTGTGCATAGCATCAACAGCGCCGATGCAAGCAAAGGTCATGTCCACAACGTCGCAATTTCGGAAACAATCTGCACCGTATCGCTCTTGGTAACGTTGAGTGAGCATATCGACAATGTAGGTCGCCGTAGGCTTTGCCCCGTCAAGAGCAGACTCTGTTCCGAGGTACATTCGACCGATGTCATTTGGGTCCAATCCGTTCCGGTCGATGATTTGCATAACGGCCATTGCGCCCATGGTAGCAGTATCCTCGTGCACGTCTGGAATAGCCATTGCTTCAAGGCCGAGGCCCTTGTTGAGTTTGCCAAAGTCTGCTCCACGCAGTTCAGCAAAATCCTTCATATCCATGTACAATCGAGGGAAATGAATTGCAATGTCGTCGATACCAACACAGGTTTGACCGTCCGTTCCCATCAAACTTGTCTTTCTCCGGCCCCTATTTGAAACAACTACCCGTTCATTCGGAATGAATGAGGGTTTGAATACCTATTCCATTTCGGGGATATCGGGCATCGAAGGGTCTTGCTTGGCCCACAATACGTCGTCTATTCGAAGAATCGAGATGGCTGCTTCTGTTGCACCAGCAATCGACTGCCGAACGATAAGATATGGCTCCAGCACTCCGTCTTCAATCATGTTCGTTGGTTGGCGTTCAAGGACATTGAGGCCAATCTGGTGAGCATCATCTCCGCCGTTCACTTGTTGAGCCACCAATTTCAAGAGCGTGTCAATGGGGTCTAGACCTGCGTTCTCTGCCAAAACGCGAGGAATCACTTCGAGTGCATCTGCAAAAGCTTCTGCACCAAGTTGTTCACGGCCAGGAATAGATTCAGCAAACCTTCGCAAACGGCGGGCAAGAGCCACGTGCGTTGCTCCGCCACCAGCAAGTAATCGGTCGTCTTCGAGCATTCGACATGCTACGCCAAGAGCGTCTGCGAAACTGCGTTCTACTTCACCAATCACCGTTTCCGTACTGCCGCAAGCAATCAGCGTCGCACCGCCTTCTTCAGTCTCCACAATCCAATGAGAAACCCCGGACCAGTTCTCGTTTTTACTCGAGATGAAGGCGCCAAGGTCTTGGCTTTGTGCGCGCTTGACTTCGCTGACCAGTGTTGCTCCGCAGCCACGGGCGAGGAGATCAAGATCTGAACGTGCGACCCTTCGGAACGCTTGGATACCTGCTTGGGCCAATAAAATACGTGCCTCATCGTCTATTCCTTCTTTACAAGCCAAAAGACGAATCCCAAGAGATTTGAGATGTTCGACCTGTGCAGTGAGCAGTTCAACTTCTTTGGCCCTGAAACTATCCAATACACCTGGAGAAGTCACGTTGATTTTCATATCGCTCTTCATTGAACGACGTTCGATTCCCCCATCGACAAGAAGAATTTTCCCTGCACCGATGGAGCGAGGCATGTCATCATGAATTCTGTTTTTGGCAAGAACCAATCCAGTTACTAATCGAGTATCGCCGATGCTGCCACCGGACTGTGGCAGGACCTTGACACGGGTTGGGTCGGCTACGATGCCTTCAGGTGTTTGGACATGAATGGTTTCAGCAGCCTCAACGGCAAGTTCAGCAAGCAGAACTTGCATGGAATGATGTCCTTTTCCAGCCATCGAAGTTCGCGTCGCCATCAGCCTATGTTGTTTATCAGACGTAAGCGCGAACTCATCCAAAATCTCGTGGACGTGGGTTTCTGCCATACGAAAGCCTCGAGCAATAACGGCAGGGTGAACATCTTGTGTAACCAAATGCCACGCATTCTGAAGCATTTCTGCGGAGATGAGAACGGTTGAAGTTGTTCCATCGCGAGCAATCTTGTCTTGAACAGATGAGGCGTTAATCATCATTCGAGCCACAGGATGTTCGACTTTGGCAGATTCAAGAACGGTTACGCCATCGTTGGTAACCAACGTTCGTCCATCGTCGTCAATGAGCAGTTTGTCAAGCCCTCGTGGTCCAAGGGTTGAGCGTACCGCACCTGCAAGCGCCATTGCCGCCTGAATGTTGTTTTGAAGAGCGCTGCGACCTGTTGTACGCTCGGTGTCTCGGAGCAGGGGCGCATCGCTCATAGCATACCCACCCAACTCTTCGACATAAGGTCAACTATGGCTGGTGAAGACTCAGTCTTCGTCGTCTTCGACAACTTCGAAGTCTGCATCGACCACATCGTCGCCACCGACGTTGATGTCTCCGTCTTCTGCAGAGCCGTCTTGTTCCGCCATTTCAGCAGCAGCAGCTTCGTAAAGTTTCGCTGAGACCGCGTGCATGGCTTCTTCGACTTCCTTGACCTTGGCTTGAATTGCCGCATCGTCAATGGAATCGATGTCGAGCGGTTTTCCATCGTCATCTTGAACCATCTTTTCGAGGGCATCGAGGTGTTCTCTAACCGGGTCAACTTCAGCATCGTCAAGTTTGTCTGCAGATTCATCAAGAGTTCGACGGGTTTGGTAGACCACTTGGTCTGCCATATTGCGTAGTTCGACTTTGGCCTTTCGAAGTTGGTCTTCTTCAGCGAATTTCTCTGCTTCACTGATTTTCGCTTGGATTTCGTCTTCAGAAAGAGAGGTTTGGGATTCGATCTTGACCGACTGTTCCTTACCAGTTCCCATGTCCTTAGCGCTCACATTGACAATTCCGTTGGCATCGATGTCAAAGGTGACTTCAATTTGTGGCGTTCCACGAGGTGCTGCCGGAATACCCATGAGGGTGAATTCACCGAGTGTAACGTTATCTTTGGCGAAGTTTCGCTCGCCTTGAAGAACGTGAATGGTCACTGCAGGTTGGTTATCGGATGCCGTGGAATAAATCTCAGACCGTCGAGCAGGTATGGTCGTGTTGCGCTCAATCATGGTCGTCATCACGCCACCAAGCGTCTCGATTCCCAAAGTCAACGGTGTAACATCGAGCAGGAGAATATCGGATACGCCTTCATCGCCGGAAATGATTCCTGCTTGAAGTGCTGCACCCATTGCAACTGCTTCGTCTGGGTTGATTCCTTTGTAGGGTGCCTTACCAGCTTCCTTCTCAACCGCTTCTTGAACTGCTGGAACTCGAGTTGACCCGCCAACAAGGATGACCTTGTCGACATCGCCCTTCTTGACTCCTGCGTCCTTCATGGCTTGACGGGTCGGACCCATTGTTGCTTCGATATGTTTGGAGATGAGGTCTTCGAACTTAGCTCGGCTGAGCGTCATGTCCATGTGTTCTGGTTGTCCGTCACGCATGGTGATGAACGGGAGGTTGATTTGCGTTTGTTGTGTTCCTGACAGTTCGATTTTGGCCTTTTCAGCCGCTTCCTTCAGGCGAGACATTGCTTGAGCGTCCTTCGACAAGTCGATACCCGTATCGCGCTTGAATTCTGCGACCATCCAGTTAATCACTTGGTCGTCGAAATCATCGCCACCGAGTTTGTTGTTACCGGCTGTTGCCTTGACTTCAATTTGAGGTTGTCCGTCAACTTGATAGATTTCAAGAACGGAGACGTCGAACGTTCCACCGCCCAAATCGTAAACCAGGATTGTTTGGTCTTCACCCTTGTCGACACCGTAGGCAAGTGCTGCTGCAGTCGGTTCATTGATGATCCGAAGAACTTCAAGACCTGCAATTCGGCCAGCGTCTTTGGTCGCCGTTCGCTGTGCATCGGTAAAGTAAGCAGGACAAGTAATGACCGCTTGCTTCACCTCGTGGCCCAAATATGCTTCTGCATCAGCCTTCAACTTTTGAAGGATGAATGCTGAAATCTCTTGAGGTGTATAATCTGTATCATCGATGGTCGTTTTCCAATCCGTTCCCATGTGTCGCTTGACCGACAGGAGAGTACGGTCGATGTTGGTCACCGCTTGTCGCTTGGCAGTAACGCCAATCATGCGTTCACTGCCGTCTTTGGCAAATGCAACGACGGAAGGGGTTGTTCGGGCGCCTTCTGCATTCGCAATAACGACGGGTTCTCCGTTTTCGATGGTTGCGACGCAGCTGTTTGTTGTTCCTAGATCTATTCCTATTACTTTACTCATTTTTTACACTTCCTTCATCAAAATATTGGTATTCCGCCGTCGTCTTCATCATCGTTGTTATCGTTGTCGTCACCGACATCAATGCTTACGTCTGAAAAGCCTGGAGTTTCATCGTCTTCGTCTTCGTCTTCATCTTCTTCCACATCAGATGTCGGCAATGCAGAGCCTTGAGGTGTAAGTTTGAGGGTGACATCCAGAATCCCGTTGTTGAGACTCCATTCGACCACCTCATCGCAAGGATGAGGGAGTTCAACCCGCGCAAGGGGTGAGGTTTGAGTTGTTTTCAAAATCTCGATTTGTTGCCCACCACGAACGAGAGACATTTCGACTTCAGTTTCTTCGACTTCACCCTTGAGGGTAAGATCAATGGTTACGGACATATTCCATCCGTTGAGATAAACATCGTCCGCTGGGAGCGTGTAAACTTCATCGCCGGCATCCTTAGAATCGTTCATCTCAGGCGTTTTCACTTCGATAGGGTTGGCATCAACCTGTACATCGACGCCAAAATTTTGCAGAATATCTTCGATTGACTTCCCCTTCTCAAACATCTTGCCGAGTTGTGAAAGGTCGAAATTGAAGTTTACATCGCCTTTGGCTATCTTCTCAGCATCAAGCCCCAGGTTTTCAAACTGTGAACGGAACTGTTCCATGAGCGTACGAATCTGTTCTTTGTCGAGGTTCATGCCCATATTTCTGAACATTTCAGTGAGTTGTTCAAGCAATTTTTCTTCAAAATTATCTTTGTCTGTCATTGGCTGCCCTCCTTAACTACTGAACCATCGGTTACATACTGCCGTGAGAGTCACCCTATATGAAGGTCACGAAATGCACCGCACCACAGCGTTCAGTGAACACCTCGAAGGCGAAGCCCTAAGTGGAGTGAACGGTAGCGTAATGTCAAGGGTACTCATGTCACGCTCAATCTACGCCTTTTCGCTCATCGCACTTATGCTCATGGCACCATTGTCAGGTTGCTTCGGAGAAAACGAATCCGAACCACAAGATGCCAGTGAAGTTCTGTTCATCGATTTTGCTCCTGCGGGAGAGAACCCACTGCGAAGCGGTGAGTGGCATACGTTCACTCTCGAAGGCGAAGGAACACGGTTGGTTGTTCCCGAAGATGTCCTGCTCTTTGTCAGCAACAGCATTGTACCACTGGGTGTCATCCAAGTCCAAGGTGGAGAATTACTCAATGGCAAAATCCTCACAACTCCTTACGTCACCTCCACTGTACTCACCGTTGTCTATGCCGATGGAACCGGTTCGACCATTGAACTGGAAGTTGAGGACGGTACCCCCATAGTGAACGGCGAAGACTGGTTCGAAAAAATGGATTTCATCTTGTCTGTGTGTTCGGATTCGAGTCAATGCGGTGGATACGTGAACCGATGGATGGGCTCGCCAAACCCAGCGTTTGAACGTGCAGCAAGTTACTTCCACGGGCATTTCGAAGGATTGGGGTATGAAGCAAACATCATGCGAGTGACGGACCACCTCAATCCCAGCGAACCTGAATCACTCAACATCATCGCTTGGAAAGAGGGACGAAACGATGACTGCGTTCAAGGTATGGGCGCACACATGGACATTGCACCCCCCGGTGGACCACCTGGTGGTGGCACATACGAAGGAGCATACGACAACAACGCTGGTACAGTCTCGATGATGCTTTTTGCTCGGGCGTTTGTTGATATCCAGTTCGAATGCGATACCTTCCTTGCACTGTGGTCATCAGAAGAAGAAGGATTGCGGGGATCAAACGCCTTTGCGAACAACGATTGCGACTATTGTCTACCAAAGGATAAGGAACTTCGTTTCTACATCAACATGGACATGATGGGTATTTCATGGCCTGCAATGAAAGAAACTGGCGAGCCGTTTCCGTACCACGCATGGTCTGGACCTGATTTCGACCCCGAAGTTGACGATGTAGAGATCACTGCTGTAATGGACCACGTCCATCGTAACATACTCAAAGCACCAATGAACCTCAGCATCGATGGAACCTATGGCGCTGGCTGCGACCAACACTGGGACGAACATGAGGACCGAGTATTCGATGTCCATGAAGACACATTTGGACGCTCAGACCACGTCACCTTCCGTGACCTAGGTGCCCAAACCATCTTCCATCTTGGCGCCTACGATGATGATTACAGCGCTTACCACTCACCAAGCGACACACTGGACAACATGGTCGAAGTGGTCGGAGGACAAGAAGAGCTTGAAAAATCGATTGAATTTGTCATGTGGGCTGCGATGCTCGAATTCCTTATCGCCGACCAAACGCCCGAAATCCGTAACGTGGATGCTTGACCGACATTATGCTTTTATCCGTACCTGAGCGTGAACGTGTATGGAAGAGGATTCTACAGTACCTGAGTTCGACGGTGGAGAAAGACTCGGCGCCATCATCATGGGTATCTTTCTGATGAGTTTTGGAATGCCGTTTACACTTGTGATAACCTGGATCGTTCCTGAAGCAATTTCATCTGGATCCTTACTTTTTGGAGCGTTTATGACGTGCTTTACGCTACCGTTTCTTCTTGCAGGGTTAGCGGTGCAATACGCTGGTTTTACCGCATTTCGATTCGCCTTGTTTCCGAAGAGTAAAAAAGCACGAGAGGCATTTGAAAACGGAACAATATTCAGTTCGAACAAGAAGACGACCGTTGCAGGTGGAAGCGCCAATTACTATGCATCAGCATCACCGGCAGAAAAGAGAGATCATACTCACAAGAAACACGAAAATATGACTCAATACGATCAAGAAAAACAAAGTTCCAACTTTTGGGACAGCGTTGAAGTCGATACTCCTTAGGAAAAATACATCCTTTCAAAAGGTAAACCAAAGACTTTCAATCATGTCCGGGGTAGTTGATGCGAAGATTTCGCAACAAAACCCCGTTCGAGCCATGTGGAAATATGTGGCCGGCTCAACGCTCGTTGCCTCGCTGTGTTGTCTGCCTTCTGTGGTCATGGTCATGTTCGGATTGGCAACCGTTTCAACCGGCGCCGCTCTTTCGAACACGCTGTACTGGGGCGAAGATGGTTACGGATGGTTTAGGAGTACAATGCTGCTCATATCCCTGCTTTGTGTCGTAGTTGGACTCGTGTTCTATTTCCGAAACCAGGGCATATGCACGTTGGACCAAGCAAAGCGAGAACGACGAAAAATCATCAACACCTCCCTCCTTGTCATCTCCTCGACCTACGTGATTTACCTGTTGTTCAACTACGTGTTCTTGACGGAACTCGGAATCGCTGTTGGTCTCCCTTGGGAATCGAGCCGTGACTCTTACATGTTCTGGAAGTAATCAGGCACGCCCTTGTGTCGTTTTACAACCAACGCCCCATTCTTGCTCTTGCATGGCTTCTCGTGTGAGGTCAAGTAAATCATCCTCTGCGGTTCGTATTGATGCTGATTCATGCCGCCACGCCAACGAGATGTTGGCGCCGATATATGTCCAATTTTGCAATTGAATTTTTGAATTTGCAATTGAAATATCTACAATTGATTCTCCAATTGGAATTACAATTTCACGAGGATTGAGGTGCATGCCCAGTTGCATCGCTTTTTGCACAGATTCTTTCGAAGTCCATAATCGGATTGCATGTTCAGGATGAGCATTCAACCATTCCAATTCAACTCCTTTCGCCATCATGTCAAATGCATTGGAAGCTATACCCCGTTCAGCCGATTCAGCATCAATTCCAATGGACCATCCCGATTCAACAACAGCAACATACGCCCAACCTTCTGAATGTCCAATACTGATTGAAGGCAAAGGCGTATTCAGCCAAAGACCGGGGAGGTAAGCAAGCATGGGTGCTCGGTGTTCAGTTCGTCGGACCTCCAGCGTCGAAGGTTCTAACCCCCATTGGGTAACAGCCTGAGCAAGTAACCAGCGGCCGGTCAAATGCTCATCACGCCGCTTATCGATAGCAAACGTTGCAACTTCATCAACTGAAGCAAGTGTAACCTGTCCAAGATCACGGGGTTCAACAGGACATCGGAAACACTGTACTCGAACAGGTAATGCGTGTGGAGGAAAAATCTCCTCGAACCCCTTCATGCAATCACCGGTCAAGAGTGAACGCATCTTCTTCCGCCACAGGAGCCATACTCTTCAATCGAAGACCCTTGAGTGCAAGAACTGGAGCATCATCATCACCAACAACAACGACGTCATGGACGGTGATGCCAGCGTCCTCGACTGCAGTTCGTAGACTCCGCATTCTCAATACTTCATCTCGCTCGGGAACTCGGAGCATGGATGACCATTCAATACCGACTGGGAGTGAAGAGAAGCCTTCGGATTCCATGGCGACTAAACCAGCGTTTTGGAATCCTGCTTCAATGAGCATAGGAAGGGCTTCAAGCAAAACGGTTTCACCTTTTGACTCAAGAGCAAACTGGTCGAGCATCGGCAGTTGATGACGCATCAACGCAATTCCGTCCGCACCTGGCATCTGCTCGTCACCAATACCGCGTAGTACGCCACCATGGGATTGGAAGCGAGGGCCGTGGAAATAACGTCGATAGATGAACGATGGCAATTCAACCAACTCACCAAGAGCAGGTGTTCCGAGTTGCGGCAAAGATTCAACTTCCTTTTGCAGGAACGGACCAAGGTCATCACGGCTTTCGACAACCCGAACTACAGCCTTGTGATGTTCCCGTTCACCGAATACTTCACCCTTCGAGTTACTCAAGTCTGAAACTAAGCGACAAGCAACCCAACTCATTTCACCATCGCCACGTATCAAATCAGCGTGTACTCGAACCGTCAAATCACCTTTCAGCAACTTTACGGGGAGGCCGAAAGAAACTTCTTCAAATCCTGCAAGGCAGGCAGAAGGTCGCAACAGAAGAGCGTTTTCAGCAAACATCTCCATGGCCATGACGCCTGGATGATAGGGGACCCCTTCGATGGAATGGTCTGAGAGGAAAGGATGGTCAGCCACGGAGAGCGTCGTTTGAGTTACCAGTGATTGCCGTTCATCGACCGAGAGAACCTTGTCGACAAATGGGAATCGGAACGGGTCGGCGATGATGTTCGCCATTTCTCCGGGAAGACGAAGAGGCGCTTCTCTAAATGCGTTAAACGCATCCATCGTTCCAAGATTCCCACAGCCAAGAACTCGGCGCTTTCCACCTTGTAGGGCCTCTCCAACAAAGATTTCAACACCCTTGTCGACCGAAACAGTATCAATTCCAGCGGCATCAAAGACGGCCTGGAATGAGCCACGAGTTGCCATTCCGACATCCCGCCATCCAGTCCATGCTACTGCCACTGCACGGCATGTACCGCTCGCCGTTAAGCGAGCCATTTCAGCGTCTAAAATACTGTTCGCAGCAGAATAATCCGTTTGACCGTTGTTTCCAAATCGCCCAGATACGCTGGTGAAACATGAAGCAAAGCGTAATTCGCCCCCGGATGATTCAACCGCGCCTAACAACGATTGCCAACCGTCAACCTTGACTCGGATGACCTTGTCAAAGACGTTGTAATCTTTGGTCGCAACGAGTTTCGAATCTTCTAATCCGGCTCCGTGAATGATACCCGTAATTGGGCGTCCCAATGAGGCACCCAAGTCTCGAAGGCCATCAGCATCCATGACATCAACCGAATGGTATGAGGCATCGTTACCGGTTTCTTCGATCGTTTTGATGGTGATGTAAACATCACGGCTGCGGGAGAATTTCTGCCATGCTGTGTTCCACTGCACCATTGTAACTTTACCAGATTCACTGGCCTCAATCAGTTCTTGACGAAGGGAATTCTTTCGTTCGGTAAGTTGCGCATCCGACCATTCAACCCATTCCTTCGTTTCCTCAACAAGCGTCGAGCGTCCAAGTAAGGCAAAGTGAGCACCCGCATTGAGCGAGTGACATGCTACGCCGATAATCGATGCTGCCGTCACACCCGAACCGCCACCTGATACAATCCAAGTGTCATCGGATTGGAGCGGTGTTGTTTCTGCTTCAAGGTCTTCTGCAAAGGCAACCAATGTCCAGCGACGACCGTCTCGATCGATTCCGACCTCGACCTCTCCACCGATTTCAAATAAGTCAGCAGCGATGGTTTGTGCTGCTTGTTCTGCATCAAGAATCAATTCTGGGTGCATATCCAATGCACGCATTCGCAAATGAGTTTGTTCAAAGAAGTAGGATTTTGTAACCCCCGAAGCAGCACATTGTACAGAGTTAAAACGTTCCCCAATGTTGCCATGCCGGCCATCAAGTGCGGTCACTGATGCAACCAAGCCGTCTTCTCGTCCAGCAAATTGAGCATCGAGACCTTGCAGCAATGAGAAGTATCCATGGGCAGCCAATGCAATTTGCGAGGAAGGGAGTGTATCGTCATTCCATGTTGCACCTGCAAGTTTAAGCGGAGCCATGTGGACCAAACCTGCAACGTTCATTTTTTGCAGTTCCTTACAGACTTCGACCATATGTTCTGGATTTGCCGGGTCGGCACGGAAAACGGTGCGGTCGTCTTCTTCATGGGACGACATGTCGCGAATTTCACTTTCAAAGCCAACTCGAACAGCCTTCATACCCCTCGCTTCAACGAGCTTACAAAATGCCTCAGCAATGCCCCAGCCGTCATCGGTGACAACCAGGGTTCCGTCGAGGGAAATCGGGGAATTACTTCCAAGACACTCTTCCACTTCGACCTGCCATCGTCGGCAGTTTTCTTGCCGCACTACAGGTGCAGGCACCGGTGAAACAACTGGCGCCGCAACAACAACTGGCGTCTCAACAACGACCGGTGCTTCAACAACGACCGGTGCTTCAACTGAGGCCGCTCCACCTTTCATCCGTTGAATGTACGCAGTGAAGTGATTCAGGGTTGGGTGGTCGGAAAGAACAAACTCTTCATCGATTGGTAAGTCAAAGAGATCACGAACATCTGCCATGATTTCGGCTTGCTTGACCGTATCAATGCCCAGTTCACCCTCAAGGTCTTGGTCCATCTCAATGAAGTCATCAGGATATCCTGTATGACGGACTACCACTTCAATCAGACGTGATTGTACCGTCGAATCGGTAACTGGAGGCAAAGTCGGTGCAGAAGGTACGGAAACCGGAATGGGCACAGGAGCAGCAACTACAGGCGCTGAAACTGGACTCGGCACCGGTGGGGAAACCACTGAACCGCCCTGCATTCTTTGGATGTAACCAATCATGTGGTTCAATGTGGGATAGTCCGAGAGAACGAACTCTTCATCGATTGGCAAGGTGAACCGGTCTCGAATATCGGCCATGATTTCGGCTTGCTTTACCGTATCAATGCCGAGTTCTCCCTCGAGGTCTTGGTCCAATTCAATGAAATCGCTCGGATAACCAGTGTGCTGGACGACGACTTCGACAACAATGGATGTGAGGTCTGTAGCGCCCACTGCGACTGCGGTTGATACGGGCTTTGATGGCATTGCAGGAGCCGGAACGGGGGCAGGGGTTGCTACGGATGGCGCAGGGGTTGCTGGGACCTGGGCGATAGAAACGCCGCCTTGCATTCTTTGGATGTAACCAATCATGTGATTCAGCGTTGGGTAGTCGGAGAGGACGAAATCTTCATCCAGCGGAAGTGAAAACCGATCTCGTATCTCAGCCATGATTTCGGCTTGTTTCACCGTATCAATGCCCAATTCCCCTTCAAGGTCCTGGTCCAATTCGACGAAATCAGCGGGATAGCCGGTATGGCTGACGACAACGTTAACCACCGTTTCGGAAAGCGATTCATCCGAGACAACAGCAGGCGCTGGAATAGGTTCTGAAGTGACGGCGACGGGAGATGGGACCGGTCGTGCGACTGCTGGTGTTGGAATGGATGCGGGAACTGCCAATGGTGCTGCTGCAATACCCGTCGTCATTTGCTGAATGTAGCCAATCATGTGGTTCAAAGTTGGATAGTCAGAAAGAACGAACTCTTCATCAATTGGCAGTGAGAACCGGTCACGAATATCGGCCATAATTTCAGCTTGCTTCACCGTATCAATGCCAAGTTCACCCTCAAGGTCTTGGTCCAATTCCACGAAGTCAGCAGGATAGCCGGTATGGTTCACCACCACTTCAATGACAACTGCGGTTAAATCGGAAGCAAGAGGTGCAGCGGCCGATACAGGGGCTGGCGTAGGTTCTGCAATCGGTTCAGGTATGACCGTCACAGGTGGTTCAATCGGTGCTGGAGCAGAAACTGGCGTTTCCAAAGAGGGTTTACCTTCCCAAGCGGCTGTAACATCCCATGCTTCGCCTTGTACACCACCGTGAAGATTTTCTTCACCGTCGACATATGCCACGAGTTTGTTATCGAGAATTCGGAGTACGACATCGTCAGTCTCAGCAAGTTCTCTCGACCAAGCAAGGAACTTTTGCCCGTTTATTCGCTCGCCGATAACCGGCCATTTGCGAACCAAGGATAGGGCCATTTGTGAGCCAAAGCCTGCTGCAAACCGCAGACCATATTCAAGTTCCGGATAATCTCCACCTTTCGAGAGGTTTAAATTTCCGAGTTCTGGGTCGGTTTCCTTATGATTTGCAATTGGCGGTATTCTGCCGGTCTTCATACCGTGGAACATGCTTGCATCTTCGATACCAACACCCATTGGGTGTCCAGTGAATCCTTTGGTATTAGCAATCACCAAACGATCTGTGCTCGCACCAAAGGTATCTCGCAGAGCGCGAACTTCAGATTGCGCTGAGCCACCTCGAGCTGGTGTGTATGTTTCGTGAGAAAAGAACACCGTTTTCGGAGCGATGGTATGCCGGTCAAGACCCCACTTCGATTCCATCGAAGTCATGAACGAATCAACCGTTTGAGCAACGTGTTCTACATCGAGGCGAGTGCCATGGAAAGCGGAGTTCGCAGTGGTTGAGCCGAGCAATTCGGCAATCGGTTGGACACCACGCTGTATGGCTTCTGAATGGCGTTCAACAACAAACGCTGCAGCACCCATGCCGAGAACCAAACCGTTTCGACGACGGTCGAACGGCAAAGCGGCTTCTTCAACCACATTGCTTGTTGCGGCTGCACCAGAAGCTGCAAAGCCACCTCCAATCCATTCCCACAAATCTTCACCGGTCACATCGTCAGCAGAAATGATGACGACTCGGTCAACTCGGTCGCTGTTCAACCAGTCTTCAGCTACGCCAAAAGCAGCAGTGGTCGATGCACAAGCGAGGTTAATGGTCGTGTTTGGACCACGGATTCCAGTGTACTGAGCGAACTGGGAATGGCCCATGTTGAGCGTTTGGAAGAGATATCGGCGGTCAAACCGTCCTTCTCCGTCATCACCGTCGCTCTTGGCGTGCTTCATTGCCATTTGCAACCCAGGGAAACAGGAGGCGAACACAATACCCGTTCTCTCCCGTTGATGTTGTGGAACTTGCCAATTGCGAATCAATCGAAGACCGCCTTTGCCAATTTGTTCAACCGGCGTGAGAGGGATCGCAGCATCTCGCAATGCCAACAATCCAGAAGCAACGGCCAGTTGAGTCGTGATGTCCCATGCAAGAACGACCTTGGCATCAATTCCAAACTCTTCTGCAATATCAAACGCAGACTTAACACCTGCAAGTTGAGGAATGTCGCCAAACTCCTTGGCTTGTTCCATGTTAACAGAACCGTCCCTACCCTTGATGAGACGAACGATGTTCTTATCGAGCAAACGTTGCTTGTATTCATCGCTCACTTCTGAGATGCAAGTCTCACCTCGCACCAAGCGCTCGAAGGTATCTTCCTCAAACACGCGCTCTCCGCCAGGAAGACCGAGAGATACACCCGTAACGACGTATGGATCTGCCTTACGGCGGTCAACATGTGTTGAGGCCGATACAGTTTGTGGAGTCATCCGTGCTGCTGGTGCATGCGACATCGAGGTCTTTGGACTCCATGAAGAAGGAAGAACAGTAATCCATTTCGCCACATCAGCAGCCGTCGCGATGGTTGTTGTATCGGCCGTAGCATCAACGGATGCTTCGTTAGAAATCGTATGAATCACGGATGCAACTTGTGCATCGGACATTCCAAGCCCGTTACGGAGATTGACCATGCCGTTACAGAACCGAGCAGGATAGCCGCTCACTGCAGAGAGGCGGTCGCCGATGTAAGCATCCAAGGCCTTGGCAGCAGCCACGGCAGGATCTGCACTTCGTACAACAGGAGTTGTCGTATGAACGATGTTCTGCACAGGTGCTGGAGAACCGGTTGATGGCAGTGGGCGTGCCCGTGTTTGCAAATCCTCGGCTTGAGCAGTACTGAACGAAGGGGTACTTGAGGCTCCATATGCTTCGATGGGACCGGCTCTGAATGCCTCGGTGAGTACGTGTGAATCGGGGGCAGGCCATTGCGGTTTTCGACCGGCAAGAGCAAGTGTTCCAAGTGCACTGAGGAACGTTGCGATGCCGCCCTGTTTTGGGTGATTGCACATAATCGGCAAATGCGGTTTGTTTTCAAGAATTTGAACGGCAAACATGGTGAGAGCACGCTTTGGTCCTACTTCGACGAAAGCACGTGCCCCTGCTGCATACATGGTTTCAATTTGAGTGGTCCATTCAACAGCAGAAGCCATCTGTGGTGCAAGTTTTCCGAGCACTCCTTCCTTTGAATCTGCACCTTCCATTGGATAAAAAGTCCCATCCACGTTTGCAGTAATAGGGATGCGAGGCCAGCGAATCTCGAGACTCTCGAGGAAACGTCGCAAAGGTTCGTTCGCAGGTGCGACGATGCGGGAGTGGAAAGCGTGCGATGTGGCAAGAGGAACGGCTTGGAATCCTTTCTCATCAAATTGTGCCATGGCCTGCTTGACAGGTTCGGTCTCTCCGGCAATGACCGTCATCTTTGGTGAATTCTTGTTGGCTGCGATGACGTAGCCTTCAATCGAGTCGAGTACGGATGCAACCTCATCGTAAGGTGCCATGATGCTGGCCATCAAGCCTTTGTCTTCAATGACAACAGAACCCATTTCTGTTCCACGAGCTGCAGATGCTCGCAATGCGCCGTCCATGTCAAGAATACCCGCAGACATGAGTGCAGCGTATTCACCCAGGGAATGGCCTGCAACCATATCGGGATGTTGGCCGTGGTCGTTCAAGGCCCGTTCAATGGCCAAATCGGCCGTGAGCATTGCAGGCTGAGTATACTCGGTCTGCTTGAGTTTGTGTTCCGCTTCAATGCGTTCCTCTTTCGATAGGTTGGATCGCAATACGAAACTTGACAGCGTTTCGCCGTCGAGGACATCGACCATCGTCTCATCCGCTTGATTCCAGACCTTTTGGACCGCGCTGTAGCGTTGATGTAAATCGTGAGTCATACCAACGTATTGGCTCCCTTGACCGGGGTACATGTGAGCGACTTTCGCCTTAGGGTGGAGAGCAGGGTCGTTGGTCAACAGAATGCCTTGAGCTTGTAGGAAGCCCCACTTTTCAGGGTCATTCATGGCTTTGCCGGCAAGTGCTGTACGCTTGTGAAACTCAGCCCATGAAGTAGCCACGATGCACATCCGGAAAGCATCCGATTCAGCGTATTCAAAAGAAGCTAAATCCAAAGCCGATGAAAGTCGAAGACCGCGAGGGTCTTCATCGAAATGTGTGCCTGCAAAATCAACGGCTTCCAGCTTTGATTGCAGTGAGGTGAGGTCTGCGGCTGAAAGCAACAAAATGCCTCCTTCAACCGCCTTCATCTCTTCGTGCGTCATCGAAGGTTTTGCGCTTGCATCCAGTACCGAAGCAGCGTTGGATGCCATGGAAGATGCTTCAGAGTCTTGAGCATATGCGGACCACCGAGCATCCCATTTCTGAGCGAGTTCTGCGTGGTATTCCGGTTCAAAACCTTCCAACGCAACGTGATAATTGGTACCACCGAAACCGAAAGCAGAAACTCCTGCTCGTCGCGGGTGGTTTACTGGACGTGGCCAGTCTCGTGCTTCTGTTGGAACAAAGAAAGCGTTGTTGTCCCAATCCACGGTTTGGTTCGGCGTTTTGAAGCCAGCCGAAGGGGGAATAGTGCGATGATGAAGGGACATGACGGCTTTGATTAAACCCGCAATTCCAGCAGCCGCCTTGAGGTGACCGACTTGAGATTTGATTGAACCAACTGCGACGTGATTTCCGGGGGGCGAACCTTCCCAAAGCAACGACAATGTGCCTAACTCGGTAGCGTCTCCAACCTTGGTTGATGTCCCGTGTGCCTCAATTAATTCCACGGTTGTTGTATCGTACTCAGCTTGCGAATACGCACGAGCAATCGCCTGAATTTGACCGCGTTGACTTGGAGCAGTAATGCCTTTCCCTCGTCCATCGGATGATCCACCTACGCCACGAATAACAGCGTGAACTTCATCTCCGTCTCGAATGGCATCAGAAAGACGCTTGAGGACAAAAGCACCCGCACCTTCGCCCATTACGAATCCGTTTGCACCTGCATCGAAAGGCGTAGAGTGAGTGGGTGAGAGCGCACCAATGGCACTGAACTTAGCGAACGTTGGCGCATCCATACTTCGGTCTGTAGCGCCTGCAATCATGACATCGACTTGACGCATCTGCAGAAGACGGCAGGCATCCATGAGGGTTGCCAGAGATGAAGCACAAGCGGCATCCATCGCAAAGTTAGGGCCTTGTAAATCCAAAAGGTTGGAAACTCTTCCGGCAACAACGTTGGCTAATTCACCAGGCATCGTATCCTCATTGACCCGAGGGGCACCGGTGTTAATGGCGTCGACAAAGGCATCGCCGTTGGCGGTTGGCATACCAAACGACTTCGCCAGTTCCTTGGTGTGATTTGAATAGATTCGAATGTTGGACAGGTTTCTGTTTTCACCGCCAAGAGCGTTTGCAAACGCTACACCTGTTCGAAGTCGGTCGATGTCTTTGTGCTCTCCATCGTATCCGGCGTGCTCGATCGCTGCTGCAGCAACAGAAACCGCCCATTGCTGAGCGAGGTCAATTTGAGAAAGCGTGCCGGGTGGCTGCTTCCATCGACGCCAATCGAACTCATAGCCTTCGACAACAGCTCCGATTCGGGCATAGGTATAGCCTTCTTCGATGTTTCCAGGTCCACCGTCACGGAAGAAATGGTCAACAGGTCCAATCCAGCGGTGTTCAGGTATTTGGCGAATACTGACCTTGGAATCAAGGATGTTTTGCCAAAACGAATCGATATCTGGTGCATCCGGCATCAGTGCAGATACGCCAATAACAGCAATGGGTTCGAACGGTCCTTGTTCAAGTCCTTGGACTTCATTTCCTTTGGCATCTTTGACCATATTATCTCACCTCAGTTGTTCATGATGCTCTGCGGCACCATTGTAATCGAATATCCACCGTCAACATAGATACACTGTCCTGTAACACCGCTTGCAAGGGGGCTTGCTAACCACAAGGTTGCACCCGCTACATCCTCTTGGCTGACGTTTCTTCGCAACGGAGAGTTGGCTT
This sequence comes from Methanobacteriota archaeon, assembly GCA_018691345.1. Classification (GTDB taxonomy): domain Archaea; phylum Thermoplasmatota; class Poseidoniia; order Poseidoniales; family Poseidoniaceae; genus MGIIa-L1. Next base: position 28,024 of record JABGTJ010000041.1, read on the forward strand.
CGACGTGGTCGAGAATGTTGTCAAAGCCCGGAACACCGCTCGCAGCGATGGTCCGTATAGGACCTGAAGAAATCGCATTCACTCGGTGGCCTTCGGGACCAAGATGGCACGCAAGTTCCCGAGTCCAGCATTCGAGTGCTGCCTTGGCCATCGACATGATTCCGTAATTCGGTACAAAACGGTTCGATGCAGCATAGGTGAGTGTAACTGTAGAAGAGCCCGGGTTGAGGTAGGGTAGAGCGTGTTTCAAACAGCGCTGCAGTGAATTGGCTGAGATGGTCATAGCGGTGTTGATATCGCTGTCTTCAACAAACAAAATTGGGCGATCAAAACACGCACGAGGTGCAAAACCAATTGCGTGAATGAGGATGTCCGCCTTCTTTCCAGGATGTTCTTTTTCGAACGCTTCGAAGAATTCACGGGTTGTGGCGTCCTCGGCAACATCCAATGGATAAAACCCACCAATCTGGGGGAGTTTGTCCTTTAGTTGGAAAATCCGACTCATGAAACGCTTCTGATAACCGAGGTACAGCGTGACACCAGCCGCAGCAAGTTGTTGGCAAATTGCCCATGCTATCGAGTCTTCACTGGCAACACCGAAGACGAAGGCTGTTTTTCCCTGTAATTGTAGCATAAAAGCACCTACCCAATGGGTAGGTGTTGGCCGTAACACCAATCCTATGACTGTTCCCTATGTTGTGCGACTAAAAACATGGGTTCCAAGACCCAAATGTTTGAGCCGAAGGGCCTTACAGGTCCTCGAATAAATCATCAAATTCATCATTTGGTGACGGAGTTTCGTCAAGATCGTCGAAAAGGTCATCAAAATCATCTGCTGTTTGCTGTTGAACTGGCTCATCTGGTAGAATAATTGGTTGTTGTACTTGGGGCTTAGCATTTGATTTTGGCTTCTTCTTTGTCACCACACGAATCAAGACCACCAAGAACAGGAGAAGAAGAATGGCTCCACCGCCAATCGAGGCATACAGCAGTGTACTGTCCGAGTTCAAAGAGTCGAGGCCATCAATGCCAGAGCTTTTCGAAGGTGCTGTAATGTCGAGTTGGATGGTGATTTCGCTGAATGGAGCGTCGTTATCATCGCCACTTTGAGCACGTATGATGAGAGGCATACGCAAATCTTCACTAACAGATGATGGTGCACGAATAGAGAGTGTTTTGACACTTGATGTACCTTGATAGGCAACGTTCTCGCTCACCAGTTTGCCCTTAGGGAAGGAAAATTGTGCTGCTTCAAGGTCTGCAGAATTCACGAAAACAACTTCCAACACATCGTCATCATTGCCCTTGTTCGTCACTTGGAAAGAGAATTCGATTTCTTCGCTTGTATCCAAGTACCGTGTTGAAACATCGGAAAGGAGTAATTCGACCATGCCATAGAATTCGACTTCCAAATTTCCAGCATGCGTGGTATTGAAAACCAAGGTTCCTTCGGGCAGTTGTCCGATTGGAATGTTATTCCATGATTCGACCTTTGCACCAATCTCAAAAGAATAATCCGTAGAAGCCGGGATTTTAGTTTGTCCTGTGAATACGATGTCAAAGGTGTCTTCCTCGCCTGCTGCAAGAGTGAAGGAATCTTCAGAGAGTGCCATTTCGACCAATGTTCCGTCCCATTCAAGTGTCTCGATGCTGATCGTTTCACTGGATGACGAAGGGTTAGTCACCGTGCATTGTAGTATGACTTCAGCGTCCGAAGTAGGACGGACATCAAGAACAGGGTTTGAGGGGCCGCAATCCAATTCAACGGCAGGTATTGGAGAGCCTTGAGCCGAAGCAGAAGGAACGAGGCAAGGAGCCAAGAAAAGACCGAACACG
>JABGTJ010000005.1 GCA_018691345.1 Methanobacteriota archaeon
CGGTCCGCCGGGCCCATCAAAAGGCGGCCCACCAAAGAAGAGCGGTCCACCGGGCCCATCAAAAGGCGGCCCACCAAAGAAGAGCGGTCCACCGGGCCCATCAAAAGGCGGTCCTCCGAAAGGCGGTCCTTCGAAGGGCGGTCCATCGGGTCCTAAGCGCGGTCCTCCACGTTGAAGTGAAGGGTGTCATGTATGGTTGATTTACCAGATTTCGGCTCAATCCATTTTTCAGGAACCCTTCGCCCATCACAAGTAGCAGCGAGTTCAGTGATTGTTCCACAGTTGGAGGCGGGAAAAAAGCGCCTTCACATTGTCGCTCCACCTGGTTCAGGCAAAACAGTACTGGGATTGTATGTCTGGTCTGACCTCGTTCGAAAACCCGCTTTGGTTCTGTCCCCCAACTCTGCAATTCAAGCCCAATGGGCTGCTCGTACTTCGCTCTTTGATCTCGATGGCAAAGATGAGTTCATCAGCACAGATCCAAAGAAACCGGGTCTACTGACTTCCCTCACATATCAATCAGTGACCATGCCGAGAAAAGGCGGAGAAGATCTCGACCAGGTGGCCATCGAATTGTGGGCTGAGAAACTCATTTCCGACGAAGAGGCATCGGACCATGAAGAAGCCATGGCGTGGCAGAAAGACCTTCTTGAACGTAATAAAAAATATTACAACAGTAGACTTTCTACATATCGGAAAAAGGTACGTGACGAGTATGCAGAGCACGGAAATGCATTGTGGACGCTCCATAAAAGCGCTAAAGAAAATCTCATGTTGCTGAAAGATGCTGGCATTGGATTGATTATTTTAGATGAATGCCATCATTTAATGCACCATTGGGGTCGCATCTTAACAGAAGTTCGAGAGATGTTTGATGACCCAGTCATCCTTGGACTCACTGCAACCCCTCCTGATGACTCTTCATTCATGGAATCGGACACAAAACGCTACGAAGAATTCTTTGGTCCTGTTGATTACAGTGTTCCAGTTCCTGCCTTAGTTCGTGATTCGAACCTTGCTCCATATCAAGATTTATGCTATTTCGTCAGGCCTGCAAGTCACGAATTGCAGTATATTGCTGGTGTAGATGAAGAGTTTGATCAGCTCTTAGTTGAATTAAGAACACCAATCCATGACGCTAAAAAAGACAGAACCGCTTCGCTCGACCTTTGGGTCCGAGAGGAACTGGCACAGCGTAAGTCACCAACAGGAGAGTCACTTTCTTGGCATGATTATGAGCGGAAATATTCAGCTTTCGCAATCGATGCTCGCCGCTTTCTTCGAATGAACAGGTTGCCTTTACCTTCTGGAGTACCAAACTTTGATTTTGATCCCAAAGACCAGTCCTTCACCAGAATGAGCGTATTACGAAATGTTCTTTCGCGTTATGTGAGGCACGGATTGAGACGTTCAAAAAGTCCTGATGACCACACTCTCTCGGAATCGGTAGTGGCTCGATTGAGGATGTTGGGGATACAAATTACTGAGACTGGTTCTCGGCCTTGCGCTTCTCCAGTTGGGCGCGTTATGGCTTATGCTTCCGCTAAAATAGCGGCGGTTAACGACATCATCAATGTGGAAATGCAATCCTTAGGTCCTGACATCCGTGCTGTCGTTGTCACCGACTTTGAGAAAACCTCTGCTACTACGCTTGTTGAAGGAGTCCTTGACGATGAAGCGGGGGGCGCAATCTCGGTGCTGAGGACACTTGTTCATCACCCCGCTGGAGATTACCTGGACCCGATTTTAATGACTGGAAGCACGGTTTTGGTCGATGACGATTTATGTGAAAAATTCATTGCCAAGGCCGAGGAATGGGTCGAGAAGCGTTCACTGGACATCAAACTCGACCACAAGCCTCACCAAGGATTCAGTGAAATTGACGGCCGAGGAAAGGATTGGATTCCTCGTTATTACTCGCTCATGATTACCGAGTTTTTCCAAGAAGGCTTTACGCGATGTCTTGTTGGTACACGAGGTTTACTTGGAGAAGGATGGGATGCTTCACGCATTAACGTCTTGATTGACATGACCACCGTCACGACAAGCATGAGCATCAATCAACTTCGAGGCCGTTCAATTCGAATTGATAAGGAATGGCCTGAAAAAGTTGCAAATAACTGGGACATCGTTTGCATTGCCGAAGAGTTTACCAAAGGCTTTGATGACTATTTGCGATTCAAACAAAAGCACAAGCAACTGTATGGTGTTTGTGATGACGGCACAATCGAAAAGGGTGTGGGTCACGTTCATGCTGCATTCAACGATGTTAGACCTGAGGGAATCAGTGAAGGGATGGCCTTGTTCAACGAAGAAATGCTTCGCAGAGCACGGACCAGAGAGCATACCCGTGAATTATGGGGGATAGGTCAGCCATTCGGAATCGAATCACGACCAGCAATTGAGACGAAAACCCCCAAAGGGTTCTCGAGCGGATTTCGATTTGGTACCGAAAAGGAGATGTGGACCGATTCGACATTGACACTTGCCATCTCCGAAGCGATTGTTGCAAGCTTGCAAGAATTAGGAGAGATGACCATTCACTGTTCACCTAAAGGTGGTGAGCGAGGTGGTGGCTGGCTTCGTTACCATTTGCACAATTCGACACCGGATGAAGCATTCTCATTTAGCACTTCATTGGAGGAGGTTTTAGGACCGCTAACGAATCCAAGATACTTAATCAGTCGTTCATCCCAATTCATGCAGGATACTTGGCTCTCGACAATGATGCCTGAAGTGATTGCAAAGTACCTTCGAAAGGAAGTCAGTTCGATTCAAATGTATCACGCAGTACCTTCTCTTCTCGCATCGACTCGAGAGCGAGCGGACGTGTTTCAAAAGTACTGGAATCTTTATGTCAGTCCGAGTGAACTTACCTATGCTCGCAGTAACGATGGCAAATCTTTGCTACAACACATCCGTCAAAGAGGACTTGCGCCCAATATTGGAATGCATCAAAAAGAAGTCTACATTTAGTGCTCAAGCGCATTCTGAGCACTGGAAGGTTGCTCCTCTGTGCTCGTCACAAAATCGCTTTCGACAGTCAAAGCATCTGAAATCAAAAGATGTAACCGAACGAGAGCATCCACTGTGGCCACATTTCTCTTGAACGCCACTGGTCGAAGAGATCGTTGACTCGGCAGTCTTCCAGAAGTTTTTCTTTGGAGCCTGTAACACACTCGATGCGATATTCGCTTGGCGAGGCACTTCTTCCAGTCCAAGCGTTTTGATGACAAATCGATTCTCAAAGAATTTGTCTGCCATCGCTGGTGTCATTAGTCCTGCGGCCATGACCTTGTTTCGAACTTCTCCAGCGGGGACGTTTTGAAGTCCATACCGTTGGATAAGTGAATCGTAATTGTACTCTCCCCTGGGTAATCTTACATTTGGCGAACGTGATGTTGGACTTGATTGGGCGTTTGTCCCGGCCATGCCTGAGTTGTATTCCACTTTCTTAACCCAAGAAACTTCTCCCATCGAGGAGTTGAGTAGATTGTTTTCTCGGCGTACAGTGAAGTGGTTTTCGCCTTCCATTGTGATGCCACCTGCTTCACGGTCTGCAAGACAGAACTCTTTTGCTTCTTGGAATGTACTGAATTTTCGATTGCCGTGTCGAGTATGCCCTGAGAGGAATTTACCTTGGTGGGGGCCAGAGAAATTTGGATCCGATAAGCTCATCACTCCAGAATTTTTTGAGTTCTGTTCATTCCTTCCTCTGAGTCCACCAGTCTGTCCAATGCCGGATGACCCCCCAGCTGAACTTCTTCCACTCAATCCGCCGGTTTTAACAGCCGCTGAAGTTCCGCCGAGAGTGAACGTCATAATGAGCCCTCCAATAGCAAGCAAGCCAAACAAGATTGCACAGCAAGCATAAATTCCGTTTTCATCCGTGCTTGTGCTGTAAAACGAATATTCTCCAGGCGAATCTTCATAATAATATACGTCGATTTTGTCTCCAACAGGGTAGTATTGCTCTATCAATTCGACACAAGAGTTACTGCTTTCCATCGTTGCGAACGTTTCAGCAGTGTAAACTTGAGTGGGGGTGCCTGCGTTGTATCCAACGACGAGATATGCACGGCATGTATAGAATCCATTCAACGACTCAGAATAACTTGAATCTTCTAAGATTGTTCCTTCAGTTAAGATGGCCTCACTGTCATCCACTTGACTCATCGATACTGCAAAAGCACCACTGAAAAGAGTTCCTATAATGAAAATAATGATGCCGAATTTGTTCATTGGCTCACCATAGGTTTGACCGTTGGCGCGGTTTCCAAGCGCCAACGGTCGGTTGTGTCATACGCACAAGTGCAGCCGTCATTGCCGAAGCTCCGGTGGAAACAATACGAACTCATCAAGGCACCATATAATCATTTCACGCTCTTTGGGCAATTCGGATGGATGGTTCGTCATTTCCGGCCAGTTCCGCCTCATCGCTTTCGATGGATAGCCCCATGCGACTACTCAATCTCAAATGTGAACGTGACCAAGGCCATACACATGCCGCGTTTGCCTCCTTTCCAAGGACATTAATTGGCAGTAATTCTTTTTCCCAATCGTGCTCCTCAGAGAGTTTTCCGGTTATCCGAACCCAAGAGTGTTGTCTTTCTTTCAATTCCCGCTGGAGTGTATTTATCTTTAATTTACGAGTAATTTTGATGAGTTGCTCTCTGGGAATAGCACGAGGAACCAGCATCAAGGTTCGTTCTCCATCGGTCCAGAATGCAGTTGCTCCAAATTTGAAATCTTCAATGTATGCTAACGCTCGTGTGACCGCCTGTTGGGGCGCTCCCCATGAATAGGGTAACCATGCCATGAGGGCAGAGCGGTTTTTGGTTCCAGCAACATGAGTGCTTACTTCAATGCTGATGGTGTTCGTTTGAACGTTCACCGGCTCACCATCGACTTTGGACTTTACACGGGTGGTTTTCGGGGTGGTGGACTTTCGGGGAATTTTGATGGCGTTGTCATGGCGGTCAAGTTGTTTGTACCATTTCTTGAACGGTTTGTGGAGTGTTTCAATATCGACAATGTTACATTTCCATCCGGTTCTGCCATGAACGGTGCCCGGAAGTCGGATGATGCGTCTTGTATCTGCAGTAATTTTGATGTCGACAGTGTGGCCTGCTGATGCGACGAGGTCGAGTAATTTTTTACGTTCAGTGCGAACTTTTTTCTCTCTTTCCTTCGGGTCTGGGATTTGGAATTTCTCACGCTGCAGGTCTTCATAGAACAGATGAAACCCCTTGCTACCTGAAAAGGAAACATGCATGAATGCATATTCATCTCTATCCTTCATCCAATCATACAGTTTGACTGCTGATTGTCGAGCCAGTTCCATGTTGGTGATGCAAAAGGGTGGCACATCAATGTCGAAAACCACCAGGTGGTCCAAAAGGATGGGGTAAGCTGCTTCCTCATCGCGTAATCTGGGCAAGTCGATCGGGTTGAGCCATGATGAGGTTGAGACGTACACGTCTGTTGGCGTAGAGTCTCTGAACGCTTTCAACAAAGTCGGGCCATTGCGAACTCTACGATGCGAGGACTGCCATCGGTTATCGAGGCATTTCCACCGATATTGATGCTGTGTTGGTTTTTTCATCCACGACAAGTCGATTTCGAAATCTTGAGCATAATATCCCTGCAATTCGCTGGGGTCGAACTCAGGCTTCTCGGCCATGATGTTGAGTATCGATATCGGTTAATGGGTTCATCGCAAGCCAGCTGCTTTGAGCGATTCCAGCAAGACCTTGCCCAGTTCAGATGGGTCCATTGCACAGGCAATACCTGCAGCTCTAAACGCCTCGAACTTCTCTTCTGCAGTCCCCTTTCCACCGGAAATTATTGCTCCTGCGTGCCCCATTCGCTTACCCGGTGGCGCAGTTGCACCAGCTACGAATCCAACGATTGGCTTACTCACATTTTCAGCAGCCCAAGCTGCCGCTTCTTGCTCTGCGTTGCCGCCAATCTCACCAATCATAATGATTGCTTCAGTTTGTGGATCGGTTTCAAATGCAGCGAGGCAGTCAATGAATCCTGTACCGTTCACAGGGTCTCCGCCAATTCCGATGCAGGTGGATTGGCCTTCATGGATACTCATCGTTTGAGCCACAGCCTCGTAAGTCAAGGTTCCAGATTTACTGACAATTCCAATTCTGCCTTTAGCGTGAATATGTCCCGGCATGATTCCAATTTTCGCACCGCCGTTTTCACCAGGGGTGATAATTCCAGGACAGTTTGGTCCAATGAGTCGAACGCCAGGACGATTTTCGACGTAAGCCACAGCTTTCACCATGTCGAGAGTCGGAATGCCTTCCGTTATACAGACGATGACTCCTTCGCCTTTGATGTAGTCGAATGCATCGGCTGCTTCCATTATTGCTTCCGCAGCAAAAGGCGGTGGAACATAAATGACGGTTGCATCAGCGTCCGTGGCTTTAATGGCCTCAGTCATGCTGTGCCATACAGGAAATTGTTTCCCCTGAAGTTCGACGGTTTGACCGCCTTTACCAGGTGTGCATCCTCCAACAATGTTTGTTCCGTATTCGACCATTTTGTCTGCATGGAACATGCCTTGCTTTCCAGTGATACCTTGCACCAATACTTTCGCATCTTCTTCAATCCAAATTGACATTATTCATCGCCTCCAATAAGCGCTACAATCTTTTTCGCACCTTCTGCTAAATCGTCAGCAGGGTGGATATTGAGGGTCGAAGCCGCAAGGATTTTCTTTCCTTCATCGACGTTTGTACCCGCTAATCGGACGACGAGCGGTACCTCAAGAGACAGTGCTTCAGTTGCGGCAATAACGCCTCGAGCAATGATATCGCAACGCATTATGCCGCCAAAAATGTTGACGAGAATTCCTTTGACATTTGGGTCTTCAAGAATAATCGAGAACGCCGTTTTAACTTGCTCTTCGTTTGCACCGCCACCGACATCGAGGAAGTTTGCAGGCTCTCCACCGTAGAGTTTGATGACGTCCATGGTGGCCATAGCAAGTCCAGCTCCGTTCACCAAGCAACCAATGTTACCGTCAAGTTTGACGTAAGAAAGTCCAGTTTCCTTAGCACGAATTTCCACATCTTCTTCTTCTGAGAGATCTCGAAGGTCGTCCCATTTCTTGTGGCGGAACTCGGCATTTTCATCGAACGAGATTTTCGAGTCGAGGGCGACAATTTCATCCGCACCGGTTCGTACCAATGGATTGATTTCCACCATTGCACAGTCTTCTCGCACAAACATTGTGTACATGTTTGTCAACATCTTGCCGAAGGATTTCAGCGCCGCCCCCGAGAGGCCAAGGGACATTCCAAGGTCCCTCTTTTGGAAACCGAGAAGGCCAGCATTTGGGTCGACAACGACTTTGTGGATGAGTTCAGGCGTATTGTGGGCAACATCTTCGATGTCCATTCCACCTTCGGTCGACGCCATGATGAGAACGGACTTGTTGTCTCTATCGACCAAAAGGGCGAGGTAGTATTCGTGAGCGATATCACACCCAGCCTCGATGTACAGGTTGCTGACCAATTTCCCCTGATCTCCAGTTTGAATGGTCACCAAAACATTGCCGAGAATGTTGGTAGCATAGGATTCGACCTCGTCTCTTGAGAAAGCGATTTTGACACCGCCGTCCATAACGTGTTCACGGGTTTCAGGATGGTACAGTGTGCCTTTTCCTCGTCCGCCGGCATGGATTTGGGATTTGACAGCAACGACTTTGCTGCCGAGCGAATCGTATGCACTGAGCGCCTGGTCGACGGTCGTGCAGTGGACTCCTTCAAGTACGGCGACGTTGTTTTCTCGCAGCAGGGTTTTTCCTTGATATTCGTGGATGTTCATGGTGCTCTCCAATCCTTCCAAAGTAAGGCCGTCTTTGAATACTTTGATGCGACATTCGTGTCGATTTATCGAACCCACTTGTCGATGTGCAGTGTTGAGATGTATTCATAGGTAATAGGTAAAAGGCCCACCCATGCAAGTCGTAGTGTTGGCCGGTGGAGTTGGTTCACGCCTTCGACCTTGGACTAATTCTGTGCCAAAACCCTTGCTCCCAATGCTAGACCTTTCACTGCTGGAACGGGTTGTAGAGGGAGTTCCTAACGACCTGATTGACGAAGTGGTCGTTGCAGGCGGATACAAGGTGGATATGATTCAAAACTACTTTGCAAATGCTGATGTTGATTTCGATGTACGAATCGTTCCAGAGGACAAGCCTCTCGGTACGGGCGGTGCTCTTGGAAATTGCCGTGATGTTGTCAGTGGTACCTTTGCCTGTTTCAATGGCGATATCGTCTCATCATTGCAGGTTGAGCCTCTGCTTGATTTACATCGAAACAACGGAGGTATCGGGACACTGGCTTTGTGGGAAGTCGAAGACCCTACACGGTTTGGAATCGTTGGTCTTGACGATGATTCACGCATAACTCAATTCAAGGAAAAACCAACACCAGAGGAAGTGTTCTCCAATCTCATTAATGCAGGTTCTTACATTTTGGAAGACGATATCTTTGATTTTATGCCTCTAGGAAAGCATTCTATAGAACGAGATGTTTTCCCTCGACTTGCATCACAAGGGGCATTAAACGGGCAACAATTTGAAGGATACTTCATCGATGCAGGCACTCCGAGTGCGTGGTCGGATGCAGTCAACCGTTGCATCAAGGAAGGTCGCTTCCGACGCGGAATCATTCACGGAAATTCGTGGTACGGTTCAGAAGAAACAACGACTTCTGAGCAAGTTTCCGAATCAATGATTGATTCAAATGTCACCGTTTCCAACAGTACGATCAACCGTTCAACGCTTTTGTCAGGAGCAAGTGTAGGCCCAAATTCTGTTGTCGAATCATGTATGGTCGGCCGTGATGTGCATATTGGCTCAAACGTTCAACTTCTCAACATGGTAATTGATCATGGAAGCGTTATTCCGGACGGAACTTCGATGTCGGACGGCGAGTGGCCAAGAACGGACTGATTCAGTTTAGAATCATAGAAGGGCTCAAATGCGCTTTGTTTCTGCCTAAGACATGAACAAACCATTGATTGTTGTAAACTTCAAAACCTATGCGTCTGCAAGTGGCCAGACTGCTGAAGATTTGGCTCTCGCTATGGAAGCGCATTGCAACGGTCCTGCTCGAATGATTGCAGTGGTTTCGGCTTTTGACCTTGAAGCAGTTCGAAGGGTTGCTCCATCGTTGGAAGTTTGGACTCAACATCTCGACCCAGTTGGTCAAGGCGGATTTACCGGATGGCTTGAACCGAAGACAGCCCTTCACCGCGGCGCCCATGGAACCATCATTAATCACGCTGAACACAAAGTCTCGATGGAGCATGTCGCATCTTTGAAACAGCAACTGCCATCTGATTTCCCTATGTGCGGTTGCGCAGCTGACGTTGATGAAGCCCAAAGTCTTGCAGAAATTGGCCCGACGTTCATCGCAGTGGAACCACCAGAACTGATTGGTGGCGATATATCAGTCACCACTGCAGACCCAGCAATTGTCAGCGATACAGTAGCAGTTGTCAAAGCAGTCAACCCAAATGTTCGTGTTCTTTGCGGGGCCGGCGTCAAGAATGGCGCTGATGTGGCTAAAGCAGTAGAATTAGGTGCAGAAGGTGTTCTTTTAGCAAGCGGAGTAACCAAGGCAAGCGATGTAAAAGCCGTGCTTGCGGATCTAGTTGCGAGCCTTGAGTGAATGTGCTGACAACTCTAAAACAGCCTGCTCCTTCTTTGCAAGTTCGAGGTTTTCTCCACCGGGGCAGAACTTCCGATAGAAACACGATGTGCAGGTTCGTTTGCTTTTAGCAAGTGGTAAGAGCGATAGATTTCGCATTCCATATCGAGAAATTTCCTCCATAGCCTTCATGTCTTGTTCTAACAATTGCTGGGATTGCTTAATCGATTGTGAAGTTGGCTGGAAGGTTTCACAATGCCAAAAACCCTGCCTCCATCCCACAGTATGCAACCGATAGGATTCACCAGGTGCGCTAAAACCGTCGTTGTTGAGAGCCCAAAACACCATGACGTTTGCCTCCGATTCATCATGCACTCTTGGAGGTGATTTCTGCATATCAAACCGAACCAAATGCCAACGGTTCTGTATTCGAATCACTAAATCTGGGGTGACGTACAGTCTGCGAATCCCGTACTGTGTTGGTTCTGAACGGTCCAATACATACCATTGCGCATGCCTCCTTTTCTGAAGTTGCTGAAGAATTCTTGTCCTCCACAGCAATCGAAACCGGTGTTGGGAAAACTTGAGAAGTGCATTTTGAGTTTGCTCTGAGACACGATGCACAGACCCATCCAAATGGCTTTGAAGTGACGATTTTAATTGGGCTTCAACAAGTAATGATGACCATTCTTTACCTTCCTTGAGGTCATCAAGTCGGTCGAGAAGCGTTTCTTTCATCGCTCTTAACATCAAATCCCAAGGCCGTTGAAACGAGGGCACTCTTGACCGGGTTGAATTCGATTTGTATCCATATCGCAGATACCAGGCTCTAGGGCATTTGAAGAACAGGTTCTTTCGCGTCCTGCTCCATTCTATTTTTGGCTCCATGCAATGAACATCGTGCTCAATGCTTGTCAAAGATTCGGTCGCTAAATCACGCCGATGTTCATCATTGATATGACTGCGTTAGCGCTAGCCCAAAGAGCAACTGGTAGTATACACCATCCAGCAAATCTCGTGTAGTCATCGGTTCCCATCTCACCAAACATGAGCGTAATCCATCCTCCGAATGTTCCGAGAGTGCGCAGGAGTAGAACGACTGCGCCACCCAGTGCAATAATGCATATCAATCCGAATACCCCAAAGAATAGGCCAGAGATTCCGCTTATCAACGCTGCAGAGACGCCTTGTGGGAACAGCGATGGGAAGGCGAACCACCCAAACCATCCGAGCCATATTCCGACCATGACATCGCGTTGCATCTCATGTGACTCTCTCCAATTGCGGAATTTTTCGGGATAGAATCTATGCATTACTTTACCAACGAATTCGGCTTCGTATGGGCTACCTCTACGAGCTGTAACGATGCACATTTCAACAAGCCATGCATACATCGCTATATCGACCCAATACAAGATATTGGTGGGAATCGGTGCTAAGGTTGCAATCAGCAGTGGGAGATTAACCAGTACGATTCCTGCGCCGCCTGCGCCAACGATGGCTCCCATGTGAAGTCCAAGGGGAAGTGGATCTTCCAGAGCCTCGTATTTTTCACGTGGCAGTATAAGGAAGAACAGGAACAGTCCCGGCCCAAACACCAATGAAAAGTAAGACCAAGCGCTTGTGCTACCACCGTTGTTGATGCTCTCCACTGCATCGATGATTTCTTCAGAGGAAGCCGAAGGAGCGTTTGAATAAACAACTCTCATCGTTTTATCGAGGACAATAATAGAATCTGAGGTTCCGTTTGGTGTGCTGGTTGTGAACGATTCATCCAGGTCTACGAAGCTTGGCCATGTCATGTTGTAACTGTTTTTTAGGGCTGCAACATCCGTAGTGGTGGCATCCATACCTGCTAGAATGTGCGCTACAGCGATATCATTGCCGATTAAGTCAACCGTTTTGTTTAATTCTACAGATTGCTCTGCGACGTTTTGCGTCCCGGGTAGGGCCACGGCGAGTACGAGTGCATCTTTACCGTCGAACAATTCGGAGATCATGACCGGTTGCATGTTCTCGTCGTACAGTTCTGTATCGTACACGAGTGCATGGTCGTCGATTAAATCGTTCGAACCAAGGTTGGGTTGGTCCATTGCAGTTGGAATGAACACAATGGTCATCAGCAACAAAGCAAGCAAAACCGGTGGTGGCGGCAATTCGTCTTTACGAATGCAAATATAAAGGAAACCAATGAAAGATGAAACCGTGGTCAGCGATAAGATCAATGAGGAACTGAGAATGCCTTCATTTGCTTTTTCGACTTCAAAACGAATGATACCGGAAGCGTGACAGTCGCTGTTAAGGTCGCCTGAAACAGTTTGGGCACAGAACTCGAGATTCGCATCTCCGGGCTTCAACGAGGCAACACCAGACCATGCCCATACGGTTTGGTTGTTTTCGGCCAAACGGTCAATACGAATACGCCCAGTTGAAGTTTCCATGATAAGGTCTTCATCTTTAACGAATTTTTCATCGGATGCAAGAGGGCCCCAAAGTTCCCATTTTGCCGATTTGACATCATCGGTGCCCCAGGGGAAAAGAGGTTCAAACTCAATGTGGGCTCTACGTTCAGCATCGACGACGACGCGTGCTTTTGGCTCGTACAATTGACCTTCCATCACAATGCCGCCACTGTTTTGCTCAAAGGCGCCCCATTGAACTTGAATGGTGCTTCCTTCACAGTTATTTTGCGCTGAAACGGCAAGAGTGATTACATCTCCAACCTTCATCGAAAGGAAGACCTCAATGCGTTCTCCGGAGAAATTCATTGCAGAGTTCGAGGTATCTGTATTTACCACTTGGCTGACGGTGGAGTCATAGACTGGTACACCACCAGCGTCGACCGAATACACCATTGTAAAACTGTTATCAGTTCCAAAGGCAGTTCTCTCGCAATATTGTGGGCCACCCACTCCGTCAATGTACGCAGACATGAAGACCGTCATGTTGACTGTAGCGTTGACTGGGTTTTGGAGCGGAGGGCTGCTGATTGAGAATATTTGGTTCATGCCGCTGAACGAATTGACCGGTTGGTTTCCAACAGCATTGTCAGTGCGCTGACGTTGCAGAACCGCTTCTTCAGAATTCAGCCCTTCGACAAAGAGTCGTTCCATTGGCTCGATATTCCATTCCACAAAACCAGGCTGGTATACAGGGTCATTGGCCGCTTTAACCGCTCCAGATGCCATCACTCCAAGCAGGAGTGCTAACATGACCAGTACCAGTTTCCGCTGTCGCATTAACATCACCAAATGGTTTTGGTTCATGAAGGCAATGGCGACATGCGAACGGGCGGAGGTTCGTCAAAGAAGCAATTGAAACGAAAGGATTGCCCACATTGTAAGCATTCCAAAAGTGATTGAAATTCCGTTTACTCCGCCTTTGGTGAGGTATCCTCGGTTTTCAAAGACTGCGCCTAATACACTGTCCATTTGGCAACCCAACCATCCGATGATGGCCACAAAGGCTGTTTTGGTTAATCCGATTTGGATGCTGTCCCCACCGTTGTTGGCTACCATCCATGCTGCAAAGGTCAGAACAGCAATCATGCTTGAACCCACAAATGCCGCTTTTTGACCCGATGGAGAGAAGCCTCCGTTGAGCCCAGCTTCACACGGCTTTAGAGTTGTAATCATTCGAACATTGTCATCGAGGCATCCGATTTCACTTGCGAACGTATCTGAGGCGGCGACTGCCACAGCAGCACCGAACATCCACATTCCATGGTACCAGTCTTCTGTTATGAACGCGAATATGGCTACTAGGCCGGGTAATCCTCCGTTTGCGATGACGTTTCCGTAGCTGCGATGCCCGTCTTCAGATTCCGACATGCCGCGTTGCATTTTCTCCTCAAAGCGCCACTTTGTGGCTTTGTGTGAGGCCAGCAGGAATCCGAGTAAAATCAGCAGCCAAGTCCAGTGCCCTAGGCCACCAACGACGAATCCCAGTGCAGCAGCAGCAATGATTCCCGGCTTATCGAGCATTTTCGCTTTGCCTGAGACGAGAACAAGGCCAATGAGGAGGACAGACGTCACTACCAAGTTGCCTTGGTTGAGACCTCCAGTGAGCACATCCATCGATATCCCTCAACCTCTCGGGTAATCTTCTCCTTGAAAGGTGCTTTCCTTTCGACGTCCGCTAAAAACCGATTCAAACAGGTTCTCAAGACAGCACGGTTGGGAATATACGACGGGTAAATTGCCACAGTGCCAAGATCAGCATCGACATCCATACAGTCGAAACCAACAGGCCAAGAAGAACGTGAGCATCTGCAAGAAGAAGTGATAATGCCCACAAGGAACCGTTCCAAAAAGAATGCAAAATCATTGCGAACCCTAATGCTTGCAATGGTTTCTTCGAGAGAGGTATCGCTTTTTCAGGGGGCGCAGAAAGCCAATTTGGCGGCAGAAGGGGTTGGTTTTGCTCTTGATTCGAATGTTTCATGACATGTCCTGCTGAATCAATAAGCACCCAGTTCTCGTTTGATTGGATTCGTTCTGGCTGAGTTTGTTGGTATCCAGGTACGACAAGTCGTGCTTTCTTTTGGTGGAGGTATGAGCCAATAGCGAATCCTGATATGCCGGTCCAAACACCGTGTCCCGGGATTGAACTTATTGCTCGTAAGACGCTTGTGAGTGCAAAGGTAATCGCCGTTTCCTCACCGGACATGAACGCTCCGAGTATGTACATGGAGTTTTCAAGAAGTGCGAATCCAAGTCCAACCGTAAATCCAACTTGGAAGCCTCGTCGAGGCCCATCAATGAAACGTGACAGTGCCAGAACAGCAGCGGCTTTGCAAAGTTCTTCGCCAATCGGTGCTGACAGCATCAAAATGAGACCAAAACCGAGGTTCGATACATCGGTTGTTTCAAGCCCAACGCCGTTGAGAAGCACAGGAGAAAGAAAGGAGTTAATCGCAATCGCCGGAAGCGTGGAAATCATCCCAGCAATTAGCATCCATTCCGCTAGTCTGCGTGTAGTGGGGAGTCCAAAGTACGAATTCGAGGTGGACCACCATGCAAAGACTGGAGTCGAAAAACCAACTATGAATGCTGGAATGGCAACAAGAGCAAACAAAACTCCAGTGAAGATGTTAAGCCCCATCACCAGTAACGGTAACATGCATACAGTACTGAAGAAAACGCCTGCAAAGAACAACCACCACAATTGCTTACCGTCTGGCATTTCGAGGGGGGTTGTATCTCGAATCAAATGATGTTCAACCGTCACGCGTTCAAACGTTTGAACGGCAGTTTTTGGTGCTATGAGGTTGAATGTGTTTCCGAATACGGAGTTCTGAGCTCGGATTACATGCGTAAGTCGGGGCCTTCGGAAAAAGGCAAAACCTGCTACGCATGGAATCAGACATAGGGAGCCAAACAGCGTAAGCAACGGTTCAGATGGCCCAAGGTCACCATCGAAATCACCGTCGAGCAAGCCACCAAAAATCAGTGTGGTTGAGACATTGGCAACGATAAAAAGCAGTATTACGAAGCCGAGCATCGACCGAATTGTTTTCCATTTGGATGAAGGATAGGCTAAGATTAAGCCAGCAGGAGGCGGGCTCAACGGTGTGATTGGCAAACCCTGCATGAGATGAACAGCATGGCTGACACCTATCACATTTACGAAGAGGTCCCGCTCAGTTCGCCCATCACTCGTCACTGAAAAAACAGCAGTCGGCTCAAGCACTCATCATTGCGGGGTTGACGCTCCCAACTCTCACACATCAAACCACCGGAGGGTGATGGATAAAACACGCTTTCATAATCTCGACCTTCGAACTTGTACCATGAGCCTGATGGGATTCTTGTTTGCTCCAAGGAAAGATCACAAGGGTTGGTCAACTCCGAGTGAGGCAGCGCGTCTGTATTTTTTGTTGGTACTCTTTGGAACTGCGATTTGGGCTTGGCCACTTACGCAAGGCAGGATACTGCTCTGGCTTGGATTAATTGTGTTTGTAGCAACCCCTCTCCTTACCGTAGGATGGTGGCTCATTTCGTTGGTAAGCCAACGGTTCGAATCCAGAGTCTTAGTGGACTCATTGAATCGGATTGACCGGAGTAAGAAAGAGTCGATTCATTCCTTCAGGAAACCGTAGCCCCACGAATGAGGTGGCGCAAAGGTTTCTTTGATTGAACGAGGTGATACCCACCGCAACAAGTTCAGTGGTGAACCAGCCTTGTCGTTGGTACCGCTACCACGTGCTCCTCCGAACGGTTGTTGTCCAACGACTGCACCGGTTGGTTTGTCGTTGATGTAGAAGTTTCCTGCCGAGTATCGGAGTGCTTTCATTGCAGTAAGGATGTCCTCTCTCTTTGTTGCGAAAATAGAGCCAGTCAGTGCATATTCGGAGGTTTCGTCGCATGTTTTGAGGACGTTTTCAAACCCATCGTCGTCATAGACATGGATGGACAATACCGGTCCAAATATTTCTTCTCCCATCGATTCATAATGAGGGTCAGAGCAAACAATGGTCGTTGGTTCTACAAAATATCCCTTAGAACCATCATAGCCGCCACCGGTTACGATTTCACACCCTGCATCGGCCTTTGCTCGGTCGATGTATCCAGCAATGTTGTCAAACGATTTCTTGTCGATAACGGCAGACATGAAATTGGAGAAGTTACGAGGGTCGCCGAGAGTTATTTTGCCAACTTCTGCTATGTACTCATCCTTGATGTTGTTCCACACGGTTTGTGGGATGTAAGCGCGGCTTGCAGCACTGCATTTCTGCCCTTGGAACTCAAAAGAGCCACGCAGGAG
>JABGTJ010000120.1 GCA_018691345.1 Methanobacteriota archaeon
ATCGTGCAACCCAAAGTTCGTCACCAGCTTTCTTTGCACCCTTAGCAAATATTTGGAATTCCCATTGACCGCATGCAACTTCTTGGTTGATTCCTTCAAAGTTTATTCCAGCATCAAGGCAAAGATCGGCGTGTTCTTCGACTAAAGAACGCCCGTGGGTGTTCCTGCCACCGACTGAACAGTAATACATTCCTTGGGGGCCAGGGAATCCGCCAACTGGGAATCCAAGAGGAAGTTGTGTTTCTGTGTCCATGATGAAATATTCTTGTTCAAACCCGAACCAAAAATCTTCATCGTCGTCTTCTATGGTTGCCCGTCCGTTACTCGAGTGCGGTGTGCCATCGGCGTTCATAACTTCACACATGACCAAAAAGCCGTTGAAACGCTGTGGGTCTGGATAGATGGCAACTGGTTTGAGGAGACAGTCAGAGGAGTTGCCTTCAGCTTGTTTGGTTGATGATCCGTCAAAGTTCCACATTGGGCATTCTTCGAGTGTTCCTGTGAAATCTTTCTTCACGAGTGTCTTGCTTCGCATGTTCTGGGTTGGGAAGTATCCGTCGAGCCAAATATACTCTAGTTTTGCTTTATCCATCATGGGTATCACCCCGTTGCCTGTCGAGACGGTATATCAAACATACGCTCAACTAATTATGATTTTATTTTATCATATGATTGATATATTCTTTTTTCTTAAGTCATTTGTTTATTATTTAGACATGCCTACGCGTCGTAATTTATTCATATGTTCGCGTACATTGTTGTTCTGTAGACATTTGAACAAGGTGATTGTTCAGTCCGTTTTCTAGGTAAAACCGTGCGCCGACCGGTGAACTCATGTCCTTAGCCAACTAGGGCCATACAATGGAAATTCCCACGGGCGGCTATTTGCGACAATGGCGGAAGTCATTGGGACTTACTCAGTCCATGCTGGCAGAGCGCTCTGGCCTTACTCAATCGGTGATTGCTAAGGTCGAAACCGAGGTTGTAGACCCAAGAGTATCTACGCTGAGGAAAATGGTTCGAGCGCTCAAGCGGGAAGAAAGTCCGGAAAAAGCGCACACAGTAGGGGATATCATGGTAAGTGAAATTACTACGCTGGCTCAAACAGATACTGTGCAATCTTCAATCGACAAAATGGTTGTCGGAGGCATAAGCCATCTCCCCGTGTTGAACGCTGATGGTTCAGTCGTCGGACTTGTATCGGAATCAAGTCTGTTGAAAGAAAACGTTTCTAAAAACGCGCTGGTCGAAGAAGTGATGAGGGTTGACTTCACCTTGATTGATGCTGAGGTATCCATTGGTGAAGCACGACGGTTGTTGGGTGGTTCAGAGCTTCTATTGGTGAGTCGACGGGGAGAACTTGTCGGACTTGTGAGTCGAATCGATATGATCCGAGTACTGAGAAGCAGCAATACACCCGACTAATTGTTAGCTGCGTCATCACCTTGCGGGGTGATGAGCGTCATACTGCCATCCCTGATGATTTGGTGTACGGTCAATGTCCCACCGTTCACGGTTACAGGGCAAAGAATACCGCACGCAGGCGCCAAATAATCCTCTCCTGTCTCAGTGAGTACGAGTCGTATGCCGTGTCCTGCGGGGAGGATTGCGTCAATGGCTTGGAACTCCATTAGCATAGTCAGACTTTGACCAGGGAGTACGGTAGTTGGATCGCTGCCGCCTTGATAATATCGAATGTCCATGGTGGCATGGCCGAGCCGTAGCCCGGTTTCGGCGTCTTGCATTTCAGCAAAGATTTGCCCGCCGTCCATTGCAGCAGTCACATCCAAATGCAGTGTAAACAAGCCAGATAGGTGTGCGTCTTGTTCCTCGAACAATGCTGGGCAATCAAAAGTTACACCCGAAAGGCCGCCGCCACCCACACTGGCTCCAGCAACGCGCTGTCCTGTCTGAGAGCAATCGGCCAAAGGTTGTGCGAGGGGTTCGGCATCGAGTGGCGGCCAAGTCGATTCAATCCTCCATTCACCGTCGTTTCGCTGGATTTGTGCATGAAGTTCTGGTTTTTCGCCTACGCCTTTGAGATAATACTCAAACCATTCAAAGAGGTCTTGAGCCCAATCCCAACGCGTCATGTTCTGAATGGCTTCTCCACCGTACCCGCTGTCTTGGGCATTGTGCTTTGACCACTGGTCCGGATAATTGTGCTCCCATTGACCGAGCATTCCTCGAACTTCAAAACCTCCATCAACGAACATTTGGTATCCGGGGAAAACTTGGTGGGGATCGACGTTCCAGTCTTGCATCCCCTGTACCCAGTAAACACTGCCGTTGTAATTCTGGAACGCCTTGGTTAGGTGTTCCCGTTCATCGTAATAGTTCGACATATAGGGGTCAAGTTCGCCTGCACCGTAAGTCACCGGACCTGCAAAGAATCCTTCGATGATGTCCGGGCAAATGTTATCCAAGTCATCCTCGTTGTAATCAACGGTGCTGCTGAAATAATTCATGTGCATCACTTGACTTCTGGCTTCCGCACTTCCATTCTTGTAAAGAAGCGGGTGAAGTCCTGTCGTGCCGGATATAGGTACGATTGTTGCGAGATGTTCGCTGCCAAGTGCTGCGGCCTCCCATTGCGTTGCACCTTCGTAGGATTTACCGTAAAGGCCTACTTTTCCATTGGACCAGTTTTGTGTCCCTAGCCATTCTACTGCCTTGTGAATGCCCCATCCCTCGCCTTCACCTCGATAATCAAAACAACCTGAGGATTCTTCGGTGCCAAAGACGGACACTTGAGCAAATGCGTAGCCGTGAGGGATGTAATTGTCGTAAATGAATTCGCCACGGCCGGCACCAACAACATAGGTTGCGCCGGATTCATCACCGGGTTGTCCGAAAGAGAAGTACGGGCTAACTACGGCGATAACAGGGACTTTTTCGCCCAATTCAGTGTTTGATGGTAGCCAGTAAGAGAGATGGATGTTCGATGTAGCCGGACCAGTCTCCCAAACATCCGATGTATCGACCTCAAATGTTGCTTCCTGCACTTCAAGAGCCGTGTAAGGTCCAGGTTGAAGAACATAGGAGTAACTGTCCGTCCAATTCCAGTCCAGCGTATGACGGTCCCATTCGGAAGGATAATCTGTTGATTCAGACGAGGATGTAGGCAATGAATCGCTGCCAAAACATCCTGAAAGTGGACCGAGGAGGACCAGCAATGACAGGAATACTGCGATTCGCATGTCACTCCGAAGTGGGGGTTTGCCATCAATGTGATGTTTGATTGATGGCATGAATGAAGTGGTGGATGTGTATCGCACACCATGGTCGTCTTGGTTACCGGTGCTGCGGGATTTATCGGGTCACATGTCGTTCACCTCTTGTTGTCGAAAGGAAACCGTGTACGGGCAACTGTTCGTAATGTTCAAAATGCTCAATTTCTAAAGTCGTTTCCACAACATACCGATTCATCTCTTGAAATCATCCAAATGGATTTACTCGATGTTAATTCGGTTCACGTTGCCGTTTCCGGCTGTGATACCGTCATCCATTGCGCGGCGAGTCTCATGGTCGATGTCAAGGACCCGCAGCGAGATGTAGTCGACCCGTCCGTAGCAGGGACGCAGAATTTGTGTGAAGCAATACGGAGAAATGGTGCGGTTCACACCGTCATCCACACATCCTCGGTTGCAGCCATACGGCGTACTGAATACGAGAACGGGCAAACATTCACCTCGAAGGATTGGTGCGATGATGCGACGTTGCAGTCAAACCCTTACGGGCTCGCAAAGGCTGAAGCTGAACAAGCAATGAGGGCGTTTATTGATGAATGCAACAATTCAGCAGGGAAAATACGGTTGGTTACCATACATCCGTCGATTGTGTTTGGTCCTGTTTTTCACGAGCGTCACACACGAGGTTCGATGGCCTATCTCAAGCATTACAGAGGAAAAATGCCGTTTGTTCTCAACGCTCACCTGAACTTTGTTGATGTTCGAGATGTTGCGCAAGCGCACGTCAACGCCATTGAAAAGGGTGAAGACGGTGGCCGTTATATCCTTCATAAAACGGGCTTGTGGATGAAAGAATTGGGTGTTACTTTGAGGCAAATACTTCCAGAACGTAAGTGGCCAATTACCCGATTGCCAACCCTACTTGCCCTTGCCATGGCCGTATTTCACCCCAAACTAACGGTGCAGCAAGTGCGTTCATCAACAGGTAAACACGTTAACTACGATATCCAAGAAACTGAACACATGCTCGGAATCAGCCTGCGCGACATCAATACAACACTCACCGATTCAATGGAATCTTTCGAAGAATTAAGCCGTAAGGTATGAGGGGCGCGACGCGTTGGAACAACCATGCAGGCAGAACTTGTATGGGGCCGTCGTTGGAGTGAAAACTCATTACCTATGGCGCGAAAATACATGGAAGTTGCTTGCCGTAAGCAGACGCTTGTCTGCCTAGCGGCGGACCGGAATACAATGGCTGGACTGTTTGATTTGATTGAAACTGTTGGCCCGTATATTGCTGCACTGAAGACGCATGTTGACTTGGTAGATGACTGGACTGCTGAGAGCTGGGGGCGGTTTTGTAAAACTGCACAGGATGCTGATTTGTTGATTTTCGAAGATCGAAAGTTTGCTGATATTGGAGGCATCAGCCGAAAGCAGATGGCAGGAGTGTACAACATCAGGGCATGGTCTGACCTCGTTACTGCGCACTTGATTTCAGGCCCAGACATTGTCGATGGGTTGCAAGCAGGTTGGTCAGACGTCGGTCGAAGCGGAGGAGTTTTACTGCTCGCACAAATGTCGAGTAGAGGGAATCTCCTTCACCCAGAATACACGTCCCAAGTTGTGGCGAAAGGTAAGGCCCATGACGGCGTCTTTGGATTCATTGGTAACGGTTCTCGGCCGGAAGAATTGGCACTGCTTCGTAACGCAGTTGGCGATGGAAAATTAATATGGACACCGGGGGTGAATTTAGCCGTCGGCGACGGAGAGATGGGGCAAAGATACGGCGACCCAAGAGAGGCTGTATTGGCCGGTTCTGATTGCATCATTGTTGGTTCTGGAATTCACAAAGCGGATAAGCCAGCGCAGCAAGCTGAAGCATACGCTGAAGCCTCATGGAGCGCCTTGGTTGAACGAAATAATTGAGGAATCGTGATGGAGGTCGTCTTGTGGTTTCTCGCCTTAGGGGCAACAGCGGTTCCGATTTGGATTCTTTGGCGCGCTGGTGAAAAAGCAAAAATGCTGGATTTACGACTTGCCCAGAATGACGGTTCGCTGCTTGATGAAAAGGGTCTTATCGTGACGCAGATGAATGCTGTACCTGCGGGAACACGGATAACTCATAACGCACAGGTCGTAATGACGCCAGAAAATGAGTCTCAAATGTAGTCATTCAGGTAGCCCATTGCATAAGCGCCGTACGCTGCTGCACCGGCAAGAGTGAGGAAAATAAGGAATTTGAAAACTCGCCGTTTCGGTTTTGTTTCCGGTTCAAGTTGGGCAATGATAAGTTCAGAAAGAGGTTCAGTGTCCGCTCCTACAAGAGGTAAAACTGGCATACCTGGTAGTGCAGGAAGAGGCATGAGGCCTATGTCTGGTTCCGGTTTAATACGGTCTTCAGGGTATAACTGATCGAGATCTTCGAGGCCTGGAGCGTCAGGGATTGGGCCGAGGATTTGTTCCCAAAGCTCACCTACCGCAGTTGATGAAACTGGCTTTTCAAGCCATGCTACAGCGCCTGCTGAATGGCTGGCGTCTTCAGCCAATTGGGCGTTCCGTCGTGATGCGATAAACACAATTCGGCTTTCCCCACCGTGTTCACGCATCTCTAATGCAGCCAAGTGGCCGTCGAGTGAGGGAATGTCCAGGGCGATGACAACAAGTTCAGGATCAAGACGAATGTATTCATCTACAGCCTGGTCGCCATCTTGGCATTCCTCAATATTGAAATCACGTATTTTGAACACTTCACGCAGGCGCATAAGTGACATCGGGTTGTTATCTACAAGAAGAACGGTGGGGGCCGTTTCTTCCGCAGTCTCCGTGACATAAGCCATGTGAATCAGTTCGCTGAAGGAGCCATTGCACATCAAATAACCGCACGGATGAGGTCATTCTTCGCTGTCTGATGAGGAAGTAAGGTCTTCAACTGGCCCGGATTGAGGGTTTGTGAACGCTTCCCGGATAATCTCGGATTGGGCAGCATCACTCTCTGCTTGTCTGCGACGAGTTGGCACTTTAAGGAATTGAAGTTGAAGTTCACTAACAATGCCCTTCAGCATCCGTTCTTCATGATCGGTGAGGTTACCTTTGGTCTTGCCTTGGAGCATTCGTAATAAATCGATAGCTGCTTTGGCTTCACCGAGGTTGAACATCATGTTTCCTTCCTGGTCTGGTAAAAGTCCCATATGCAACATCGATGAACGTTGAAACATGTGAATCAATTGAAAAAACTGTTCCGTCTCTTCATCTTTGAAAGTGCCCGCCATGTCATTGGCAAGAGGTCGGAGTCTAAGTCCTCATCGCTTCGATTCAATCGAACATTTGTTCAAGCAGCCAATCGGGGTCGAACTGTTTCAAATCGTGATAACCCTGGCCAACGCCTGCGAACACGATTGGACGACCGGTAGAAAAGGCAATTGAAAGCCCTGCTCCGCCCTTAGCATCGGTATCTACCTTCGTGAGAACCGCTCCATCAAACTTCATGATCTCTTGGAACATTCTTGCCTGTTCAACAGCGTCGTTGCCGGCAAGTGAATCG
Source organism: Methanobacteriota archaeon (assembly GCA_018691345.1). GTDB lineage: Archaea > Thermoplasmatota > Poseidoniia > Poseidoniales > Poseidoniaceae > MGIIa-L1. Next base: position 6,739 of record JABGTJ010000120.1, read on the forward strand.
CCCACGAAAAGCGTCAAGTGAGGGTTTGCTACACGGCGAACTTTGTTTAGTTCGTTCATCAAATTGACTTTATTTTGCATACGTCCTGCCGTATCGACGAGTACAACATCGATGTTCTTGGCCCGTGCTGAATCGATGGCGTCACGAGCAATTGCGGCAGTATCGCCGCCTCTTTGACTCGATATGCAGCGGATGCCAAGGTTCTCGCAATGGCTCTCCAATTGTTGGATTGCGCCAGCCCTGAATGTATCGCCTGCAGCGGCTACAACTGAGATGTTTTGATCGAGAAGCCTTTGAGCGATTTTAGCCGCAGTCGTCGTTTTCCCAGTGCCGTTCACGCCAACCAGCATGACAACGACGGGCGTATCTCCTGCCTCGATGAAGGATTTGACGCTGGCATCAAAGTCCCAATAGCCGGCGGAAAGAATATTGCGCAGTGCTCTTTTGAGTGCAGCCTCGAGAACTTTAGCAAGGTCAGCCCCTTTCCTCAGTCTAGCGCCGACTAGATTGTCGCGAAGCGCTTGTGTAACTGCCGTTACAGCGTCGCTGGAAATGTCTGATTCGAGCAACACCCATTCCAGTTCCTCGATGAGGTTGTCCAATGCGCCGCCTGCCTTGATGACTCGGCCGCCCTCTGAAACTACACCGCCACCAAGTTCGACCTTGACTTTCGTTCCCGCTTCGGTTTCAATTTCCGCTTCGGTGACCGAACCTTTCGGCGCATTTTGAACGCTGACAAGTTGGCGGCCAGTTGTCGTCCTCATGACGGAAAGATCGACGTTGGAGCCTTTTGGTCGAGCCATTTCTACGGCGCCTCGTTTTTTCATGTCTTTTCGTTGTTTGGCAAGACGTTTTTCATTGGCGCGATGAATTTTCTCCTGTCTCTTCTTTTCTTTGCGAGAAGTTTCAACAGGAAGTGAAATTTCCTCTTCTTCATCAAAATCATCCCACTCGTCTTCTTGGGGGGCCGCCTCGGGTAGTTGAGGGATGTTATCGAGGTCTTCCCATTCTTCTTCGACAACTGGAGCTTCGACGGCTGTCGGCTTTGATTGAAGAGGAGTGGGATATTCTCGGTTTTCCGCAGTGTCAAGAGCGTCTCTGGCTTCTTGGGTATTCTCTTCAGCAGACAATTCATCGGTGTCGACTTCGGAAGCAACCTCAGTTACACGCTTCCTAAATCTGTCAAAAAGCCCCATCGTACACCCTCAGTCATCTAATGTTAACTCGCTGCCAAATCGTCCACCGCGGCGCGAAGAGCGTCGAGGAGCCTCTTCAGGTGCCGGGTTTGGTGAGTCGGGGGCGGCGGCAGGTGGTGGTGTTTGAGACGGTTGGAGAGTTGCAGCAGCGTCATTGAATTCTTGGGCGAGTTGAGTTATTTTGACTTCCAACTTTGACGCCTGTTCGTTCAAATCTTTATGGAGAAGGGATATTCCTTCTTTTCGTTCAACGGTCATAGCGTGGGCTTCACTCCAAGGTTTTTCTCCAAACACGCCGCTGCCAATGTCGACCAACGCTGTACCTTCAGCGTCGCTTTCGTGCGTATAGTGGAGCGTCACACCTGAGCCAATTGACAGCCGGGCGCCTGCTCGACCGGTTTCGACCGATTGTTGCAAACTCTGAAGAATGTTTGATGTAATCTCATGCTCATCGATAATCGCTGTGATTTGCGAAAGGCGAGAATGGAGGTCGTCCAATTGCTTTCGATGCGCATCGATTGTGCGGGCCATCTTTTGTAACTCGCTACGTTCAACCATGCGTCTCACGCTGTCCGTAGAGGTGGTCCTTGAAGAAGTGCCCGAAGGTCACTCTTCTTCGGCAACCGGAGCAGTTGCTCCACCGGCAGCAGCGATTTCTTCACGGAAATAATCCATGATGCGTGGCTCAGTAGAGGTTCGTGGGTCAATCTCAGAAACGGATACAATTTCGATTGAGCGGCGGTTTGCCTTGTGCCGAGACCCCATAATGGAGTATGTTCGGTGTTCTGCATCTGCAGCATCGGATGCTGGTAAATCCAAAGAAAACTCTTGGCGCATGCTGCCAAACGGGGCAATTCCTGAAACTCGGTAGGCCTTCATTAAAGTGGGCGACTCGCAAACCCGACTTAAACGCGCCGTCGCGAAGAATGTGAAGATTTGAACCAAGAGATTGACAAAGTTTGACGGTTCAAGCCCAATTATGCGACCTGCTTTGTTCATCACAATGTTGTTGTTGCTACCGCTTGTGCAAGGCTTAGGTCCTACGGTTCCTGGCTCAAATGAAAATGGTGCAGAATATCTTCTTGAGCTCGAAGATGGCATATGGAGTCAAACCCTATGGGATTCTCTTGCTCCAACTGGCCATACCCCTTTACGAATGGTGAGTCCGAACCAAGTTCTCGTTTGGCGCTCAATCGATTTCACGCCGCTTTCCAATGTACTCACACAGGAGGCCCCTGACACGGAATACAAGTGGGCCTTTGAACACGATGTTGATTTCGTGAAAGTCGTATTTGAACCTCGCCTGCCCGCAGATGCTGTTCTATCGCTTGTTCATACCTTCAAGATGTTCGGAATTGACATTGAATCGAATCCGCAAAAATACTCTATGGCTCTACCACACATCGAAATTGTAGACTGGGCGGGTTTTTCTCACCAACCTATGGCTGAAACGATTGATGGAGTGTTATGGGTCGAACCTGTGTTATCGCCTGAAGGTCGAAACGTGCTCGCTAGTTCTCTGCTTCAGCACGGAAAAACGACAGCGACGCCAGCGTGGGATCTCGGTATCAATGGCGATGGCATCGTTCTTGCAGCAGCAGATTCCGGTATCGACTACGATCATGCCTGCTTTCGAAATGCAACATCAGTCGGAGCAGTTGGTTCCAACGGTACAGACGGAGTAGGTACGCCTGGGGTGGACCATCGAAAAATCTTGGCCGTTAATCACTCCATTGATTCTGGCGACACGAACGGCCACTCGGATTATCGCCACGGTACGCACGTTGCAGGCACTCTTGCTTGCTATAATGTGTACGATATGCGTGCCAATTCCAAACCGAAAAATGGCTCATCCTTGGCATACCAAAGCCAACTTGTTTTCCAAGATATTGTTTCCAGTGATGGGTGGGTTCCCCCAGACGTAGATTCTTTATTTGTAGAAGCTGGAACGAATGGGGCAATTATTCACTCGAATTCATGGGGAGATGCGACGACTGAATACACTGCCCGAACTGCTGACTTCGATGCTTGGGCTCTCGAAATGCCTTGGTCGCTCGCGTTTGTTGCACCGGGTAACAACGGTGCACAGTTGTTGGAACCAGCGAATGGAAGGAATGTAGTCGCTATCGGGGCATCAATGAAATCACAATCCTTGGCGATTTGGCCATCATCATCCATTGGACCTACTGAAGCCGGAACAAACGGCATCTTTGCACTCGCTCCTGGCGCTTCAATCCAATCCGCCCGGGCTGATGGGATTCCCGACTCCTACAATGACGCATTGCGTTCTTCTTCTGGGACAAGCATGGCTACTCCGGCTGCCGCAGGGACCGCCGCCTTGATCCAACAGATGGTAGAAGACGGATGGATTTCAGGTTATGAAAACCGAACATCGGTCTCGCTTGAATCGATACGGCCGATGTGGGTTAATGAGGCACTAAACTCCACAAATCATCTAGAATTGGCTGAAGGTTTTTCGCCGTCTGGACCCATGTTGAGGGCTTTGTTATCTCTAGCCACGACCCAACTCCCGCAAGAGGAAAGGAACGGTGGAAGCGGTGGCTATGCTGTCCAAAACAACCATGACGGATGGGGGCAATTAAATCTCTCAGAACTTGTCGACTTTTCGTCTCTTGAAAATGCTCTCCACCAAGGAAATGTGTCTCCTGGCACCGACCTTTGGATTCACGATTCGTACAGGTTGGAACAATCGACACCGAGCGAATGGCTCTCACAACGTCAGGGAAGTGATGAGGCTTTGGAGAATCTACTGGCTGCTCCGTGGAACGGTTCCGGCGCCAAAGGTCCATTCTTAGCAACGGGTGATGTATGGACTGAGCGGTTTGAATTGGATGGTGGGCGCTTGGATGTGCGGCTTGCATGGCCAGCTGCACCTGAGCCCCATCTCGTGGACGATTTACAACTTGTCGTGCGTCTTTCCGATGGAACTGAGGCCGTTGCAGGAGCATACCAAAACGATGGAGATTCAACCCTCTATCTGTCTGATGTTGTCGATTTTTCAAACACCACAACTTTTCCAAACCGAAACGAAACCACAATCGCAGTAACGCTCTCTGAAGAGGACCTCGACGGTATTGAATGGATTGATATTGAGGTGCGGGCGAGGTTTGTTTCCCCGGGTAACTCGGTGGACGCTGTAGGTGTTGATGGGAATCGAATGGGCTTTTCACTGGCGGTTCAAGGCGTTGTGCGTGATTCACAAGCATGGAGTGACAGTGATGGAGACGGCGTCGTAAACTTGAACGACGGATGTCCGAACCAAAATGCGCTTGGTTGGGACAAGAATTTCGATGGTTGTATCGATGACAGCGATGGCGATTCTGTAATCGACCCAAACGACGAATGCCCAGAGACGAATCCCGAAAATTACGATACTAACGGAGACGGTTGTATCGATGACAGCGATGGAGACGGGGTGCTGGATGACCAAGATCTATGCATCACTGTAGTAGTGTCTGTCTTTTGGCCAGTGGACTTCCAAGGTTGCCGGCCAATGGACGCTTTACCGGTTGCTGATTTCACATTGTCACCAGACGATGGCGGAGTTTGGTACGATGAATTGGTCGTTGGTTGGATGGTTCATGATTCTGACAATGATCTCTTCGACACAGGTGCTTCAATCCATGTTTTGAACAATTCCAGCGTAGGTGGCTCTTACCCAATCGCCAGTTGCACGAAAACCAATGTAGAAAACGGTAATTTTTCCTGTTCTTGGGAGATACCAAAAGATCTCCCAGTATGGGATATTAGGGGACTTGACTTACAAATTGAATTATTTGTGCAGTCGAGAAACAATTCACCCGAAGCAAAACTCGATACGGTGATTCTTAGGGATGATGCGGTCTTTTCGAGTCAGTGGGATAATCCTTTACTCAACCCGAATAACGAGGTACAGGTTGACCGAAATGAGGGCGATACTTCGCAAAGTCGAGCGTTAGTTTGGGGTGTTTTAGGTCTACTCGGAGGGTTCGTGCTGATGTACCAATTAGGGTGGAATGTTCGACGGGATGAAATCCGAGAAACTGTCCGACCGGCATTTGGAGTTGATGAGTGGCATCAACGAGATGAGACTGTAAGTGAAAACGAGTGATAGCGTTACAATTTCTCCGTAGAGTGGTTGTAAACTGGCAATTCAATCTAAGGTGAACCTTGAAGGGTGGTGGCATCCTCGGCGACATATCCGCAATGCGGAGGGTGAAGAATATGAGTGACCGTCTATACGTTGGAATCGACCTGGGTACCTACCAATCTACAATTGCATCAAGTGCTGGAATCAGCCACACAATCGAAACCGTCGTCGGGCGTCCAAAGGACCCAGTCGCACGAAATTTCCTCGGCCGAGATGTCTTGTTTGGCAACGACGCTCTCAAAAACAAACTCGCATGCAACCTTTACCGCCCAATGGCTGCTGGTGTTGCTCAAGATGATGAAGCAAACCTTGCTGCAGCTAAGGCGTTCGTTTCCCACCTCTTGGAAACTGTAGACCCTGAAGAATTCGACGAAGTGTTCGGTGTTATCTGCTCACCAAGTCACGTTTCATTCACCGACAAGTCCAACCTCGTTGCCACTCTCCGTGGCCAAGTTAACGCCATTATGGTCGTTACAGAACCGTTCGCAACAGCCTTCGGAATTGGCGAAATTGCAAGTTCAATCGTCGTCGATATCGGCGCAGGAACAACCGACATCGCACGTATCTACGGAACATTCCCAACCGACGAAGACCAAGTCACAATCCAAGAAGCTGGAGACTGGTTGGACAACGAACTCATGGAACTTATTCGAAAGAAGTACACCGGTGCACAAGTCACCAAGGACATGGTCCGAAAGTGGAAGGAAGAAGTATCGTATGTCGGTTCTGATGACCGTGAAGCAATGGTCGAACTTTCCGTAGAAGGGAAGAAGCAAGTTGTCGATATTGGCGATTTAGTCAACAAGGCATGTGAACTCATCGTCCCAAAGATCGGTAACGCAATCAAGCGAATCGTTGCTGGCGCTGACCCTGAATACCAACCGATTCTCCGAAACAACATCATCCTCTCAGGCGGAGGGTCTCTTATCGAAGGAATCGCAGCCCGCATGGCTGATGAGATTTCTGACATCGGAGACGTCAATGTATGGTGTGTCGATGACCCAATCAATGCAGTTGCTACTGGCGCTCTTCAACTCGCTGGCGAAATGCCGGACGATATGTTCACTGCAATCAACTGATGCCCGGACTCACTGCAAGGGTGGAAAACCAGCCATCTAAGTCTCCTTTTGATGGCGAAAGTTCAAGTGTGGTTGTGCGGCGATAGTCGCTTGTATGACGCTCGACTCTTCCGGAACAAGTGGAATCAACCGAATTGGTGATGCAAGTGGAGATGAGCGTGCAGCTCTCGAAGGGATGCTCAAGGGTTATCCTGTTGAGCAACTGGTCGAGGAAGTTTTGATTGCATGGAATGAGCTTGCTGCTCGGAATGAAGAAATGGTTTCGGTAAAGCAACGTTTGCGCGTTCTCGAACTCGATTTGGCAGAGCGTGAAGATATGGTTGCCCCAGAAGTCGCTCGATTAGCGGAAACCGATTCAGCTCTTCAAGAGAGCGAGGCAAAAGTGATTCACCTTGAACGATTATTAGGCGATGTTCGTGAAGAGCTCGCTTCGCAGCAATCCTCTCTCTCGCATGAAGAGCGCTCTGCGTCTGCCGTAGAAGTCGAGCAATTGAGAACCTTAACCACTCAGCAAGACGAAGTTATTGGTGAAATGGAAGGCCGTATCACGCAGATGGTTGAGGCGCTTGAAAGAGCCGCTGATGCTGGACTAACCTCAGTCACGGCTGAAGAAGTACGCCGATTAAAGGCTCAACTCGATACCGCTCTTGCTCAGAATGATGCCGAACAGGCAGCGAACAAAGCACTCGAAGAAGAACGTCAGCGTTTGCGCGATATTGCGGACCGTCTCCGTGGATTATTGGATGCTCGAGATGGGCGTTTGGGAGAGCTGGAAGAACAACTTGAGAGGGTCATGCAAGGGCCACGTTCAGTATCTGCAGAACACGATTACCTGGTTGAACAAATTGATGAACTCAAGCGAAGATTGCTGGAGCGCAACCGAGAATACGATTCGCTACGGCGTAGAGAGAGAAGGCTGCACAACGATGTCTTTGAACGGGATGAACGCATTCAACAAATCACACTTACGCTCACTGATATGGAGGCTGCACTTCAGGATCGAACTGCTGAATTGCGTGAACTTGAAGGACAGCGAGAGACAATGGTCCATGAATTGGATTCTGTTCGAAGAGGAGAGAGGACTCGTGAAGTTGTTGGAAGGGTCTTTGCAGATTCGCTTTCATTGGTTCGTACTCACGATGCTCGTGAAGCGAAGAGAGACGCCTACAGCAATGCTCCTGACATGGAAAGAAAGCTCTCCACCCCCACCACCGAAGATATGGCCAAACTCGCTGACGGTGGTAGAGTTTCTCTTGAAGTCAATGAAACCGCGATTGAGCCGGGAGTGGATGTTGATGGTGTTCGTCCTCCATCACCTGGTGGCTCTGGAGACCCGGCCGTCTTTGAAGACGAAGATTGAATCTACTGAATCGCACGCACGATGTCAGTTATCCTCTGACGGAGTTCATCGAGACTGCTGGCATCTTCAGTGAGTGTTCCTGTAACAACCCAATCTGCGCCAGCCTGTGCTGCAATTTTTGCTTGTTCTGGGCTACGAATACCTCCGCCAACGACCAGTGTTAGTCCTTCAACAGAACGTGCGCTTTCAATCAATGCGGGATTGACTTGGGTATGCGCGCCGCTTCCTGCTTCAAGATAGAGAAGTTTGAATCCGAACATGCGAGCCGTAAGTGCGTAGGCATGAGCCAAATCGGTGTCATCAGGTTGTATGAGTTCAGCATCTCCAACTTCTCCAACTCTGCCTCCCGGCGCACACACAAGATAGCCAGTAGGTAGCGCTTCAACACCGAATTTCTCCAAATATGGAGCGCCCCGAACTTGTTCACCAACTAAGAATCTTCGAATCTTCGAATTCATTAACATCATGAACGTGATGGCGTCTGCTGCCGGCGACAAAGCATGAGCTCCCCCGGGAAACAAAACTACGGGAATGTGCCACTGGTATTCGTCGGACTCAGGGTCCTGGCTCGAGGCAAAAGCCCTGAGTTCAAATGCCTCTTGAATTGCCTGACACGTTGAATGAACGACTTCGTCAGGGGTGTCGGTTGAACCTCCAACAAAAATCATGCTGCTTCCACATTCTACCGCCACCATTGCGCGATTGGCGGCAGTATTTGCATCTTGTTTTGCAGGGTCAATCAAAGTGATATGTCGGGTGGATTGGTTGGTTGAAGTAACATACTCCAGCGTGGTAGCATCGGCCTTTCTCATGTCATCCCCGAATAACCGTTCAACGGGCACAGCATAGGCGTTGCGCATCAAAAGCGTTCGAAAACGGCGTGCATAGAGTTCTCATACCCCCACGGAGTAGCGAGGTTGTGGCGGAAGTAGGACCATTTCGACGCTTGCTTGGGCACATGGGCTCTCACAAAAGCACGATTCGTTTAGCATCTGTTTGTTCGATTACAAATAAAATCTGGGATTTAGCCCCACCACTCCTTATTGGTTTAGCTGTTGATGTTGTCGTTCTCAAAGAGGAGTCGTTTCTAGCGTCTTATGGCCTGGTTGACCCATGGCACCAACTCATCTTCCTTTCGGTCCTAACCTTCGCCATTTGGGGGCTTGAGTCGCTGTTCGAATACTTCTATGGAATATTATGGAGAAATCTTGCACAAACTGTTCAACACGAGTTGCGCTTGGATACCTTCAATCATGTACAAAAACAGGGAATGGGGTGGTTTGATGAACGGCAGAAAGGTGATATTTTAGCTATCCTCAACGACGACATAAATCAACTTGAACGGTTCTTAGATAAAGGTGCCAATGATTTGTTGCAGGTTAGTACTACTGTTCTCGTTGTTGGTGGTGTGTTCTTGTTTATTTCATGGGAAATTGCCTTGTTTGCCGTACTGCCAATACCAATCATCATTTGGGGGTCGTTCAAATATCAAAGAAGCCTTGAGCCAAGGTATGCAGAAGTAAGGAAATCTGCGGGAGCAATGAATGCGCTACTCGAAAACGATCTTTCGGGAATGTCCACAATTCAATCTTTTACTGCAGAAGAAAGAGAGATGAAACGTGTAGAGACGCTCAGCAACCGTTACCGTGAAGCAAACAGAGAAGCAATCCGTCTTTCTGCTGCTTTCACCCCGCTCATTCGGATGGCAATCCTCTGCGGGTTTACTGCCACGTTGCTGCTGGGTGGATGGATGACGTTAGATGGAACGCTTGCCGTGGGGGCATATTCGGTTCTCGTTTTCATGACCCAACGCCTACTATGGCCACTCACAAGACTTGGAGAAACTTTTGATTTATATCAACGAGCAATGGCGAGTTCGACCCGTGTCCTCGATGTTTTGACTTCACCGACTGAAGTCGAACAAGGAGACTTTTCACCGGATGAACAAACCATAGAACAATCTTCAATTGTCTTCTCGAATGTTGATTTCGCCTATCCTGGCCGAGAGCCGGTCTTTGAAAAAATGAATTTAGAACTCGTGCAGGGCGAAACTGTTGGTATTGTCGGTTCAACAGGGGCTGGAAAAACAACGCTTATTCGGCTGCTTCTTCGGTTCGCCGAGCCAAACAACGGATTAATCTCATGGGCTGGGCGGAAGCTGCAGGATTGGAATTTAGAACGGCTACGCTCATCAATGGCGCTTGTCGATCAGCACATCACCCTGTTCCCGACTACAATCTTAGAAAATATCCGTTACGGCAATCCGAACGCCGAAGATGGGCAGGTCTTCGAAGCGGCTAAACTCGCCGAGGTCGTTGATTTCGTCGAGGAACTTCCTGACAAATGGAGTACATTGGTTGGCGAGGGTGGACACAGGCTCTCTGGTGGACAACGGCAACGACTTGCTATTGCCAGAGCCGTCCTCAAAGATGCCCCCCTCCTCATCCTCGATGAAGCCACATCTGCAGTCGATAATGAGACCGAGGCGGCCTTGCAACGCTCCATTAACAAAATCACCCAAGGCCGAACTGCGGTCATCATTGCACACCGACTCTCAACTGTTCGAAATGCTGACAGGATTCTCGTGGTTGAAAATGGCGGTATTCGCGAAGATGGTAGCCATGATGAACTCGTACAAATTGGTGGAACTTATTCCAGGATGTGGGCGGTTCAAACTGGACAGAGTAATTGACTGCGTCCGATATAATCCATTTGGTAAGAAAATATGTTCTTTTACGGACAATTACAGGCTATTATAAGTAGAATGATAACGTGTACGGGCTGAGAAATATGATTACAGAGAAGTTCTCTAAGACAACGAGCCTGCTTTTGATTGCCACTTTTGCCCTTGCAATGGCATCCACCGTTAGCGCCGCTTCCGGTGAAATGAACGACGATACCGGGCTCCCAGCGCACCTCTACGACGCTGCTGGTGAGGTGGAAATGCTTCCATTGGTGACCTTCTTCCTCTTCTTCGTGGGCTACATCTCAATGGGTGCGGCTTTCGTTTTCTTCATGAGTGAGCGAAGCAACGTTGCACCTCAATACAGAACCACAATGACCATTTCAGCGCTCATTGTCGGTATCGCCGCATTCCACTACTATTACATGCGAGGCGTTTACGCAGATTTCGGCGTCGTCTCTATTGAGTACCGGTACATGGACTGGATCATTACCGTTCCATTGATGGCCCTCAAATTCCCTTCCCTCGTTGGAAAGGAAGCCATCACAGACAAAAAGGTCGCAGGACTTGGTTTCACCGGCATCTGTTTCACAGGTGCACTCATCATGATTGGATTCGGATACCTCGGCGAAGCTGGTATTATGAGCCCTATCCCAGCGCTTCTACTTGGTGGAATGGGTTGGGCAATGATTGTTGTTGCAACTGGAACTCCATGGACGGATGGCCTTGGTGTCGACAACAGCAAGATTTCTGAAGAACTCATGTGGAGTGCTAACGCACTACGCTGGTTCATCGTCGTTGGATGGATCATCTACCCTCTCGGCTACCTCTTCAGCCCTGAAGTTGCATTGATTGAAGTTGACAACGGTGCTGAATACATGGCTGTTGCATACAACATTGCAGACATCATCAACAAGATCGGTTTCGGTGTTGTTGCATGGATGGGTGCTAAGAAGGCAACTGAAGTACTTGCTGCTTCAGAGTGATTTTCGAATCGCCCGCAGAAGTTTCTCTGCACTTGCCCTTGGACAACAACGCAGCCATAGAGTTGCGATAGGAATCCAAGCAACGGTGTACAGTAGCACAGCCACAGTCGACGTTTGTAATCCCCACTGGTGTGTGGCCTCAAGGTCACGCATCAGTGTTAGGGGCACGAAATGTACCAGGTAAATCGTCAATGATAATTTACCTGCACTGTTCAAGAAGGAAAGTCCAAAACGCTGGATAAACAACCACAGCAGTACAACCCCGGTAAGGCCAGCAACCAGAAATGGAGGATTGGCTGGAAAGAATGTAAGGGTTGCATCTGCTGTAGGGTGAGCCCAAAGTAGGTCGTTCACTTCTGAATAAAGCAAAGTGGCTAAGCAGAACAATACGCCGAGCGTGACTAAGTACCATACACGTGATGTTGGAGCTAAAGATTCACCCTCTACCGATGGTCTTTGAGCAACATTAACTCCTAAAACAGCGAAAAGAAACCATGGAAAGACTGGATAAGTGCCTGTGAAAAAGAGATTCGAGAAGACGACTGGCAACGATTCGTCGGAAATGTGATCTGACCAAATTCCCGTACCTTGAAGGTTTGGAGTCGTCACCTGTAATGTGAATGTGATTCCAACCAACAACGATAAATGACGTGTATCAGACAAATTTACTCGTTCAATAAACGGGGGGAGTACCAGTGTCAAAATGGCCATCAGCGACAGAATACCTGGTGTAAAAGGATGAAACAAATGCGGCGAGGTTGTGTTGACTCCAACTTGTGCAATCAAAAGAAAAGTGGCTTGAAAAAAACGCTGTTTGCCCGTCATCCGCCCTTTCGCAATACCCCATCCAAACAGAGTGACGAACAAGGGGGCTGCTAGTCCGCCTAATCCTGAGACAACGTACGCTAATGGTGTCAGTTGAACTTGATCAAATGGATTCCATGTGGCTGCTGCATGAACCATCACCATGAGAAGAACTGCGAGACCTCGTAGCGAGTCAATGTGTGGAATGCGCAGCGTTTGTGACATTGTATCAGCGCTTCGATAAGACGTATTCTACGGCGTTGCGGAACATTTGCAATCCTTCCCCTTCCCATTCTCCTAACGCCTCACTCGAGAGGGGGCCTGGGGCTGAGCCTCTGGTGTGATGGGGATGTAACCACTTAGCGTAGACTGCTTCAGGATGAGGCATAAGTCCAAACACAAGACCTGTAGAATCGCACACTCCCGCAATATTTCTCATGCTTCCATTTGGTGAAATTGGGAACGGGAGGGGTTCGTCAGTAACGCCTTGACCGACTGGCGTATTAGGGTCAACGTATCGAACGGCGAGTTGGTGATTTGCTGCTAAAGCATCAAAGTCCGTTGTTGATGGCATAACGAACTTCCCTTCACCGTGCCGAACCGGACAATCAATTCTCTGAATGCCCTTGGTCCAAATGCATTGGCTGTCTGGATCGAATTCAAGGGTAACCCAACGGTCTTCATATCGGCCGGAATCGTTGAGGGTTAGGCTTGCTCTTTGAACGAAATCTGGCAATGGATTGGAGGCGTTTGGGCCTGGAAGAAGCCCGGTCTTCACAAGGACTTGGAAACCATTGCAAATACCAATGATTGGTTTACCTGCTGCAACAAATGCATGAAGCTGTTCGCGTAGTGCGAAACGCATCCGGTTCCCCATTAAACGGCCACTACCAAGGTGGTCGCCGAATGAGAAACCTCCCGGGACTGCCAAAATATCAAAATCTTCCAGAACGCGATTTCCTTGTACAAAATTATTCACGTGAATGCGTTCGGATTTTCCGCCAACCAAATCAAACACAGCAGCTGTCTCACGGTCACAATTAATTCCAAAGCCGAACAAGACGGCCACTTTAGGGGCTGACATTATGCAACCCCTCCTGTCATGTCCAAAGCATTCTGCCAAGCATCAACCATAGCAGGGATCTTCATGTGGATGAGTGAATCATAGCCGTCTGAAATTGTAAGTTCTTGTGATTCAGTTACCGTCCCAAGGAAGGTGAGTGGGTGCCCTGACATCCATTCTACAAAGTCCGTTTCATGTTCAGGTTGAACGCCGATAATGAATCTTCCAAGCGATTCGCCCCAAAGACGGGACCAAACGTTCGAGTTACCAGTTCCATCAATATCTAATTCCGCCCCAATTCTCCCACCGATACACATCTCAGCAGCAGCAACAGCAAGTCCACCTTCAGAACAATCGTGAGCGGTTCGAACAAGTCCAGCATGAATTGCAGTAGAGAGGGCTCGATACGTCGTGATGTTTTGCTCTGGGTTTGGCAGCAAAGGTACTTGTCCGCCGATGCCTTCTGAAAGTCCGCTTTCTTTCATCATGAACGCAAGTTCCGAGGCCCCAAGTTCATCTTTGGAGATGCCAACAAGGTAGACCCGTTCTCCAGGACTCTTGAAGTCGCTTGTAGCTGTAAAGCGTACATCTGGTTGATCGCCAAAAACTGAATAGAGCAGAGTTGGAGGAATTGAAATTTTATTTTCTCCACTACCGTAGTCGTTTTTCATAGAGTCTTTTCCTGAAATGCAGGGGAGCCTGTACGCTCTACATACGCGTTCCAATTCTCTGTTTGCGCGAACAAGTTGGGCGAGTTTGAACTTGCCATCCGGCGTTTTGGCTGATTCTATGGAATCTGGCCAACAGAAATTATCCAAACCTGCCATTTTGTCAACATCAATTCCGGCGCAGACTGCATTTCGAACGGCTTCATCGATAGAGGCTGCTGCCATGGCGCCGGCATCCAAGTCTGAATAGCGAGGAGCAATTCCGCATGAGATTACCAACCCGTGTGGGTCGCCGTGAATAGGGGCGATGACGCCTGCGTCTCCTGGGCCGTCCCTCTCAACGCCTACGAATGGTTTGACCGCAGTTTGAGCGATGACTTCGTGGTCGTATTGTCGAACCCATGACTCTTTAGAGGCTATGTTTGGTCGTGCAAGCATCTTCAAGAGAAGGGAAGAGTGGTTCATATCTTCAGTCAGAACGATGGATTCCGGATTGAATAACGCTGGTTGCGGAGTATGCCATTCAGACTCGAGTTGAAGTTGTGGAACGCCATCATGAAGGAATTCAATGGGGAGATATGCAACAGTATCATCGTTGTATTTGACGTGAAACATTCCGCTGCTGGTAAATGTTGCAACTGGCGTGGCTTCAACTTCGTGAAGAGCTGCCATGGCTTCAAAAGCAGAACAATCTGAAGTTTTTACTGCAATTGTCATTCGTTCTTGGCTTTCCGAAACAAGTATTTCCCATGCAGACAAACCTGGCTGCTTGAGAGGGACTTTCGCCAAATCAATTTCGCATCCGTTGGTGTATTCTGCCATTTCTCCAATTGATGAAGAAAGACCTCCTGCACCGTTATCGGTAATGCAGGTAATCAATCCAGCATCACGGGCTTCAAGCACCATGTCAAGCATTTTCTTTTGTGTGATTGGGTCGCCGATTTGGACCGCACTGGAAGGTGATTCTTCAGTCAGTTCAAGAGAAGAAAATGTGGCTCCGTGAATGCCATCGTATCCGACTCTTCCTCCAACCATGTAGACGATATCGCCTGCTGTTGGGGTCTTGATGTGAGATTCGCGACCGTCGGGTAACAAACGTGGCATGATGCCAACTGTACCGCAATAAACGAGCGGTTTGCCGATATAACGGTCGTCGAACACTATTGCTCCATTCACTGTAGGAATACCTGACTCGTTTCCGCCAACACGTACCCCTGCATGAACGCCGCGGAGAACTCGTGAAGGATGGAAGAGGTTGTCCGGTAAATCGCCTTCCCAGTTCGGTGGGCCAAAGCAAAACACATCGGTATTTGCAATTGGTCGTGCACCAAGTCCTGTACCCAAAATATCTCGATTAACTCCGACAATTCCCGTCATCGCACCCCCGTATGGGTCCAGTGCAGAAGGTGAGTTGTGCGTCTCTGCTTTCATACAAACACTCCAGTTCTCGTCCCAAGCGATAACGCCGGAATTATCGTGGAATACAGAAAGAAGCCAGTCGACTTCCTTTTGCATATCATGCGTCGGTTTCATAATGTGGGTTTTGAAGATTGAATCAATGATGCTGTCCTCGCCTGTTTCAGGGTCGATGTGATGGATTTTTGAAGCGAAGATTTTGTGTTTACAGTGTTCGCTCCATGTTTGAGCAAGACATTCAAGTTCGACATCTGTTGGGGCATTTCCAACAATCCCAACCGCTGCTCGTGATGATTGAACGTCGGCGTCGCGATAGTGCGATTGAATCGTCTGCATCTCCTCGAGGTTAAGAGCAAGTAAGCCTGATTCTGACATGTTGATGAGTTCCTCATCTGATACTTCCAAATCCATGGCTTGCGGAGGAGTAAATGTTTGAGGTGGTTTTTCAGGGAAGTCGATTGCAGGCCATTGCGATTGTGTGCAAGCTTCAACATCAGAAACCACTGCTCGTTGAATCAGGTTGTTGTGGAGGGTTGATGCGAGCCATTCAGCAGATGTCCCTTCAGGGAGCCCGTAGAAAATATACGTTTGATAGGTCGAAATTGATGCATCGTCCAACGGTTCTGGTTGTGGGAAGAGGGTTTTGAAGCCGTCGTAAGCCGCACTACCTGGGTTATCCGTTACTCCTGGTTTGAACCCAACAGTGATTGCTGCGTCCGGGACGTTAGAGAAATGTTGGGTGGAAGTGAGAAAGAGTGCGTCGGTCACGGCATCTTCAATAATCGGGTCTGAGAATAAATCGTCAACCCTAGCTGAAACCTCTGAGGATGAAACAGATGATTTGATGAGAAAGCCGGTTATGCTTCGTACTTCAGTTACATCAATTCCGTGATCTGCCTTGAGTTGTCGTCGGACAACATCTCCACGGACATCCCGCATTCCATCTCCTTGTTTTGGCGTTACTTCTACACGTATTATTGTCATTAGTTACACCCGCCCCCGTAGGGGGCGTAGAGAATGCCGTAGACTACGCTCTTTGAACAATACGGCGAAATCAATTGAGAAGTTTAGCGAGATATTGGCCGGTAAAGCTGTCCTCGTGTGCCGCAATGGCTTCAGGTGTGCCTTGTGCAAGTATGGTGCCACCACGCTCTCCCCCTTCTGGTCCGAGGTCAAGGACCCAATCCGAAGATTTGACTACATCCAGATGATGTTCAATAACGATAACGCTGTGACCTTTTTCTCGTAATTCAAGAAGGACATTGATGAGCAGTTCCACGTCAGAAAATGAAAGACCGGTCGTAGGTTCATCAAGAATATACACCGTATGTTTGTTCGGTGGGCGCCTCAATTCACTGGCTAATTTAACCCGTTGGGCTTCCCCACCTGACAGGGTCGTTGCGGGTTGGCCAAGTCGAACATAGGAGAGTCCGACTGCCCTTAGCGTGTCAAGGGTTCGGAAAATTTTTCGATGGTTTTCAAAGAAAACAACGGCTTCCCCAATTGGCAACTGTAAAATGTCGTTGATGTTCTTACCTTTCCAAGTGACTTCTAAACATTCGCGGGTGTAGCGTAAACCTTGACAAATGTCGCACGTAATCCAAACATCAGGAAGGAAGTTCATTTCGAGTTTAATCGACCCTGCCCCCTTACATGATTCGCATCGGCCGCCTTTTACATTGAAACTAAAGTGGCCGGGTTTGTATCCTCGTTCTTTAGCAAGCGTTGTTTTGGAAAAGAGAATTCTGATTTCATCGAAAACTTTTGTGTATGTGGCCGGGTTTGAACGCGGTGTTCGGCCAATAGGAGATTGGTCAATAATGATGGCTTTATCGACGTGTTCCAAGCCCTTCAGTGACTTGTGTTTCCCTGCTACACCGTCTGAGTTATGGAGGTAGCGTTGGAGGGCGGGCGCAAGGATTCCTGAGACGAGTGAGGATTTACCTGAACCAGAAACCCCCGTAACTGCGGTCATGCAACCGATTGGAAATTTGGCATTGATGGATTGAAGGTTGTTGTGTTGAGCCCCTTTTATTTCAATCCATTTTTTAGTAGGTTTTCGTCTCTTCACCGGAACTTCAATCGAACGTTTACCGCTCAAAAACGCACCAGTAACGGATTCATTGCTTTTCATGGCCACTTCGGGTGGACCGTTAGCGACGATCATTCCGCCTTCAAGGCCGGCCCCAGGGCCAAGGTCGCACAGCCAATCGGCTTGTCGTAGTGTGTCCTCATCATGCTCAACAACGATGAGGGTGTTTCCTAAATCGCTTAGTTCTCGTAACGTAGCTAGAAGTCGTGCGTTGTCGCGTTGATGGAGGCCAATCGATGGTTCATCAAGCACATACATGACTCCAGTCAGTCGGCTACCGATTTGTGTCGCTAGGCGGATTCGTTGGCTTTCGCCGCCCGAAAGGGTGTTTGCTTTACGGTCCAAAGTGAGGTAATCAAGTCCGACGCTGTCGAGAAATCCGAGTCGGTTTTCAATTTCTTTCAAAATATCTTTTCCGATAAACAGACTTCGTTCATCAAGCGTCTCAAGAACATCTGCAAAACTTTCCGGTGCGCCCTCTCCATCTGGGCGCCAAGCGCGAACAAGCGCAAGAGAGTCATGGACTGAACATCGGCTTACTTCAGGAAGGCGGATTCCACCAACGGATACATACCGGGCAGCAGCGTTGAGTTTTTCTCCGCCACATGAAGAACAATCAAGGTCGGTCATGCAACTGACAAGGCGGCTTCGTGTACGTTCTGAAGTGGTTTCAGTGTAGGTCTTTTGCAACCGTGCAATGATGCCTTCCCAGGGCCTATTCATCTTGTAAACAGAGCCGTTATCTGATTCAAAATGAAAGTTGATTACAGTTGACCCAGAGCCGTTCAACAAGATGTCTTTATCGTCATCATCGAGCAATTCGAAAGGTGTGTTTCTTGAGATGCCGTAATGTTGGCAAACCTGTTCAAGTAAACGCCGATACCAAGACGGAGACATGGATTGGCGCCAAGGGCGTACGCATCCGTTGGATACCGTGAGTGTTCCATCGACAATCAGGTCGATGTTGAATTGGCGTTCGACACCAAGGCCTTGACAGACACCACAAGCTCCGAGAGGAGAATTGAATGAGAATACTCGCGGAGAGAGTTCGGGCATGAATGCACCGTGGTCTGGACATGCGAAATCTTCGGACCAAGCCACAGTATCCCCTTGCTTGGTAAAATGAGAGCGCGTTCCTTCGGAAAGATTAGCATCTTCTGGGGGTGCCTCAAGGCTTTCAATAGCGACAGTCCCTCCTCCAATCTTCAGTGCCCCTTCGACCGATTCTGTGAGGCGTTGGCGGCGTTCTCTTGTGCATCGTAATCGGTCAATTCGTACGTCAATATCGTGACGGAAGTTCTTGTCGAGTTCCGGGGGTTTTTCGAATTCAACTTCGTGCCCATTCACCTTGCCGTGCAAGTATCCTTGTTCAACGAGTTGGCGGAAGAGGTCTTGATGGGTTCCTTTCCGAGCTCGAACAGCCGGGGACCACAGAACAATAGCATGGCCTTCCATATGCCAAACGATGTCGTCGACGATTTCTTGCACCGTTCTACGAGCGACCTCCCTGCCGCATGTTGGACAGTGTGGTTTTCCAATTCGAGCCCAAAGCAGTCGGAAATAGTCTTGAATTTCAGTCACGGTTGCTACGGTGGAACGAGGATTGTGAGAGCCTTGTTTCTGATCGATGGATATTGCTGGTGAGAGGCCTTCAATGCCATCGCAATCTGCCTTTTTCATCTGTCCAATAAATTGACGAGCGTAGGAGGAGAGGCTCTCCACATACCTTCGTTGACCTTCAGCATACAATGTATCGAAGGCGAGGCTGGATTTTCCTGAGCCCGATACTCCAGAAATAACCACAAATTGACCTCTTGGGAGTTTGACGGTTACGTCTTGGAGATTATGGGTCCGTGCACCACGAACTTCAATCCAGCCTTCATCACCTGGTTGACTCATAGACGCCCCTCACCCTCAACGGGCCGTCAACGGTTCTTCAAGTCCTGCTTTCCAAACCTCGAAATCAAAAGGAGGGGAGAGAAGTTCGATTTGTAAGTCTTGAGTGAGTGGATTCAAGTTCAAGCGGGGTGAAAACCTCGTGGAATTGGAACTTCAAAACGAACTGGTTCATCGCTCTCTGGGTGCAGGAATTCAAGGGCGGAAGCGTGCAAACAAACCCGGTTCAATGGATTTGTTTCAGCGCCGTGTAATTCATCTCCAACAACTGGACACCCGAGTGACCGCATTGCCATCCTAATTTGGTGGCGACGCCCCGTCTCGATGCTGACTTGAATAAGTGAGATGCGATTATCGGTATCTGAGACACTCCAATGGGTAATCGCTTCCTTTGCTCCGTGAAAACTTGATTTCACTTTCTTGACGTGAAGATGTTTGTCCTCAACGAGCCATTCTCTGGTTGAGCCGTTGTTGTTTTTTGGGCGACCTTCGACTAATGCATGGTACGTTCGGTGAACGTCGCGTGCAGCAAATTGAGATTGGATGTATTCTTTATGCCGTTCGTGCCGTGCAAAAACCATAACGCCAGAAGTATCACGATCAAGGCGGTGGACGATATGACACCAGTTTCGTTCATCTTCGAGCCTCACATAATTGACGCACCGAGAATGGAGTGTGTCGACTTCGAGCTTATCGGTTGCAATAGAGAGGAGGCCTGCTGGTTTTTCAACAACGAGGATCGCTTCATCTTCCCAAATTACATTGAGGTTCACTCGCTTATGTTTCGAGACTGGCGGGGGGGTGATTTCCTGCGCCTTAATCCGACTTAAAATCTCAATTTGAACACCCGTTCCAACTTGGAACTTAGCCTTGTGTTGGGTGGTTCCATCCACTTGGACTCGGCCTTCTGTTAGCATTTTACGTAACTTTCCACGAGATGTTTCATTCATGAAATTCGATAAAGCCTCGAGAAGAGTTTGTTCCTGGGTTGATGTGAATTTCATGTTTCCACCTACAATATGAGTGCGTCGCACCATGTGCCTTTTTCGCCGCTATGTCCTGGTTCTAGCAACGTTAGACCGTCCGCTAAAACCAAACTGTTGAGGTTGCCTGAGCCTTGATATCCTGTCGAATAGGCAAGCATGTTTTCTCCAGATGTATCAATGAGTATTCTGCGGAGAATGAGGTCGTTTGGAGATGTTTTGAAAGGTTCGGCCAACTGCACACGAACTCGCTTTTCTTCAACTCCACCATCTGAAGTAGAAGCACGTAAGTACGGTGCTACAAGCATTCGGAAAACAACATGGCTGCTTGCTGGGTTTCCTGGAAGTCCGAACAAAGGCGTGCCTTTCCAATACCCAAACAGTGGGGGGGAGCCGGGTCGTATCTTCACGCGCCAGAATTTAATGTCGCCTTCTTCTTCCATGATCTTACGCACCAAGTCCCATTCACCCATTGAAACTCCACCTGAAGTAAGGATGAAGTCGCATTCAGATGCTGCTGCATCAAGTTGTTGCCGTAAAGCATCCATCGAATCCAAAACTGAATTGTATCGGAGGGGCGTGTGTCCGGTCATTTGTACGAGGGAAGAGAGTCCAAAAGAATTGGATTCATAGATTGAATTCTCAGATAATTCCTCACCTGGCAACTGCAATTCATCACCAGTAGGAAGAATCCCGATGGTTGCTTTCTTGAATACTTCTGCAGATGCGTGCCCCATTGTAGCACAGAGGCCTACCGAGGATGGTGAAAAAAGTGTACCTTTCGGCAGTGCAGTTTGACCACGTTTGAGGTTCTCTCCCTGTTTTCGAATGAAGTGTTTTTTTCCCTCTTCATGCAATGTAACTTCTGTACCGTCATCACTGATTGAGCAACGTTCGATTGGGAGAACTGCGTCAGCTCCGTTTGGGATTGGTGCGCCGGTCATGATTCGTGTAGCTTGGCCTGTTTCAATGTGTACAAGTTGTTCTTCGGTACCTGCTTGAAGAGTCTGTTTAATGGATAAAACAGCGGGAGTTTGTACAGAATCACTGTATCGAAAAGCAAATCCATCCATTGCCGAATTGTCGAATCGTGGGTCATCAACGGTTGATTGAAGGTCTTCAGCAAGGATTCTGTTGTAGAGGTGATCCAAAGCAACGGTTTCAGTTCCGATGTGAAGTGTGTGTTTTCGAAGAATAGTCAAAGCCTCATCATACGAAACAAAGTATGGGACCTCGGACATGGTCATTCCAAGTGGTTGGTGTGTTTGACTTTCTCGGTATCGGGATTAAACAAGAAGTTCTACTATTCGCTTCACAGAAGCAATGAGTAATACGGCAATTAGAATATTTTGTACGGTTTTCGGTCTTGCCCGTTGTGAACCATACTTTGAGCCAAGCAACCCGCCAATACCTACAGCAAGAAGAAACGGAAGAAGAGTTGACGTCTCAAGAACGAGTTGTCCAGAGGTTGTGGCTCCAAGAAGTCCTGCCGCTGAATTCACCCAGATGAACAGTGCTGCTGTTGCAGCTGCAGATTTCGGCGTTGCCCACTTTTTCAGGAGCAATATAGGTGAAAGAAAAATTCCCCCCCCTACACCAATAATTCCACTCAAGAACCCAATCCCCCCGCCAAAGGAATACGCTTGAATCGGTTTTGGTTCGGAAATCTGTACCACTGAGTTCTCTTCATTGATCATCAACCGTATCGCAGCATAAAGTAGAGTGAAAGAAAGGAGAGTGTCATAAATCACTCCATCTACCTTCAGATATCCCCCGATGAAAGCAAGTGGAATGCTGGCTATGATGAACGGTAATGATTTGGATACTACGTGGTGGCCTGATTTCGAATAATGATAGAAGGCGATACCGGCCACCGCGAGGTTGAGAACCCAGGCATGTTGTTTCAACCACGCACTGTCCATTTGACTGTACGTCGTTAGTGAAAGAACTGCGAGATAGCCGGAAGCTCCACCATGGCCGACACTCGAATACAATATGGAAATGAAAAAAAGGCCGATGCAAAGAGCAATGAGGGCAAAACCCTGTTCCATCCTTTGACCTCAGTCGAAGTTCATTGTGTGGCCGCACTCTGCATATGCGCAAGTAACGGTGTAACGTGATTTCTTTGGTTTTGGGATTTTTAACATTGAGCCGCACATGTCGCATTGGACTTTGAGCGTTTCAGGTGCAGCGGCTTTAGGCGCATCACCAAGAGTACGCCCAACATCTTGCGACCATCCAAGAGAATCTGTATATTTGTCAGCCTTGACGTTCATTTTCTTTTGTTTCAAAGAGAGGCGCATTCTACGCTTTCTCTTCTTGGGCTGGGAGCCTTTAGGTGCCTTTGCCGCCATGGGTATCAACTACCGCTTGGCGTGGTTGTATTCAATTACTTCGGCTGAATTCTTCACCAAGATATTCAGAAATACCGTTCACAGGATTGTGAACAATATGTCCGTTCTTTTCGAGTTCTTCAACCAGCGGAGGTCGAGCGTGTGATGGGTCGGTATGGTACACAACCACCTCTTCCGCCTCACAGGCGGCGGCGAAATCAACAATTTCTTTCTGTCCAGCATGAGTAGAAAAAGAATAGGATTCCCATTCGAGAGAAATATCCGTCTCGTTGCCAAAAATATTGATTTTTCCTTCGTTCTGTAATTTACGACCACCTGTGTTTGAGGCTTGATAACCAGTGAATATAATGGCGTTTTTGTTATCTTGACGCAAGCGATTCAGATACCATATTGAAGGGCCACCTTGAAGCATTCCAGACGTTGAAACAATAACATCTGCCTCTAAGGCTTTCTTTCGATCCGATTTACTTGAAACTCTTCGGCACCACGACCAAGCTGTCTTCATTGCTTCAGGATCACGTAGAGTCTCTGGATGATTCATTTGCATCTTCGCTATTCTTTTCCCCATGCCATCAACGTGCACGTTAAGATGAGGTAGGTGTTTGTACAAGCGCATAACGACGTCTTGGGTTCGTCCATTTGCGAACGCTGGTATCAACACTTTGCCACCACGGTCAATGACGCGTTGAACATGGTTGACGAATCTTAATTCTTCTTCCTGAAGGGGTGGATGATTGCGACCACCGTATGTACCTTCTACGAACAGAGTATCGGTCTTAACCGGTTGAGCACCGCTGGTAAGAGGGGAGTCGCGAGTATCAAAGTCGCCAGACAGCAGTATTTTTCGTTCTGATGTTTCGATATGTAACATTGCAGCACCTGGTATGTGTCCTGCTTTGTGAAGTTCTAATTTCCACTCGTCCTTCATCCAAGGTTCGTTGAAGGCGTGTATATTCCATGAATCTAGAGCTGTGTCAATGTCTCGCTTGTCCCAAGCAAGCGGGTATTTTTCTATCGAACTTACTTTATGGCAATCGTACCACATTAATTCTGAAATTTGTGCTGTTAATGCCGTACCGTGCAGACGTGTACGATGATTAGCGCATAACCATGGAGCCATACCTAAGTGATCAACGTGTGAATGGGTGATGACAGCATCACGGACTTCTGGTGCTTCAGAGGGATAGCGAGGTGGTGTAGTTGGAGCCAAACCGTAGTCTAAGAGTAATCGTGTTTGATGGGAATCTTCAAGCATAATCCCAACGTTACCAACTTCATCACCTCCGCCCAAGTAATGGTACCTCATTCCTTTTTCAGGATGTTCAGTTGGATAAGAGCTTGTCCGACCAGGAGAGTAGAAAACCATGTCAATCGAACTTTGCTCTACGCTACATGTCTTGAACTTGATTCTTTTATGGACACCCTCCCCTTCATTTCCATTGGAATTATGTTTCAGGGTTCAGTCTCTATTTTCATTGATTGTTAAAGGGTTAAGTTAAGTGCTTGTCGCGACCATATTCTACGGGGCATACTCTCGTTTTCTTCCATCCCCTTCTACGGCATACTCTCGATTGTTCAATGAATCTTCTCCATCGGAAACATAGGGGTGTCCGAATAGAATACCTTTTTCCTAAACCTTTTCCTTATTCCATTTCCCCTCGAGACTCTATCGGCAATGATGTAGCATCATACTTACCGCTATCTTTCAATACAATTTAGCCTCCGCTTGACATCAAATCCACTGGAACTTCCTATTTCTTTAAATTCAAGCGAAGAAGAGATGAACTACCCCACCATCCAAACATCATGCCAAGACAACTTCAACACAACTTTGTTGTTGATGAAGATCGATGTTTTGGTTGTGCAGCATGCATCGCATTGTGTCCGGTCAACGTGCTTACTTTGATTGATCGACTCGCTGTCGTTGATGAAGAAAATTGTACGCATTGTGAATTATGTATCCCCTCATGTCCGGTTTTCGCTCTCGACATTGTATCAATGCAGGTGGAAAAATGAAATCCGTAGTCTTTGTTGGTGGAACGATATCAAACATGATTTCAGCCATAGAAATGAGCGAAGATTACACAGTTACGGTTTTTGAATTAAACGCCGAGATAGGGTTACCATGTACAGCACCTGGACACATTCGTGATCTTAGTTTACTCGAGTCATACCTTGATTCTGCTCAAATGAGTTTTTTACAACCCTACCCGTTCGCAGAAGGGTATACCCTTCGTTCAGAATGGGTCTTGAAACATCTCGGCTCGATTGCAGCTTACAAAGGCGTGAACATTTTTACGCGAACCCGAATCACGGAGTGTTTCGATTCGGGTGACAGCGTTGCGATCGAATACATCGGGGCGGGTTCCAAAGATTCCGGACAAATTGAATGTGATTATCTTGTTGACGATCGCCAATGGACGTACAGTGCACCGGGTTCTAAAGAGCATAATCTCAACGGCTTGAATGAAATACAAATTCCTGATTTTGGTGAATTCATACACATGCACGGAGGAACATCACTACACAGTGATTGTTCAAACCTCCCCCACAACACCTATTCTCTACCACGTCACGAAGGTCTCACCGAAGTTTGGCAAGAGGTTCCCATTTGGACTCCACGCAGAGGTTGGATTGAAACCATCACTTGTTTTCTCCCAAAGATTATAGAAAACCGCACCATTGACGCCCAAATTATTGAAGGCCGCCGCGTGGTAAACAAGATAAATAACTGTGATTAGGTGTTCTCGAGCACACCACCTTAAATCCCCCCACTCCCGCCACGGGCCGTAGAGCAGTGCTCAGGGGGTATCATAATGGCAGAACATCCATTGGCTGATTTAAGAAAAAAACTCAAAGAAGCAAACCTTCTCGACAAACCAACAATGAAGTCTTGGATCAAAGCAATTCTTCTACTGGTTGTGGTTTGTTCGCTGTACAGCGCCCATATTTATCTCCCGTTAAAGTTCGGTCTAATGCTTATACCGATTACCGCTCTTTTCTCAACAACGTTGGCAATGACTGGACATGAAGGCGTACACTCTTCTGCCTGCCAATCGAAGGTAGGCAACACATCTCTTGCCGCCATCATCTTCCCTCTTTTTGCTGGTTTCTCCATGGAATATTGGCGAGAGAAGCACAACGTCAAACATCACGCTCATCCTAATGTGGTCAATGTGGACCCAGATATTCACTCGTGGCCCTTTACTTTTAGTCAGGAAGAATACAAGACAAGCGGTACGGTACGAAAATTCTTCCAACGACATCTCCAAGGATGGACGTTCTGGCCGATATCACTTCTTGTCGGACACCTCATGCGTTTTGATGGTTTGAAATACATCGCTACCAAACCTTTCAAATCGAAGAAAAAGAGAATCACGAAAATCTGGCTTCTCGATACTTCTTTGATTCTTGTTCACTTCTCTTTATGGTTGGTTTTACCAATATTGCTTGGCATATCGTGGCAAGTTACCTTCGGATTTTACGCCCTGCTATGGGGTTTAGTTGGTACATTCCTTACAGCAATTTTCATTGTAGGTCATGCTGGCCGCCCAATTATCACAGAGTACGATCAAAACTGGCGATTACAAATTGAAACAGCGCGCCGAATTAAACTCGGACCTATTGGTTCGTTTTTCTTCGTTGGCCTTGATTACCAGATTGAACACCACCTTCTACCTGCTATGTCACATTTCAACCTTCCAAAAGCAGCGCCACTTGTGAAAGAATACGCTGAAGAACGCGGATGGAAATATGAAGAACTCGGACTCTTCAGAGCTTTGTGGCAGTCAACCATAGCACTCCACCGTGCATGGAAAACCCCTTCTCTCGTATTGGATGAAAAAGGGGAATTAAACGACCCCCTCGAAGCCTGAAAACCTCTTCAAAGGTAAACAACTTGGCTCGTCTATGGCGGCGACTGAACGATTGTACCTCAACAGCATCGAATCTGGGTATTTTACGGACTTCAGTGCAGTAGTAACAGCCGTACAGGACGACACAATCGTTCTTGACCGAACCCTATTCTATCCACTCGGGGGTGGCCAAAATTGGGACACTGGCACCATAAGCGGCCCAAATGGAACCGTTGCAGTCGAAGAGGTACGAGGCCGAAATGAAATATTCCATTCTGTTGGAGACGACCACCAATTTTCAGTCGGTGATGAAATTCACGGCTCGGTGGATTGGCAAAGAAGACACGCCCACATGCGTATGCATACCGCGCAACATCTCGTTTCGGGCGTCGTATACGAATCTTTTAACGGCACTCGGACCGTTGGAAACCAAATCCACAACGACCGCTCTCGAATTGATTTCAATCCGATTTCCTTTACTCCCGAAATGCTTGAAGAAATTACCAGGCAAGTGAACGAACTTATCGATGCGAATCATCCCGTAACCGATTCCACAATGACACGTGAGGAAGTCAATTCTGAGATGCCACCTGAACGAACAAACATGGATCTTTTACCACCATCCGTCAAAGAGTTGAGGGTTGTGAAAATAGGTGATAATCTCGACCTATGCCCTTGTGCGGGCACGCACGTTGGCCAACTTGGAGAAATCGGACATATTGAAATCACTGGTAAAAAATCCAAAGGGAAAGGCACTCAGAGAATAACTTACGAACTGCACATCCCAGAAATTACTACAAATCCAAGCAGTAAATTACTCTAAGATTTCCCGCTTATGAGGGTATAATTCATATATATTTTTTATAAACTGTAAAATAATTAACCACTCTTCATTAATTATCATCATCGAGTAACTCGTCAACCTCGGAAAGAACCTTTTTCCACTCCTTTCTTTGGTTCTGCAATTCTTCGAATATTTCCTTTTCCACGGTTTCTTTCGACTGCAGTGGTGCTTTTTGGGCGTTTTTAGCGGCTTCCAATCGATCCGTTAACGCAACATCTTCCCCGATACGCTCACTCCGATCGACTTGTACAATTGACTTTGACGGAATGGTTCTCGCACCGTAATTGGAATGATCTTGTTCACCAAAAACTTCGAGAATACCCTCTCGCTGTTCCAAGGTAGGGGGGCTGTCATTCCATTCATTTTGGTTTGCTACATCCCTCAAAACATTCGCCTTTCGACGTTGTTTCTGG
>JABGTJ010000009.1 GCA_018691345.1 Methanobacteriota archaeon
AAATGAATGCAGAATCTCCATTGCTTCGCCTGCAATACCCAAAACGGTTGATTCTTTGCCTTCGACAAGGGATGCATGAGAGCCCATTGGGCCTGCCAAATCATAACCACCGGCTTTTCCTTTCCATGATTCGCTGAGAACAAGTTCCACCAAACGCTCATCGGATAAATCTTCAAACTCGACAATCGAATGTTCCACAAAGAATCTCCATTGCCCCATCACTTGGATTCCTGTTGCTGACCAAACTTGATGCCGACGACCTGAAAGACGATGCAGCATCATTGCGGCCTCTACAGAATCACCTGGCTTCCCGAGGGTATGTTCCATATCATCAGGGTCAGCCAACAGAGTATCACTGACGATGACAAGGTCATACCCGTGTTCGTCTTCCACTGCAGCAGCTTTTTTGTGGCAAATGGACAACACTTGTTGGTCGACTGTACCGGGAAGTGGTGTTTCATCAAGCTCGACAAATCCTTTGCATACAAGCGATGGAAAAAGCGGAGTAAGCATTGAGGCACGACGTTCAGATTGAGATGCAAGCCAGACGTTCATGGAACTCCCCGGTCAAACCACATGGAGGAATGCCTTTGGGTTTTTGCACATCATTGAATCACCTTCATGGAATCAAGGGGTGAGGTTGAAGAGTCATACGGTATACCACCAACCGGTGCAGACATGAGTGAGATTGCAAGAATCCCAACACATATTGAAGGATTAGACGAAAATATGCAAGGTGGAATTCCTGAAGGGCATATCTGTATTGTTGCTGGCGCATCCGGTGCAATGAAATCCAGTCTCACGTTTTCCATGCTCTACAACGCCGTATTATACGGTGAAACCAGCGGTATTTACGTCACGCTAGAACAAGGAAAAGATTCACTTCGCTCACACATGTCCAACATGGGCATGAACATCGAAGACAAGCGTGTTAGCAACAGAATTGCGATTATTGACTTATCCGACTTGCGTGTTCAACTCGATGAACAAGGAATGAGCAACCGCGTCGATTGGATGGGTCAACTCATCAAGCAACTGACATCGTATCGAGAATCAATTGGGTTCGAGTTGCTCGTTTTTGACTCACTGGGTGCATTCTTTACCCTGACGAAGATGGAAAATCCTCGTGACGAGATATTCAGACTGTTTGAAGCGGTTCGCCGACTTGGGCTGACCTCCTTCTTCATCTGTGAAATGACCGGTGATGATCACAAACAATTCGGAGAATATGGTGTTGAAGATTACTTGGCTGACGGAGTAGTTCACTTGGTGATGGAGCGGTCCGGTGATGACGTTGCTCGTAAACTCGGTGTTGTCAAAATGCGACACACCAACCACCGACTTGGTTACAGGCCGTTCAATTGGAAAGAAGAAGAACAGCGATTCTCGATTCTTTGAAACTTTACTCAACGGTGACGGACTTCGCCAGATTTCGAGGCCGGTCAACATCACAATCACGTGCAAGAGCAGTATGGTATGCAATCAGCTGCGTTGGAATCACAGTTAGCAACGGCGAGAGCATCGAGTGAACTCGAGGCACTGGGATACTGATATCGGCTTCTTCGACAATATCGTCTCCTTGTTCGTGAATGAGGATGATTTTAGCACCACGAGCTCGGCATTCATGGATTGCCGAAATTGTCTTTATTTTGACGTGGTCGTTTGGTGCAATGAACACGACAGGACTGCCCTCCTCAAGCAGAGCGATCGGTCCGTGTTTCATTTCGCCGGCTGGATAAGCCAAACAAGGAATGTAGGCTATTTCCATCAATTTGAGTGCGCCTTCTTTGGCCACGGGTGCTGAAATGCCTCGTCCAAGGAAAAGTACGCTTTTCGCATCTTTAATCATCTCAACCGCTTCAAGAATAGGACCTTGGTTTTCCAAGTATTCCTCAATTAAGTGAGGGATCTCTTGAAGACCATTGATTAAGTCCCTCCCCTGTTCTTTGCTGGTCGCTCTCGAGCGTCCAACTTGCAGAGCGAACATCGAAAGTGCAGCCACCATATTGGAGAATGCTTTGGTTGAGGCTACAGCCTGTTCAGGCCCAGAATGGATGTAAACGCCTTTGCCACATTCACGGGCGATGGAAGAACCAACTACGTTTACCACACCATATACGCTTCCACCCTTGAGTTGTATTTCTTTGACAGCTGACAGGGTATCTGCGGTTTCACCTGATTGCGTGACAGCAAAGTGCAAAGCGTTCGGATTAATCACTGGATCGTTATGACGGAACTCACTGGAGATGTGAGCCACTGCTGGAATACGTGCTAATTTTTCAATCATCAATTGGCCAATTTCGGCTGCATTGTATGCTGTACCGCAACCCAACAGCCTCACGTGAGGTATATTGGCTAAATCTCGAGGTTCAAGTTTGAGGCCACCAAGGCGTCCGTTACCACGGACTCGGTCGAGCCGTCCACTGATGCAGTGGCGTAAAGCGTCTGGTTGTTCGTAAATTTCCTTGAGCATGAAGTGAGGGAAATCACCGAGTTCTGTTTCGCCCCATCCTTCTTCTAAGACCGTGATACTGGCATCGAAGTTTTTGCCTTTGAGCGTTGAGAGAGTCATCGATTTTGGAGTAAGAGTTGCCATTTCACCATCTTCAAGGAAAACCACGCGCTGTGTGTAGGGCGATAGCGCATGAGGGTCGCTGGAGACAAACATCTCATCGTCACCTTGTCCAATAATGAGAGGCGAGCCGTTTCGAGCACAAACGATGACATCATGTTCCAAAAACAGGGCGCAGAGACCCCAAGTCCCACGCGCTTGATGCAAGGTTCTACGCACGGCATTCTCTGGGTCGTTATCGACGCTGAGTTCACGTTCGATAATGTGAGCGAGCGCTTCAGAATCGGTATCGCTTTGCAGTTCCACGCCTTGAACGGTCAAAGAGGCGCGGAGTTGTCGCGTATTTTCGATAATTCCATTGTGGACAATGACTACCTTCCGCTGAGCGGATTCATGAGGGTGTGCATTGGCATCCGTAACCCCTCCATGGGTTGCCCATCTGGTATGAGCAATACCTTGTGTGCCAGGTATTTCATCTGGTAAAACCAATTCAAGGTCTCCGACCTTTCCCACTTTCTTATGGATTTGGATACCGCCACTTTTGACGGCAATACCGGTCGAGTCGTAACCCCGATATTCGAGCCTGCGTAAGCCGTCCAGAAGTATTGGAGAGGCTTGTCGAGGGCCAAGATAACCAAAAATACCGCACATAACAAACCCTCAAAATTGTACATTTGCCGAACAAATCGGGCACTTCACGCGAGACAAGGTCATGTCTTTGACCGTAAACTTAGCCTGACATTCATCGCATGTCACGTCACGTTGGGGTGGTGCAATCATTGGCAAAGGAAGCATTCCTGGCAAAGGAGGAAGCGAACCATCCAACGCAGGCAGTGGCGGTAGAGTAGCGTCTATTTCTGCAACGAGTGTTGCTGGCTGTTCTAAAGGCAGTGGCATTGCAACAGGTGGAATTCCAGGGAGCGGAGGCAGTGTGAGGTTTTCGACCATCTCCGAAACTTCTCGTTGTTGCTTACGCTTCATGCGACGATCAAGTCGAGAATTACCCACGCCTGAATCATTCTTGGCTTCAAGCGTATCAGCCAAACTTGGTTCATCGAGAACAACGGTCATTGGAGCAGCCATATCCACAACCAAGTCTTCCGCTTCAGTATCAATTGCCAAAAGGGGGCCTTCGTCGCCGACCGGTGCAATCATCAGTTCAAGGGCATCGGAACTTTCTTGTTCGGTTGTATCGAGTACTGCAAATAATTCTTCTTCTTTACGAGACGAGCGAACAGAGACAACAATGACGGCGAGGAAGATGAAGAACAGAGTTGAAGTCGCGCCCAGAATCAAGATTTGAGTGTCCTTGGAACCTGGAAGTGGGGCAAGGATGGTATCAAGAATCCCCGAAGTCTCTTCTTCCTTGATGTTGTTGTTGTTGCTGATATCGGCAACTGTTCGCATTTTGAGAGAACCACTGGCGCTTGAAAGCAGCATGATTCCATCAAACTCAAGTCCAGCTTGCCCTTCGAGGAAACCTTCAGTGAGAATATTTGATAGAGCGATGGATTGTCCATTTGAGGAATCTGAAAGTAGGCCATAACGAGTCACTGGACCATAAATATTGATTTCATCATAATAAATTTGTACGCCATCCGATGTTGGATTCAATTCAATGTTTTGCACACCAGGTGCATTGATGCGGACGACTTCATCTGACCAAGAATTGTCGGTCACGAGGTGTGCTACTGATGCACTCTTGCCCCGTCCTTCAATCCATGACGCAACCAGAACATCTTCGTTTCCGTCGGTTAGAACAACCATTCGAGCATTTTGCGCCTCATCTCCAACGGAAGATTGGAATCCCCATGAAGTAAGTGATGGGTCTCCGTGCGTGTACATTAGACCTACTCGGTTAATGCCAGTCACATCATCTCGAAGTTCCTGGTACAGGATATGCATGTTTTCCTCGCCCAAACCGATGGCCAACTGATCTCCTTGCGATGGGCGGATATCGATATCGGAAAGAACAATGTTCGGGGGGTTCCATGAAGATGTACTGTCCGGGTTTGAGGAAACAATCGTGAAGATTGATGTGATGTCTTGCCAAGAACCACCGGTCGAAATATCTCGGTGATAACCTGCAAGCACCATCTCTCCATCGTATTCGGTAAGTGCCAGTCCCCAATACGAACCCTCTGAGAGTTTGATAGCGGGCATGAGGTGAACGGTTGGTGTCGTTTCAGTAAGTCGAGTCAGTGATGTCAAGGACAAATCCGTGAGCGTATAGCCATCTGGACTGATTGTTTTCCGGTTCCAAACAGCGTGGACTAGACCGTCTTCACGGAGAGTCGTTGCTAATTCGCCACCCCATTTCTCTTCGAGCATCACATCAGCCTGCATGGCCATGGAAGCGGTTACTGAACGAACGTGGAGTTCGCCGTTGCGGGTCGTGAACAATAAGCCACCTTCCTCCATTCCAATGAAATCGATAGGGACTTCGCCTTGCGAAAGGGAAATACTCACTTGGGAGCCTAAACTTGCATCATCAATAACGACGGTAAAACGGTGGATACTGAACTCTGACTCGACACCGTTGCCCTCAACCAAAACGCGGTATTTTACCGAACCGAGATCTTGTCCCACTTCTGAAAACTCAGCGAAAGCATTTCCAGAATCGGTTGCAGAACCAACGATGAAACCTATTTCATCGGTTGCAATTGGATCCCACCCGTTGGAAGTCCAGCGTTCGAGACGTACGCTCAACTGCGTGGCTTCAGTTTGCCCAAGGTTATCAATTCGAACATCGATATTGAACGGAGTGTTGGGTAGAGGGATGCGAGGGTCGGTTGTGACCGAGCCCGGAAGGAAACGGAGCATTGCTTCAACTGGCCTCTCTTCAACTTCAAAGGAAAAGGTGTAAACATTGTTCGATGGGTTTGGGTCGCCTTGTTGGTTGTTCGGGTCGATCGTAATCGTGACCTCTTGAGTACCGGCTTGAGTGGCCCACCAATACAGAGTAACTTGCTGACTTTCACCTTCAGCAAGAGTGGAGATGCGAGTCTCTCGAGGATACGTTTCCGATTGGCTTCCAATTGCACTGAGTTGAATGAAGACATCGTTCGCATCAAGGTCGCCCACATTCATAATCGTAAAGTCGACTTCCAAAACTGAACCGGCTACTGCTGAAAACACTGGAAGGTCTTGATCCATAATTTCGACGCTGCCTTGAAATTGAAAGTCAGGAGCAGCGGGCTGATTATCGACGGTATAGGTCCGTCGAACTTCATCGGTCTTGACCCCGCTTTGGTTTACCATTCTGAAATTAAGACGGTGTGAACCATCATCGACCGAGTTTGAGTTCCAAGAGAACGACCAGTCTTGTGAGCCAGCATCCAGAGAGTCGAGCTCTTTTCCGACCAGCCAATCGCCGTTATCGACTTTGTATTCCAAAACATCGTGTTCAACACCTTCAGCGGTGCCGCTGAAATCGACTGTACCCTGGAGTGCAGTACCTATTGCTGGTCCGGCAATGGTCACCGCCATTCGAGCGATGTTAATCCATCGCGCATCGATTGCAGATTCTTCACCTTCATCGTTAATTGCTCGAGCAAGAATCAAAACATAATCTTCGTCTTGACGAACCCAACTGTCTTTGACTGAGACATCGAGATACCATGAGGATACGTCGCCACCTGCGTCAACCCAATTTTGGAGTTCACGAACGGTACCTGATTCAAGATATTGTTCAATTCGAATTTGTACCTTTGAGTAATCGTCACCGTCCTGATTGTCATCGGTGATTCCAGCGATGCGAGCAAAATCTCCCTCAATCCACCAAGTGCCGTTGGATGGTCTCGAGATTTGTGTATCGAAACTTGTACCGTTTCCGGATGGAGGTGGGTCGATGATGCCTCCACCGCCCTCAAGAGGTGTGCAGGCTTTGTCGAGAACGGTATCGATGGCGCATGATGCATCGATAAGGCCAAAGCCCCATTCATCGTTCCATCGGTCTGAAACGCTTGGCTCACTTGCCGAACCTCGTGCTTCAGATGAGTTGCGGAGAATGTCCTTGACTTCTTGAGGTTCGAGAGAGGGGTCTGCTTGCAACATCAATGCCACAACCCCAGATGCAATCGGAGTTGCCATGCTTGTGCCGTCTTTTTCATCGTATTCCGAGCCGGCTAAGGGCTTGGATGGTTGCCCTGGGAACGTCGAACCGGTTTGAGCAGATGCCGACATAATACCTGAGCCGAATGAGGTGATGTCGGGTTTGAGTTCATCCCACTCGTCATCATCGCCATCATCAAGCCGAGGGCCCGTATTGGAATAATCGGCTACGTTATCATTGGTGCGATTAATCGTGCCGCGGTCAGTAGCAGCGCCGACGGATATTGCTTTGTCAGCGCTTGCCGGTGAAGGGACTCGGTTCGAACCATCGTTGCCCATGGCAATGACACAAACGATTGATGCATTGACCGCATCGTTCACCAGGCGAGCCTCGGAACCACTGCCATTGTCTCCTTGATCGCCAGGATTCAACGGAGTGGAGGCGGAGCCAAACGACATTGAAGCGACTTGGATGCCTCGAGTGGAAGAATTGTGGCCCCAGTCCGTGTTTTGATTGTTAATTAACCATTGAATACCGTTGAGAGATGCTTGGGAGTTGGTACCGCCTGTATCGGTCAGTACTTTGATGTCCACAAGATAGGACCCCGGAGCGGTACCCATGTGGATTCGACTGCTGTCTCCAGTACCTACAGCAGAACCGGCAACGTGCGTACCATGCCCATTTCCATCATCTGGGTCTTGGGTGCCATCGACGCTCGATGCTGAGGAAGTAGCATCGTATCCAGCGACCCACTTGTGGTCGTTGTAGGAGAGTGGGTCCTCATCTGGAGCATCGTTTTCATCGTCGAAATCGTTGAGTGATTCGTGTTCATTATCCACACCGGTATCCAGAACCGCAACAACGACACCATTCCCGATGTAATCTCGCTCATAAGCAGTTGAAGAATAGACGTCCGAAGGCCGTGCACGAGCCGCTTTGGATGCAACATCGTTGGATGGTATCATGACGTTTTGCATTTCGATTACCACGACGCCGTGAAGAGAATAAAGGTCCATGAGAGCCGATACTGGCACCTTGTCAACGGCCACCGAATCGATGTCCTCGAGTTGTTGGAACCAAGCTCCACCGTCTTCACCGACCCATCCGTGCGCATCGAGAACAGAACGTAGCGTCTCGATTTCAGCACCGTTTGCCCGCCATGCGTAATCGACAATGATTGCTACGGTTTTGCGGCCATCCGGGCCAATAATTGCGGTTGGTGAAACGGATTCGGAGCCTGCGAGCACCCGTTGGAGGCGGTCATCCATTCCGTTCCAATCCAAATCAGGGCCATAGGATTGCCACCACTGGTCGTCTTCAGCCGAGAAACGTCCATCACGGTCAATGTCTCGAAGAGGTCGCAGACATACCTCTTCACCGCACATCAATGGCGGCAGACCGTCGACAAGAATCGGCTCAGAATATTCTGGTGTCTCCTCGAAGAATACTGTTGGTTCAGATTCGTTGGCTAAAACGCCGAGGTCAGCAACCAAAAAAACCAGAACCAAGAAGAAAGAAATGCGGCGCGATTTCCATGACATTGACTGTTGCAAATTGCTCACTTCCGACTTATGCACAAACACCACGCCTTTGAGCCTATCCTTCAACTGTCCACTCCCCAGCCCCCTAAGGGGGCTTGGGGAAGGTGCCGTCACTCAGGCCAAAGGAAATGTTCAGGTTCCTTTGAACACTGAATTTGTGGACCGTTCTTCCGCTCGACCATACCGAGACTTGCTCCACAGGTTGGACATTCTGCTGCATCCGCAAGGTGTTCCATCCATGCAATGCGAGTTTCAGGCTCATCCGACGATGCCATTAGGCTTCGCAATGGATCACGAATATGCCGTGGAATGTCCATTCCGCGTGAAGTCCAAGGGTCTTCTAAACTCGACATATCAACCATCGAACTTTTGATTTGGTTGAGCCGTGAACGTTCGCTGCCCGTCGAGGATGGGCCGCCATCTTCCACTCCAAGGGCGTATGGGCCATTTTTGGCAACGAGCGGGAGTAAGATATAGGCTGCTAAAAAGCCTCCAAGGTGAGCCATGTGTGCAACATCACTGGCTTGGTTTAGACCCATTGTAGCGTAGGCACGATAGATCTCCATTCCAAAATAAAACATGGCAATGTAGAGCACTGGCCATTTCCGAATCAAAATGAGTGGGAACGGTATTTCGTCTTTGGGCCAGCCTGCAAGATAAGCCCCAAACAGTCCAAACGCCGCACCAGAAGCACCCAAAGAAGGAGTCCCCGACGCTGAATTAAACGCATACCAAGCGAATGAACCGCCGAATAAACCAATCGCGTATACTGCCGCGAATCGCCGCACACCCAACCGTTGTTCAAGAGGGACACCAACCAATGCAATCACCAGGATATTCCCTAAGACGTGCAATGCATCTCCGTGCAGGAATCCTGCTGAAAAAAACGTGTGAAACCAAGCAATATCAAGCGCGCGATTTGGAATGAGGACAAAATCCCACCAAAGCCATCCTCCGACCCAGCCTCTGGAGATTGCAAAGAGTCCGAAGTATTGAATGAGATATCCAAGAAGCAAACTCACTGTGATGGATAGAGCAAGAGATGTCTTGTGTCGAAGAGCGTAAAAAATTGGCCAAGCAAGGGCGACGAACCAAACGCTGAGCAAGAACCATTCGGATGTGCCGAACAAGGACATCACGGTGGTCATGGAAGTGCTAGACAGGCCACTCATTTGAGTCCATTGGGAATCTGGGGCCGAATGGGAGGTTTGATGTCGGTCTGCAATCTCGGACATCCATGGCAGAAACGTTGCTTCGGCTCGAGGACCTTGAGGTCTCTCGTGGCATGAACAAAGTTTTGTCCTCATTCCACCTTGAAATCAAGTCGGGTGATGTGGTGGTGCTTCACAGCGAAAACGGCGCAGGAAAGTCGACCGTCATCGAAAGCAGCGCCCGTCTTTTACCGCTGGAAAAGGGTTCTGTATTCCACCATGATACGCTGGTGCTCGACGCTGAAGGAAGGCGTAACTTACCGAAAATCCCCTTCGGCCTCACTCTGCAGAGCAACGGATTGATTGGTGATGAAACGGTCGAAAACCATCTCATGACGGTTTGTGCACTTTCACAAATGACGACCGATGTAACTCCAATTCTTGAATCGTACGGACTTGCTCATCGTAAGCACGACCGAATCGGACAATTATCAGGCGGTCAAGCAAGGAAAGTGGCCGTTATTTCAGGACTGCTTCCCGCCATGCTGTCAAGCAAGCCACGATTAATTCTACTTGATGAGCCTGCAACAGGCCTCGACCAATCGGCGGTGCAGACGCTTGTTTCCACCATCGGTCAACTTCGTTCAGCGGGTCATGGATTCTTGATCGCTTCCCACCACCCGTCAATGCTTGAATGTGCAACTCGACTTCACGACCTCAAGGAGGAAGTCGAACACAAGCCGTCCGATGATAAAACTTGGACAGCAATCGGTCATCCTGAACCGCAGACTTTGGTCGCAGCCAGAGCCGGTAATCGCTATCTTCGTTCAACACGTGCGGGGTTGGCTCGAAACGGACTCACTGCACTTCTGGTTCTTGGAACACTCATGGCCTTTGTCGACCCAAGCAACATCGAGAATCAAACGCTGCTCGTTGGTTTTGTACTTTCTGCACCCTTTGCAGCTGGCCTTGCCGGAGATCCTGTGCTCTACCTGCTCAGAGAACAAAGGGCAGTTGATTGGTGGAGAGCGAACGTTCAACGATTGCCTTCTGCAGACCTGTTTGCACCGCTTACCGGCGTGATCTTTACTGCGATAGGAACGGTTGTGTTCCTCGGAGGATTTGATTGGAAGGTGACGATGATTGGTGCTCTGGTTCTATGGTTAACGATGGCCTCCGTTCGATTTATTGAGATAAACACCCTCCGTCTTGCCCGACCAAACGCCGTATTCCTCCGACTCCTTTTGCCGATACTTATCCTTCCTTGGGCCTTGGTAGCCGAGTATACGGCAACGCTTTGAACACCCAAGTTCAAGAAGGAGAGCATGGAGAGAATATCATGCGAGGTCGAGTTCCAGAAATGTTGCTCGGCGTGGGCTTTCTCGGCATCATGACCACGCTGTATCTCGGACTAAATTGGGCACCAAGCGTGTCCATCAACGCCTTTGAATCTCCTGCAGCCCAACGCATATTCTACTGGCATGTCCCCTCTGCATGGGCTGCTTTCATTGCCTTTGGCGTTCTTTTTGTCGGCTCGGCACTGTGGTTTTTCAAACGCAGTCCAGTGGGCTGGCGCCTGCATGTAGCGGGAACAGAAGCAGGTCTAGCGTGCGGCTTGATGACCGTTTGGTCAGGATGCGTATGGGGTGCTGCTGAGTGGGGGACGCCTTGGGATTGGACCGATGTGAGACTCAACACCTTTGGACTGCTCACCCTACTCGCCTTGTTTTTGGTGCTTGGACGGCAAAGTCAGCCCGATGGGGTTGAAACACGAGACACTTTTTCGACGTTTGGATTGTTCGGGTTTGTTCTCGTTCCATTGACCTACATTGCAACCAGAATCTGGCAAATACGGCATCCAGGGCCTGTTATTGCCGCAGGTGATGACGGTGGTTCCCTTCAGTCGGATATGTCCCTTGTTCTGCTTATTGGAGCACTTTCATTTACCCTCTTCATCATCGGACACATGCTCATCTCAATGAGAATCACGCATCTTGAGCAACGCCTTGAGAGCGCTCAAAAATCACTTGATGGAGGAAATTAATTTGGAAGGAACTGTATACCTCACCGTCGCCTACCTTGGCATGATTGCCGGACTTGCCATTTGGACGTGGACTGTTGTCGTTCGTAGCCGCTCGATTGAACAACGACTTGAAGCAGTTGAGGCAAGTATTGGATTGGATGCAACGCAAGCAGATGACGTAGCCGAGCAATCCGTTGCTAAGGCGGCGGATGATGCTACAGATTGAAAGCGGATGGATTCACCCAACGACTTGAGGGATTGCTATCGAAGGGCTTGGGCGTGAGTTTTGTTTGGTCTGCGGAGCAGACCCTCCATTGTACGGAGACCGGATGTGTGAACCGTGCGTTCGAAAGCGAATTAAGCTGGTACAAGTTCCTGAAAACATCCCATGGGTGCGTTGCGCCCGGTGCGGTATCGTTGAAATCCAAGGGAAATGGGTTCATATTTCAGAAGAAGAAATTTGGGACGAATTGATTCAACGGCATGTCGAATTTCACAAGGATGCGGAAGATGTCGGATTAGCCCTAGAGACAAGAACGGTTTCCGACCGTCACACATTGCTTCATTTGCAAGTTGAAGGTGTCATTGAAGACCTTCTGTTCAAAGAAGAACACACCATGCGGGCTCGAATGGCAAACGGAGTTTGCCTTACTTGCACTCGACGAGCTGGAAATTACTTTGAAGCAACTGTACAATTGCGTTCAACCGGCCGTCGTCTTTCTGAAGACGAGTTCACAACGCTGCGTCAAACGCTTGACAAGGTCATTGAGGATTTATCCGATGACCCGATGTTTTTCATCACCTCGGAAGGACCAGTTACTGGAGGCTATGACGTTGTTCTGGGCAGCAAGGGCCTTGCTCGAACATGGGGGCGTCATCTGGTCAACGAATACGGAGGCCACGTAGCTGAATCAAATTCTACGGTGGGGCGAAAAGACGGTATTGACGTCACACGATTAACGCTGCTTTACCGCAAACCTGGTTACGACATCGGAGATGTTTTGCGATGGAGAGACCGTTACTGGCGACCGGCAACATGGACAAAAGACGGAGCCATTATGTCTCGTATTGATCGCCAAGAACGTACTGGAGCCACATGGAGGGATTTGGAATCTTCAAATGTCATTGCTCAAATGAAGGATCATGTGGTCGTGGACATCATCAACGAAGACTCATCGGTCGCTGAATTCCTCGACCCATCCAACTGGAACATGTCGGAAGTAAGGGTTGCTTGGGACCATGTCCCAAGGCAAAAACTTCGACTGGTTCGCATCGACGGTGAATGGCTAGCATTGCACAAACTCGGTTGCGATGAACACGATGAGGGGAAGTCGATATGAAGGAAAACGGCGGTTCACCTTCAATGCCCGGAGATGTTAAGACTCAACAGGAATTGAGTTTAGTCGACCTTGCAAAGGCACTCGACAATGAATCTATGGTCGACCTTACTCGTGCGTTTGTCAAGGATTTACGCGCTGGAGTTGCCCACGCAACAACTGAGCATTTCCCCTGGATGGACGAGATTGGACAAACGAAGTGGAACGGTGTTCTTTGCCTCGGAATGGGAGGTTCAGCGGCAGGTGGAGATTTCATATCTGCCCTGTCAAGTTTTCATGGCACCATACCAATCATCATTCAACGCGATTACGTCTTACCCTCATGGTGGAATCCCCAATGGTTGGTCCTTTCCACCTCCCACAGCGGCAATACTGAGGAGGCGCTTGAAGCAACCGAAACTGCACTCAAACTTGGAGCAACAACCGTTGTGATTTCAACAGGTGGCGTTCTCTCAGGACTTCCAGAAATCTACCCTAAATGTTTCTTGCTCCCATCCGTGGGAGGACAACCACCTCGTACAGCATTTGGACACATCTTCAGCCGCCAACTCGGTTTGTTAAGACACATCGGAGTGTTGCCGCAGCCAAGAGAAGGAGCAGACGAGGCAATGTTTGACCGACTCCAATTGGCTTCTGAAGGCTTTGACATCCTCAACGACCCGGATGGAGATGTCGCTCAATTAGCACTCTGTATGCTTGAACGGCCCATCGCATTACTTGGCCCAACC
Source organism: Methanobacteriota archaeon (assembly GCA_018691345.1). GTDB lineage: Archaea > Thermoplasmatota > Poseidoniia > Poseidoniales > Poseidoniaceae > MGIIa-L1. The sequence goes on from JABGTJ010000009.1 coordinate 13,407, forward strand.
GAATTGCAATCCGCTCTCAATCGTTTCAAAAACCAGCTCAACGAGAATTCAGCACGGTTCGCCCGTGTTGGTGTGATTCCTGAAATGAACCACAATGAAAGCGTTGCGTGGGGTGGAGTTGGAGCCGACCAAGATGCTTCAGCTGTGGATCATGTTTTACTGTTGCTTACTTGGCAGGGCATGCATCGCCAAGTCTCCAAACGCATGGACTGGATGGTTGCACACGCCACCACAGATTTTGCTTGGAAGATTGCAGGTGAAGGTAACACGCTGCTTGAATCAATGCTTCACTTGTGTATATTGATGGATTGGATTTCAATTGCTCTAGCACTGCTGCACGGAAAAGACCCCGCAGCAATTGGCCCGATTTTGGCGCTCAAAGCACACTTGGAATCGGTTCAATAAACCGGACCAACAATCAGCCTGGGGTCGGGGTAATCAATCAAAGCTTGTGCCCGTTCACCGTCATCAACAACACCAGGTAAGTCATGATGCGTTGGCTCATTGATGGACAATTGCAAGTGGAGATGGGGCGCCCAACCACCGTTTTCATGCTTACCTCCAAGGGATGCAATTCGATCACCTGCGTTGAAGTTTTGACCTACTTCCAAACCGATAAGACTCGCTCTTGAAAGATGACCGTGAAGAACCCAAAAGTTCACTGGTGCTGTCTTTTCTTTTGAGCCAACATGAACCGGCAAAGAAACGGTATGTTCGGTGATGACGGTTGGTCCGTATGAACCGTCTTCCGAATTATCACCAAAGGAATGGATTACTCCGTCACTGAAAGCATAGACTGGAGTGTTCTCCGGCGCACCGATATCCAACCCAACGTGATGATTACGTACACCTCCAAAGAGAGGCGTCGTATACATCCCAGGTCGCTTTTCATCGTATTTACCAATCGAATACGGAAACGGGTTCTCAAAATCACTTTGGGGCCCTTTGGAAAAGTCAAACACCCAATATTCATCAGGAAGTTCAATGACTTGGTGAAAGCCCATCGGTGGGTTGACCATACCACTGTGACCGGCCACTTTCATTTGATTGTTAGCCGAACAATGAAAACCTAAGGCTGAAAGTGTATGTTATGTTGCTGACAGCGGCCCTTCTGCTGTTGGTGACCTTCCTACCTGGATATGCCCTCTGTAGGGTGCTTGATGCGAGTGCAGACAAACTGCGAAAATTTGCTCTCGCTCCGGCACTTGGCCTGCTGCTGGTGTACGGATTGTCGGGCCTTGTTCTGCTGTCAGGTCTGTGGACATGGGGGCTGATGTGTGCTCTTCTTTTGTTGATTAACACCCTCGCAGTAACTCAACTTCGAACAAGAAAGAAAATGGCTCAAACGCTCACATCTTGGCAAAAGTTGGAACGAGCAATGCATGGTGAAGTGTACGGAACTCCTGAAGAAGCCATCAGCGACGAAGTTTCCGCACAACGCTGGCTGCAAAATCAGAGAAACACGTGGAGACTCGCTCTAGCGTCTACAGTGATCCTCAGTTGTTTCACCTTACCGTTACTCATGGATTCGCCGTTCGGCGTGGACTGGATCGGTTTTTCAACCCTTACCCACCAAATTTCATCGGTTGGTGACCTCTCGCTCTCAGGAACCAATACGGGTTTCTGGACCTATCCTCCAGGATTCCCATCTCTTGCTGCCTGGGTACAGGAATCTCTGAACCTCCAGGCAAGTGAAGCGGTTTTCACACTTGGGCACTACAGTTTGGCGGTACTTCTTCTCGGTATTGGCGGGGCTATGGACCGTCACGGGGCGGGAGCCTATGGCGTGTTGTCGATGGCGCTCGGAGCGGGTTTGTTCGCGAAAACCTTCGACTCGGGCTATCCAACCGTCGCAAGCCAACTTGGATTGGTGGTGGGACTGCTGGTCTTGTTAAGGCCAAGTTCGACGCGAGGAAAGCATCACACCACTGGTTTTGTAGTTGCCTTTTTTTGCGTGTTGATGATTCATCCGACCGGTGCCACATACCTTGGAATGCTCATGCTTGCACACTTATTGATTGGCTTGAGTTTGAGTGAAACCCATGGCGAGAACATCAAAAAACTCCTGCTCACAAGTTCGATTCTGCTCACCATTGCAGCAGCAATAGCACTTGTGATTCTGGCTCCAAGGATGCTGGATGCTGCTGTATTTGCTGAATATGGATGGCAAGGTGGGCGTCCGATGCTCATGTACAACGGAATCTTACTGGTGCTCGGGTTGTCGAGTGCATGGAAACTGCGCCATACCATTGAAGGGCGCTTGTTAGCCGTATGGTTCACTGGTTTGTGGTTGTTGACATCCATTCACCTTATCGAAGGACTGGAACAAATTCCGGTGCTTTCTTTGCTTTCCTACACCTTGTATTCGATGGGACTGCACGCATTCCATATTCCACTGGCTGCTTTGGTAGCGTTATGGTGGAGTCAAACGACGTGCCTCACCTCACTCGATGAAAAACAAAATCTGCTTACCGTGGGATGGGACCCGCACATGCATCGCTACCTCACTGCTGCCCTTTCTGTAACGCTCCTCTTGGGGGTGCTGTTTGGAAACATGATTCTCCTGCAAGTCTCTGAACACCAAGAACTTCAAGCGTACGCTGCCGGAGATACCGTTCTGTATAGCGAACTTGCACAATTGCCGGAGGGAAGTGTTGTCTACACGGAAAATGCACATTGGGGGTACGTTAGCGCTGCACCTCCAAACATTGCTACTACCAGCATACCCACGCTTGGACTCATTCAAATTGAGACAAGCATACAATCCAACGCGACGACAGCCGTATATTCAGATTCCATTGTGAACCTGCAACAACTCAACATTACCCACGCCTTATCGTCCCCGTTGGGTACTGTAGGCTGGTTTTTAGCGCAGTCGTCGTTTTGGAGTCCATTGGTCGAAGTTCGAGGAAGCGTTCTCTGGATACTTGACCCTACGGGTAATTCGGACACATCGACTTTTGCAACATTTACCGAATCGGCGTGCAGCGAAGGATGTGAGCTTCGTCCTGACCCATGGTCTAAACATCGATTCCGAGACCCACTGCAACTTGGCGCCTCACGAGCGTTTATTGCAGAAGGAAACAATGCCGTTTTGTCGTTTAGCACACCGGAATTAAACTCAGGAGGAATGTGCTTAGCCCTCGAAGCAATTGGAGACCTCGGTGAGGTGACGCTATCGCTAAGCGATTCAATCAACTCCACAACATCGACGGTACAATTCAGCGCCGGATGGCACAATGTATGTTTTGAAGAAACAATAAACGCATCATCGGGAACGTTCGAAGTGGAATGGTCAACGGATGCAACTGCCCAGTGGTGGCTGAATCCACTTGGATTATCGGGAAGGAGTGAAGCACTGTTGGATTCAACTGGAATACGCTTGCATTGGCTGGAAATCAAAACATCTTCAGCAGAATGAGCGAAGTCATCAAAGGCAAACTATGCCTCCTATGCCCATGAAGCGAGTCATGGTACTGCTTCCGACTTTAAACGAGGAGGAGGGTTTAGCTGCTGTGCTACCTCGCTTGCCAATAGTCGAAATGTCTGAGCTTGGATGGGAGTCGGAAATCCTCATCGTCGATGGAGAGAGCCACGATTCGACGGCGGAAGTGGCTCAAAAAAGCGGTTATGATGTACTTCAGCAGCAAGGAAAAGGAAAAGGAGCGGCGATGCGTCTCGGATTTCTTCACTTTCTTCAATCCGATTGTGATGCTCTGGTCATGCTTGACCCGGATGGAACATACCACCCTGAAGAGATTCCAAAGTTTCTGAAAAAATTAGAACATGCGGATGTCGTCATCGGAGATCGATTACGTGGAGCCATGGACCCAGACGCAATGACGCGGACCAATTATTTTGGAAACCATGTACTGACATGGATTGCTGTCGCCCTTTATGGCGTTCCAATGAACGACCTATGTTCAGGATACTGGGGGTTTTCAAAGCAGGCTGTTTCAATGCTCAAATTGAATTCCATGCGATTCGAAATCGAAGCCGAAATGTACACATCATGTTCCGCAGAAGACCTGGACATGAGCCATATTGCCATCCGGTACAGTAAACGCCTCGGTGAGGCTAAACTTGGATCGATCAAAGACGGGTGGAATATTTTTAGAAAACTCCTGGTTCGCCGGATTTTTTCAAAACCCCACCAAACTCAAGTTGGTGAAGGGAACCTCAACATTCGATAAACGACAAGGCTCAAAACATTCGCAGTGGAGCAGACACCATGCGCCGAAGACCTTCCGTCGTCCTCGGAGCATCTGGACTGGTCGGCCAAAGAATGCAGCAACGTCTGCACAATCATCCATGGTTTGAGATGAAAGCCGTCGGTGGGAGTGCTTCAACTGCAGGAACTCTTCTGGACGATGTACCTTGGCGGCTGCAAGAAAACAGACCGGACATGGCCTCACTGGTTGTTCATGATGTTCTCAGCACATCTTTTGTTCAAGAAATGCTTGATTTAGATATTGAAGTTGCTTTTTCTTGCCTTCCGAGCGATGTGGCAGAACGTATCGAATCGGTAATGACCCAAGCAGGAATTGCAGTATTTTCCAACTCCAGCCATCACCGTGGAGAAGAAGGAATTCCATTGGTGATTCCTGATGTCAATCCCAGTCACATGGTTGCGTTTTCGACGTCCAAAGGAGCACATGCTTGTGGGACAAATTGCACCCTAGTGCCTTTGGCAGTACCTCTTGCTGCACTCCGTGGTTTTGGGATTCAAAAGGTAAGCATGCGGAGTGAACAGGCGCTTTCAGGTGCAGGTTGGAGACTCCTTTACAACCAGGACGCTCACAGCGGCCACCTGAGTCCTGACATCCCTGGCGAAGCGGAAAAAGTGAGTGAAGAATTGCTTCACGTCTTTGGTAAACTCGAACACCAACACGTTTCACCTGCAGCATTTGGAGTCGAGGTTCACTGTCAACGGGTCGCTCGTCCTGACGGCCATCAGGTCTATGTCGAAGTCGAATTCTCCGAGCCGGTTACGAGAGAATCAATCACGGAAGCGTTTTCTTCACATGACTGGGACTCGGATACGAAGTCATGTCCAAGTACGCCTCATCGACCGTTGCACTTGGTCGAACGCATCGATGTTTACGAGCACCTTTGGTCCGATGGCATTCAATTCACCACAAACCCCGACCCGAGTATCAATTTGAAAACAGGGATGGCGGTCGTTATCGGCAACATTGAAATGAGGTCTTCTCATTCATTTTCATTCTCCGGATATTCACATAACACGATTCGTGGTGCTGCTGGCGGCACACTTTTACTGGCAGAACTGGCACTTATCCAAGGTCGATTCTCAAAGGCTTAACGAATCATCAGCAGGCATAAATGCCTCGACCACACCCTCGGTTTGGTGCGGACATGGGTATTACTGCAATGATTCCAGACATGACGCTCGGACAACTCGCCAACGAGGCTGAGACTCGGTGGGGAGAAATCTGGGATGAGAATGCTGCACGAATGCTCATTCTCCTCATTTGCCCTCGGAAAGAACGAAAGTTGATGGAATTGCATGGCGATATGGTCGAACATGGCCAACCGGTAATCACCGTATTTCATCGACCCCGCGAAGAAGCGCCTCTGCTTGAAAAACAACAGTTCAATCCACGGGATGCCTCGTTCCAATTCGTCGATATAGCAAGCCCAGATTTGGGACCATGGATGCAGCACCTCATCAGCAATGAGCAATGGTTACGCAGTTCAATCGAAATCTCGCCCGTTCCATTCTCGATGAATTTACCCAGTCAGCGAGCGTTTGAATCGCAACGGATTCTGTGCTTCCGTCACCCGTCCCTTCCTCCACTTGAGCGTTACTTCCTCCCCTTCCCAGCCACTTCAGTCCCTGGCAAATGCTTCGTCAGCCTCCCACGGCGCCAAGCCGCTGAACTCGCTCGGCAACAAGCGGAAGTGTTGGGTGTTGGACGACTCCAGAAGAAGGCAAAAATCACGGAAGTCGCTCCTTCCGAAATGCCCGTTGCTGCATCCGCTAAGCCCCAAGTCTCCGAAACCAACATGAACGAAATGATGGATGATTTTTCCACCAACATGCTTGCTGAGATGACTGAAAATGCAGAGCCCGATGAAACTGGACACGTGGAGTTGCCGACGGCAGAACCTGAAGCGAAGGCTGCGCCTGATGTTGTTGAACACGTATTTGTGCCGCTACCACCTGGCGCTCAACCCAAGAATGCTGCACCTGTGCAACCTGAACAGCACGAACATGTTGAGGCTGTTACCACAGCAGAAACTCCAGCAAGCATACCCATTCCTGAGGTTGAACCTGAGCCAGAACCTGAAATGTCCGAGGTTGAACGGGAGTTCCGAGAACTCGTGACTGGACTCTTAGCTGCTGGTGTTGCGGCGTCTGAGATTATGGATGATCCTCGTTGGGAAAACCTCAACGAAAGAGCGACCGCTGAAGGATTCGAAACTTGGCCAGTGTTCTTGCAATTGGCATCGATGCAATGAGAAGGTTCAAGTTGATTCGACTCAAGGACTGTATGGAGGCAAGCGCATGGGATTCTGTATCAGTTGCGGACAACAACACCAAGATGGCATTCGATTCTGCAGGTTTTGTGGAAATCAACAACCTGGAGAGCA
>JABGTJ010000063.1 GCA_018691345.1 Methanobacteriota archaeon
ACCACCGCCGCCACCGCCACGGTATCCACCGCCACCGCCACGACCACCGCCGCCACCGCCACGGTATCCACCGCCACCGCCACCGCCGTTTCGGGAGCCGTAGTGTCCACCACGGCCTCCTGAATCGCCACGGTTTGACCGTTGTCTGCGTTCAGCTGCAATGTATTCAACTTCAAATTCAGGAAGTACGGAAAATTCAGGTGGTTCAAATTCCACACGGATTCCAACATCACGTTGGATTCGCCCGTATTGCTTCTTCTGAGGCTTTTGAACAAGAGAAATCACGATACCCGTTTTCCCACCTCGAGCCGTTCGTCCGCTCCGGTGCTTGTACGCCTTACCGTTTTCAGGAGGGTCATAATGAATCACACAGTTGACTCCTTCAACATCGATTCCACGCGCAGCGACATCGGTAGCAATCAAGGCCATGCATTCTCCATGTTGGAAGCGTTTCATTGCACCGTCCCGTTGCCGTTGTGAAAGTCCACCATGGAGCGTTTCGATTGCCATCCCGTCGAATTGCATCTCATCTCCAACACGGTCTACCCCGTTTCTGGTTCGACAGAAAATGATGGTGCGTCCACACTTACGAATAATTTCCGAAGAAATTGTTGATTTTTTCGAGTTGGGCATGAGCCAAAAGTAGTGAGTCATGCTTTCCATAGTCACTTCCTTAGGTCCAACTTCGATGGTGACCGGATCTGTTTGGTAATCTCGAACGAGATCTGCAACTTCATCATCCAGAGTCGCACTGAAAAGAATGGTCTGCCGGTCCTTCTTACACCGGTCAAGAATCTTACAAACGGGTTCCATGAAGCCCATGTCGGCCATTCGGTCTGCTTCATCAAGAACAACGATTCCGACATCATCGAGCGAAACTGCGCCCCGCTCCATCATGTCAATCAAACGGCCTGGGCAAGCCACGAGAACATCAATTCCACGTTCAAGTGCACGGTATTGTTTCTGGTAAGAACTACCACCGTACATGGCTTGAACATAGAGTTGTAATTCATAGGCAAGCGGATCAAGAACATTAAAGATCTGCTCGGCCAATTCACGGGTTGGTGTGAGAATAAGAGAAGTCGGTCGGCTTGGTTCTGCTTCTTCGGTCATTGCCAAAAGTGGCAAACCGAATGCGAGTGTTTTACCCGAGCCCGTTGGTGCTCTGCAGCATACATCTCTTCCGAGCATTGCATCAGGGATGGATTCTCGCTGAACTTCGAAGGGCTCGATGATTCCTTGTTGCTTGAGGGCCTCGACCAAAATTGGCTCAATTCCAAGATCTGCGAACGATACCATCGGCTTACCCCAACTGATGGCCGTCATCCGGCCCTATTTGATACCACCAGTCGGGAAAGTCGCTGTTTTGTGGACTCAAGAGGCGTTGGTCGGGCGCCGAATAAGCATGGCTACGGCGTTGCCGCCACCTAAACACAGTGTGACGATGCCCGATTTTGCATCGCAACGACGCATGACGCCGAGCATCGTGATGAGGCAGCGAGTTCCGCTTGAACCAAGTGGATGGCCAAGGCTAACTGCACCACCGTGGAGATTGAATCGGTCTTCAGGAATCTTCAATTCTTGAGCGACAGCGCATGATGCAGAAGCAAACGCCTCGTTATGTTCGTAGATGTCGACGTCCAATACCTCCAAATTATTCCTTTCCAAGAGCATTTGAACTGCCGGTATGGGGGCGCTCATCACGCGCTCAGGTTCGACGCCACTCGTGCAGTAGTCGTCAACGTAAGCGATGATTTCCCAACCTTGTTGTTCAGCAAAGTCTGCATTTGCTAAGACAACTGCACTGGCACCATCGTTCAATGTGCTTGCATTACCAGCTGTAACTTGACCGTCTTTTTGGAACACTGGACGCAGACCAGAAAGAGATTCAACATCCGTTTGTGCTCGGATGCCTTCGTCGTTAGAGAACACGACTGAAGGTCCACGGCGTTGTGGTATTTCAACGGGGAAAAGTTCCCAATCAAACCAACCTTCTGCTTGTGCTTGAGATGCCAAACGATGACTACGCGCGGCAAATGTATCGGATTGGTTTCGAGTGATTGAGCATTCCTTTGCCACCGTTTCACCGGTGTTGCCCATGTGTACATCGTTATAGCCGTCCCAAAGTCCGTCATGAATCATTGAGTCGACAAGGGTCGAATTACCCATTTTTGATCCTTTGCGGTGGTTCATCAAAAGATGTGGAGCGTTCGACATGCTTTCCATTCCACCAGCAATGATGACGTTGTATTCCCCTGCACGGATACTGTTTGCTCCAATCATGGCAGCCTTGAGAGAACTACCGCATACCTTGTTGATGGTTACGCAAGGAGTTGTGACGGGCAATCCTGCTCCAAGAGCAACTTGACGCGCAGGGTTTTGACCAACACCCGCTTGCAAGACTTGGCCGAAGATGACCTCATCAACGATTCCCTGCGAGGGATTGATTCCGACTCTTTTGCATACCTCTTCAACGGCAAGCACGCCCAAGTCAACGGCTTTCATACCCGAGAGAGCGCCCATGAATTTGCCGATCGGTGTGCGAGCCACACCGCAGATTGCAACTTTTGGTTTGCTCATACCGTTCCGAATACCGTCGTATTCTTCAATGTGCGCGCCTTCGAACATGGGCTAAATCATGAGAAGACTTGATGAAGAGAAGGTGCTGGCCGTTGTATGGCGAAATTCAAGACCGAGTTTAGTACCGAGCGAGAAGCAAACGAAATGCGACATGTAGAAGTTGAAATTGACTTCACACCAAATGCATTGGCCTCAATTCTCTACCGTCAAGGTGACACCGTTATTCTGGCATGCTGCACCAAAGAAGCACGGCTTCCAGGCTGGTTTCCTCGTGACTCAAACAAAGGCTGGGTTCACGCTGAATATTCGCTGCTTCCGGGCTCAACAGACTCTCGATTCCGTCGAGAGCGACGCGGTGCAAAAGGCCGCACTCAGGAAATTGAACGGTTGATTGCTCGCTCTCTTCGTGCGGCAGTAGACCTTGAGGCCCTCGGCCCTGTTGCACTCAATGTCGATTGTGATGTTCTCAATGCAGACGGGGGTACCCGATGCGCCTCGATTACGGCGGCAAACATTGCGTTGCGTCTTGCTGTGCGACGATTGATTGCTCAAGGACAGTGCCTTCCGCTCGACATGCGCCCAACAGAAGACCAGCGGAAATCCGGTTGGACTGCCCCTTCACTCTCAGAAAAGGAACGTGAAAACCACGAAAACGCAGTGATACCTCATGATTTGGCCGCTATTTCGGTCGGACTCATCGACGGTGAAGTCTACTTGGATCTGGATTACATTCTCGATTCCAACGCAGATGTCGACATGAACGTCGTCAAGACTGCAGATGGAAAATACGTCGAGATTCAAGGTACTGGCGAAGAATCAACGTTCTC
>JABGTJ010000112.1 GCA_018691345.1 Methanobacteriota archaeon
ATCAATGCTTTCAAGCATGCTGAGGTTGAGGTAAGGTGCCCGGTTGAGCACAGTTACGTTCGTTTCAATGATGTCTTCATCGAGTTCTTCATCAAAAACAATGACTTTGACCATCCAATCACCGTCATCGCTCCAGTTCCATTGCGTGACGCAGTTTGGTGCTTCGAGCACTTCGAACAAGCCAGGCTTTGACTCCAACTCAAATCGACAACTGACGCTGCCTCCGTCTTCGTCAAAACTTCCAGATGCATCGAGGGTAATGTTGTCAAAGGTGTATTCGCCTTCATCGTAGGTAAACGATGCAGTTGGAGCGCGACCGATGAAAATGTCTACACTTGCATCGTTGTTTGACCGATTCGCATCTTCAGTTACCAGTTCATCAGGGTCAACAGTAAACGATAGAGATTGGTTACCAATTGCTGCATCTGCGGGTACAGTCCAGTTTACTGTTATGCGTTGTTCACTGTACGAAGCAATTGCTGGAACAGATTCACGTATGTTCGTTCCATCAGGTGTGATGACTTCAATTTCTGTCGCAGGAGAACTAAGTACGCCACGGTTTTGGGCAGGAATCGAAAACATCAGTACATCACCTGGAAGAGCCGCATATCCAATAGCTTGGTTCAGGGTGACAGCATCAGTTCCTCGTGAACGCGTGACAATAATTGAATCGGATTGTGCCACTAAGTCAATGCCAACAACATTGAGGTCGATAACAACAGTAGTAGCACCAATTATTTTGTTTACAGGGTCCCACACGATGACTCCATTGCTTGAATAATCATCGCTTGAAGGTGTTGTATCCATTCCATTGGAGACATTCAGCGTATAATTTACAATTCCAGAGCCATCAGTCATAGGATTCGCTAAAAGATTGGTAGATTCATAACGCACTTGCATGTTTTTATTGGCTTGGGGGGCGAATCCGGGAGACGTCTCATAGGTTGCGGTAAGCACTTGCTCGGAATCAGGTAACGTGGCAAGGAATTGTAAATCGATGTCGACAGCCACATTCCGTGTACCGGGTGTTGAGGTATCGGTAAAACCGTAGGAATCGGCTGGGTTGTATGTTTTCAATAACCAATCGATTGTAAATCCAGCAGCATTTGAAACCCTCATCCAAGAGTTGTATCGGACGGCGGGGCAATACCAGTTGTACCCTTGGGCAACGCCAGTTTCGTTCCATTCGTTAATTTTGAAAGAATCATCACATCCAGTATATTGAATGTTATTTGTTCCGTCGGTTGGGACACCCTCAGCAGTAATCTGCCAACTGTTGTTTTCGGGACCGGCAGTGTCAAAGGTATTCGGGTCGAAGTAATCCGAAGTACCGCTCACTGTTGTGGATGAGAAGAATGGCATGTACCATTGGTCCCCAACATGGAGTGGGAAATCATACTTTTCTTTTGCCGGAGAGTAACTTGTATCGAAAGTAATGACTCCAATATCCTGTGTGAGGAACCCTGCAGGGAATCCAAATATGCATGGGACAAATTTGACATCGAGGGTGAATTTAGAATTGATGACTCCTAAGTCTCGAACACGGATTAAATCATCGCCGCTGTAATCGATATCCAACCTGCCTGTAGTTCCATCAAGACTCGCTCCACACGGATCGCTATTTGTTGAACTTGAGAATTGACCCTCGATCAACAACTGGTACGCCAAATTCTGTGTTCCGCTCGTGGAAATGAAGAGTGTATTATTCAACGTGTAGGTTGTGTCACCGGTAAGGGTGTTGAGGGATGCGGAAACATTGGCTTGTGCAATCAGTTGAGCGACATCAAACTTGGTCTCATAGACCCACTCATCGCCAATACGCCATGTAGGGACGTCGATGTCTTTGTTCCATCCTTCAGCATGCTGGACATCTTGTTCTGAGAGCGCCAAAGTCTGGTAGGATACCATGCTCGACAACGGAGCGGCAAACATCAGGAATATCAATCCAAAGACAACTGGGCCAAAGCGATTCATACTACTCCGACAGCGTCCTCCTACTTGAGAGGCTTGATTTCTCGTCCCGTAGGGACGGTTCAAGGATGGGATGCTTGGGCATCGAGGTATTGTTGGCCGTAATGCGACCATTGTTCAGCAGTCCATCCTTCTGGAATGCCATCCGTAGGAGCCGGTGGGCCTTGTTCGAGGAGCGGTTCTGAAAACGGTACATCCATTTCAGGGATTGTTGGTCTTGGTGGCGTGATTGTCACGTCATCTCCTTCCGAGGAAAACATTTGATTGGATGGAGGAGTTGTTGGCCTTCGAGACTGAACTTGGTCGAGGAGTGCTTGGGTTTCGAATTCACGTTCAGCAGGGTCGACGCTCTCCATGTCGGCATTTTGCCACGGATCATCCGACGCCTTTCTTTTCCGTCTTCGAGTCATGAGTGCTAAAATCAAAAGCGCAGATACCAGCAGGCCGAGTTGGGCAAGAGGGTTCGCATCCTCGCCGATGAAAGCAGCACTCACTTGCTCGATGGATGTCCTTTCAGGTGGCGCCACATCGATGGACATGGTTGATTGTCCTGGGCGTTCAGGGTTCTCATCCCACGCCATTGCCTTGACGCGAACGGTGCCTGAGTCGCGGAAAATGTGAGTCACTGAAGAGCCGACTAGGTCTGCATCGTTGTCTTTGATGCCGTCACCATTGCTGTCAACGGTGATGTCCAAGTCCCAAACAATGGTGAGCCCTTCAAGGTCATTGAGTGAATCAATGGTCTGCTCTGCGCTGAGGTAACATTCCCTGTAAGCAACGCATTCTGTGTTTTGTAATCTCACAATTGGTGGCATGTTCAGGACTTCAATGACCAAGACTTCGCTTGTTTGTGCACCGTCATCATCGGTGACGTGGTAGATGATGGTATGCGAGCCACTTCTGTTCCAAGCATAGGTGAGTACATCGCCTGCAATGTCGCAATCATCATCCGCACCTCCGATATCATCGCTGTCGATTCCCGGATCGATGTCCCAACACTTCACAAGTGATTCTATGTCACTTTCTGTATCGGTAGAATTCCCTTCAATCGTCACAGATTGACCTTCCGCAATTGGAAGGAGTGAGACCAATGGCTGCACGACAGGGGGTACATTTCGGATGTTAATCCATCGCTCTTCAATCATGCTTGCTTCACCGTCAGAATCACGAACTTCTAAGCGGATTGTGTGAAGTCCTGCTGTGTTCCACTGCATAGGGAAGGTCGATGTCCGCCCGTTGAATGAGTACATCAAGGATGGTTGTTCCCCATCAGGCCACCATGTGTGGGTTAACGTTTCTAAATCATCGATTGAATCGAGCGCTTGACCTTTGACCACGATTTCCTCGTCTTCATCCAGGTGCCAAATCTGCTGTTCATCACTTTCGAGGAACTGGTTGTTCTTCTGCAAAGCAATTGAGGTGCCGTGCGGTGCGATGTTGGTGAATTGAATTTCGATGGTTGCTGGCGTAATGGCGTAATCGTCATCGGTCGCTACGGCAGTAAAGGTATGCAGACCCTCAGTTGGGGCTGTTGTCGTACATACTCGAGTGTAATACCCTTCCTTACACAGGGTGTCTGGCCAATAAACATCGACAGCTCCGGGCCATACCTCCTCCGAATCAGAATCGTTGGCAAAGGCATAGAGTGTGATGGGATGCTCAACTTTTACTTCCGTTCTCGAACTGAGGATTTGAATCTCTGGATTTCGGTTCGCAATGAGAACACTCATGATGGCAGTTTGCTCATCTTTTTCCTCATCAGTCACGGTAACTTCAACTGGATAGTTTCCGTCATCCATCCATGTCCAGTTGACGGCACAGGATGGCGAAGGGACCGTTTCCCATGCCCAGTTCCTCGAACCATCATCGTACGGAATTTTGAATTCACAGGACACAGTGCCTCCATCTTCGTCAAAACTTTCATTGGCAGAGAGTTGCAAAGGTTCCAGAGTCATTGCTGTTGAGTCGGTAAAAACCGGGGTCGGTAATCGTCCGACGAACATAGAAAGGAACGCTTGATCGTTGGTTGAATTTGCATCTGCGGTGTTGATTCCTTCGGGGTCTGCTTGCCAAGAGACTGGGATAATACCAATCGCTTGGTCGCTTGGTACCGTCCAAGTAAAGTTGACTTTGTGAGCCTCATAGGTCGCCAGTGACGGAAGTGGATGAGAAGATATCTGTCCATCTGGTTGTGTAATCGTCATGGTTGCCGGCGTACTGGCAGAAATTCCTCGGTTTTGAACAGCGACTTCGATAAGTAGCTCATCGTTCGGTAAGATATTCCAGCCAGAGAGCGAATTGAGTTCAGTAAGTTCTCCGCTTCGGTTTCGCAGAACCTTGCCGAAATCTTCGCTTGCAATCAGGTCCAAGCCAATCAAATATTCGTCGAGTGTGACGGTAGTTGAACCGACTGAAGTTCCAAACGAAGAACCAGCACTGGGTTGGATTCGTGCCACTATGCCGTGGCTTGCCCAGTCGAGAGCCGAACCAGAAGGGTCTCTTTCATCCCCGGCATCAATGACGACATAGGCACTTCCGTTGCTTTCTGTCGTCGCCAGTTGAACGTTACCTGTTGCCTCGTGGCGAATTTCAACTGGAATCCCGCTCGTTGTAGAAAAGCAACTTGAAGAGGCATTGACCCAAACCCCCATCGGTGTATTGAGTGCAGTAATTTTACTCTCTAAATCAACCGCTAAACACTCGTCACGGACACCGGGGTTGGTGTATTGGTCAAGGCCAGTTGAATCAAGTGGAATGTATTGTTTAAGTCGGAAATCGATGACCAGCCCAATGTCGTCTTCGGTGTGCAGCCATGCAAAGTTTCTCGCTTCAGGGCAATACCAACGGTATCCCGTTGGCTCGCCATTGCTGTTAATCGAAGTCAGTTCGTAAGAAGCGTTGCAACCACCGTAGCCAATGGTTAGCCCGTAGCTGTTGCGTGGTTTTCCAATATTCGTGACCTCCCAAGTGGTGCTGTTCGTATCGGTTGTAGGAACGGGGAACGGCGTGATGTAATCGCTTGAACCGGACCATGCGGTGGATGCAGTTGTTGTTGTCGTCCACTGCTCATCGGCTCGAATCGGGAAGTCATACACTTCGTTTACAGGGCTGTATGTGTTGGTGATGGTGATGTCACCGAGAATTTGCGCAAGGCTCGAAAGGCCAAATGGGACGAATCGGATGTATAATTCTAAGTCACTTCTCATCGAGGACAAGTCACTGACGCGCAGATATTCCGTTTGTTCAAAAGTGATGTAGACGTTACCGCTGTATCCGTCAAGCGAGACGCCTGATTTGTCAAAGTTGGCTGAGGTCCGTAAGGTGTAGGCAAGCACAGACTTGTTGTCAACAGTCCGTTCGGTGATGGCCATGACTTCAGCCGTAGAATCGCCGTTAATTTCCCCAACAGTCGCTTGGACTCCTGAATCGGTAACGAGTTTTGTTGGATCGAAAGTCCCTGCATAAATCCATTTGTCACCAACTTTCCATGTTGGTACATCACTCGCTCCTGGATTTTCAACTGAAAACTGGGGCGGATGTTGTTCGACTAACAACGGTTGGGTAAGCAGCGGTTGAGTGGTCGCCAGACACAGCAGAGCTACAAGCATCAAAGGAGATGCCAAGCGGAGCGAGGGTGTGCCCATGTTGGGCCACACTCGCAATAGGACATCAAGACTTCTCTTGACCTCATTGAGAAATTCAAAGAAGGTCTGCCAATTCGTCCTTGATAATTTCGACTGCTTCGAGGATTTCATCCTTGTGACGTGCGCCGGTAATCACCATCTTTCCGCTTCCGAAAATCAAGCAAACAACCTTTGGGTAGTCGAGTCGGTAAATCAAACCGGGGAATTGTTCTGGTTCGTATTCGACCTTGTCAAAGGGCAAGTGGAAGGTGAGGTTGTTGAGGTTGAGTTTACGAGGGACTCCAGCAAGAGGCTCATTGGTGAACTTGTCGTTTCCGTCGTAGTCTTCAGGATAGTGAAGAGCGTAGGTTGCAACCATGTTTTGTACTTCAATTTCCACTTGGTCCAGGTCCCAAGTTTCTATTCCAGCGTCACGTAGATCTGCAATCATTCTCTCGATTCCAGTTTCGATGTTTGCTTCGTCTTTACCACCGGTACAAACTGCACGCCCAGAGCGGAACATGAGGATAGCAAGTTTTGGATCAGTAACACGGTAAACGACACCAGGGAATTGCTCAGGTTCGTATTCGCAGTTGAGCTGGATTGCAATATCCGGCAAATCGAGTTCTTCGGCGACACGGGTGCTCGCTACAACATTCACTACAGTTAGACGTTCTTCATCGGTTGTCATGATAGGCCCATATATAACGACTATATAAAAAGAAGGCAGGCGCCTTACGAACTTTCATGGGGGTAGATGGGGTGCTGCGAGCCATTTTATTGTGCATTGTCCCAAAGAGGCATATTTTCGCAAACATCGATGGTTAAGCCAGCATTACCAAACCTCGAAATGATGCTTCTTCCTCCAGCCAGTTCGATTGCTTCGCTGGTTTGTTTTGGATGCCTTGTGAGGGCAACCATGCACCCGCCTCCTCCAGCACCGGTGAGTTTGGCTCCAAGAGAAGTCGGTGCTGCGGCTCGAATAAGCGTTTCAAGTTCAGGACAAGAGACGCCAAGTCCTTGAAGCATGATTTGATTTTCAGACATCGCCCTTCCGACTGCTTCAAAATCTCCATCCTTGAGGGATTGAATACCGCGGCGAGCAATCATTCCAATGGTTTGAATCTCTTTGATTCTCTCCGGCTTCGCTTCGATAGCTGCTGCAACTTTAGCGACTTGATTTGATGTGGGGGCATAAACGCCTGTGTTTCCAAGTACCAAATACAGGTCCTCGGCGGATTTAGGCAAATTGACAGAATGAAGATGCCAAGTTCGCTCTCCATCCTCCATCGTCAGTCGTCGAGTGTACAGATAGTCCACATCCGACTCGATAGAATCGCTCAGCAGTACTGCCCCGCCATGGGAGCATGTGGAAGCATCCATCGGGGAAGCACGTCCACCTTGAGATACAGCCTCTACAGCATGCCCCAGCAACGCTGATTCGTCGAGAGAGGCGACTTCTTTGCCGACGATATAGTGGGACCTTGGTAAATCGGCTTGCCGTGCAGAAATTTCACGGTTCTCATTCGTGTACACATCGCTATGTTCCAGGGTACTGGCATATCCTTCCGCCCATGTTTCAGGATTTTGTAAATCGTCAGTCGATGTGTACCAGCGCCCGCGAGCACAACGCAAAGCAGCGCTTGCAGCAACAGAAAGAGCGGCTGACGAACCAAGTCCAGAAGCAGGTGGGATATCTCCAGTCACTTGGATTGTAAGGCCGGGTGCACTTTGTGATGTCTGCCACAGTCGATTACGAAGAGCCTGAACGTGTGGATGTTTCTTTGGATCAAATTGCATGCCGCCAATTTTCCAAGGCGTTTCTCCGGCTTTGACCGATTCGAACGTCACGGAAATGCGTTGCTCAATCGCCACAGCAACCGCCGGTTCGCCATAAACTACTGCGTGTTCACCGAACAGAATACACTTCCCAGGTGCGCTTGCTGTAACTCGACCCATGCTGTCCCCTTCGTGTTCACGAGGGACCTTCGCTTCATATCCCTTGTTCTCAGTTCACTGTCGATGAACAAGAATTGTCGGTGCATTGAAGGGATGAACGCGTCTGCCATTCTTTAGGGGAATGCTCCCTTGAGGTGAGTTACTATGGAACATCCGTTAACAATGAGCTATGGACCAGTCTCTGGATGGATTCTCCTTTTGCTTCTTGGAGGTATTTCTGGAGGCTTCTTCCTTTATCAGGTTATCAAGGCTTCCCGTTTGGTCCTCAAAGGGGCACCAGACAACCGCTTTGACAACTGGGGGGCTCGAGTTTTAGAAGTCCTCACCGGCTGGCTTGGGCAAAAGAAAGTTCTGAAAGATCGAGTTGCTGGAGGTATTCACGTCCTCATGTTTTGGGGCTTCCTCATGCTTTCAACAGATATGTTTGACTTGGCAACAGCGAATTGGTTCTCTCACAATGTTCTTCCAGAACTCCTACGAGGCCCTTGGAACCTTATTGTGGAAACAGGGTACACGATTGCTCTTGTTGGCTGTATGGCAGCGTTGACTCGCCGTGTAGCATTCACTCCAGAGAAACTCAAAGGAAAGTCGCAACTTGAAGGCAACGCGATTTTGTTGCTCATCATGACCATCACGGTCACGTCTTTCTTTGTGGAAGCCGGCGAATCAACGGTTTCATCAACATGGGAGCCAATCGGTTACTGGGTTGCATCTACCATTGTTCCAACGACGGCCCTTGTCGTTGGTGCTTACTGGATGCACATGCTTGCCATTTCGACTTTCTTGTTTTTGATTCCTCTTTCGAAGCACATGCACCTGGTCATGGCTTTCCCGAATGTGTTCTTCCACGACATGCGTCCAATGGGTACAATGGAGCCGCTGGCTCGAGGCGAGGACGGTAAGGCAGTTTCCCTTGAAGAACTCGACATCGAATCCTTTGGTACGGTCAACTACACGGACTTGACATGGCGCAATCTCATCGACGGTTGGGCCTGCACCTCATGTGCTCGCTGTCAAGACGTCTGTCCCGCTTATGCATCTGGCAAAGCACTCAATCCAATGCAAATTATCCACGATGTTCGTCACTATGCTAACGACAATTCAACAGCACTTCTTGCTGGTGAAACTCCAGCACAGGACATTATTGCCCGGTTCGGTGAAGACGCTATTTGGGCGTGCACCACCTGCCACGCATGCGTCGAAGCTTGTCCGATTTACATCGACCATGTTCCAAAATTAACCGACGCACGCCGCCACCTCATGATGGAGCGGATGGAGTTTGACGAATCCGTAGAGGATACCGTCATGCCACTCATGGCGACCATCGAAAACTTGGAGTCCGACTCGAATCCGTACGGTTTGCCTGCTCACGAGCGTGGTGACTGGGCTGCTGATTTAGACGTCAAGGTTGCAGAGCCTGCTGAATACATTTACTTCGCCGGATGCGCTGCTTCGTTCGATGAGCGCAACAAAAAGGTGGCAAGAGATACCATCAGCATCATGAAAGAAGCCGGATTGGATGTCGGAATACTCGGCATGCAAGAAGGCTGCAGTGGTGATGCTGCTCGGCGTGCGGGTAACGAATACCTTTTCCAGATGCTGGCAGAGACCAACCTCGAAACGTTCGAAGAAATCGGCGTCAAAAAGATTGTCGCCTCGTGCCCACACTGTTTCCATACCCTCGGAAAAGAATACAAAGACTACGGCGGAGAAGATATTGAAGTCATGCACCACTCACAACTCATCAGCCACTTGCAAAATGAAGGAAAGTTACCGCAACCGAAACACGACGGTTCAGTGACCTATCACGATCCGTGCTATCTCGGACGTATCGGTGGCGAATTGGACGCACCTCGAGATGCAATCGGTGGCGTTGCTGTCGAAGCTGAACGGCACGGCAAGGACTCGTTCTGTTGCGGTGCAGGTGGGGCTCAAATGTGGATGGAAGAGCACGTTGATGATGACCACGACCGTGTGAACATCATTCGTTCAAAGGAACTGGCAAAGACCGGTGCCGAAACCGTTGCAGTCGGTTGTCCATTCTGTTCGACCATGGTCACAGATGGACTCAGCGCTATTGGTTCGGAAATGGAAGTCAAGGATATCGCAGAGATTGTCTGGGAACAAATCAAGGCCAACGATGCCGCAATCGAAGCCAAAAAAGCGGAAACCGTTGACGCTTGAGCAACCGCTGAGGTGGCACCGTGAGTGAGCACCTGTCACACAGCGCTCTTCTTGCTTGGTACGCTGAATCGAAGAGAGACTTACCGTGGCGACACACCGATGACCCGTGGAAAATTCTTCTCTCTGAAATCCTCCTGCAACAAACTCAGGTGAGCAGGGGGATACATTACTGGCAGAAATTGGTGGAGCGATTTCCAACACCTCAATCAATGGCGGATGCTGAAGTTGACGAAGTTTTGCATCTCTGGCAGGGTGCAGGTTACTACAGTCGAGCCCGCCGTCTACACGCTCTTTCCATTCAGGTGTGCTTGTCAATTACGGAAGGTGGATACGACGGTAGTTTACCGCTGACTGCGCCTGAATTGCTTACCTTGCCCGGAGTTGGACCTTACACCGCTGCAGCCGTTGCCAGTATTGCCTACGGAGAACCCGTTGCGTGCGTTGATGGAAACATTCGACGTGTCATGGCTCGTCAATCAAAACGCCTTGATCCATCGCTGAAAGAAGTAGAAGCCTGGGCCAATAAAGTACTCTATCGAGACGATGCAGGTGATTGGAATCAAGCCCTCATGGAACTTGGAGCAACCGTTTGCACACCAAAGCGTCCACTGTGTGGGCAATGTCCAGTTTCCTCCTCATGTGCGGGAAAAAGTTCGCCTCTTCTCTTCCCTCAACCAAAGAAAACCAAGCGAAAGCGACTTGACCTCAAATGCACCCTTCGTTTTGACGCAAACGGGTTGCCCGAATTAGTGCAGCGAGGCGATGATGGTATTCTTGCTGGAATGTGGGGTCCACCAATGGGTGATGCCATCGATGTAACTGGTTTGGAATACGTTGGGATTGTGGAACACACGCTTTCTCATCGTGACATTTTTGTTGAAGTGTGGCATGGTTCATGTCCACGAGGTACAGAACCATCAACGGTGGCACTTTCCTCACTTGACCGAAAAATCCTAGCTTTAGGAGGGGAATAAATGCATATTCTGGTTGTTGACCTACTCGCTGAACGCCAAGGATTTGGTCGCGCAGGAGTGGAAGAAATAACATCGTATTTCGACCAGCCACGAATCTCTTTGTGGTCACCGCATACTTCTCAGCGCGTTGATTACGGTTTTGGCACTGTAGTGGATTCACCTGTTGAGGCCGACCTCATCGTCATTACTGGTTCGAACCATAATGTTTCGATGTGGGAACCATGGATGGACGAAGTCGCACAACTCATTCGAGAGACTCAATCACCGATGATTGGGATTTGCTTCGGCCATCAAATCATTGCTGCAGCACTTGGAGGCAAGGTCATTCGAGCAGAACATCCATCTTCCTTTGTGGGTGATGTACAGTATACAGACGGGCAAACAGCAAGGGCCCTTTTCACCCATCAAGACCACGTGATTGATGCCGGTGAAATGGAGATCATCGGTTCCGCAGAACATTGCCCGATTGCAGTCTGCCGTCATGCGAATCGACCGATTCTTTCCGTACAATACCATCCTGAAGCAGTTGCCCGTGTGTTAGAACAAGCGTTGCACTTCGGCGAGATGTCACCATATGAACGCCAGCAGTATCAAATGGATGATTCATTGATTAACACGGCCGATGCGTTGCTGCGACCGATTGGAATCGTTGATTAATTCCTTTGGAAATCTCTACCAATCGAAGCAAGCGTGACCATCAAGCCTACGATGAGGAGGTATTCGGCGGGTGCTGCAATGTTTATGGCAGGTTGAATTTGGTTAAGTATCTCGAATTGGGGGTTTTGAAGACTCAAACTCTCTCTTTTCCAGAAGACATATACTCCCACCGAGAGGTTCATGACAAGAATTCCAAGGCCGGTCATCCACAATCCAGCTTTGCGTAGTTTTGAGTCGGGGGATGCATCGTTTGAATGCATTTTATGCATTGATGCTCCCCAAACAAACCCGCCAAAAAACACGAGAATTGTCGTGATGATGTGGAGCACGAGTGCATCGTATATGCTTGCAAAAGCGAGGACAGACAGCGATAGGCCCGATAAGATGCCAGAAGAAAGCGATATCCTGTTCCATTTGGAATCTTGTTCTTCAACCATGAGGCTAAATCGGTACGCAAGAATACAAATTACAAGGCCCGTTATTGCTAAACCAGTGGTGAATACCACGCTCTGAGGTCCCGGATAATCCGATTCCGATACAAAGAAGGGGATTGCTCTGGCATTGCCGCTGAATGCGTGAATCGACATGGAGGTCATGACAGTCGTAAGGGGGAGAAGCCATCCAAGTCGAATGAGCATTGAATCGGCTAATTCGATTCCAGCGATTTTAATCCCGTTTTTCGTATTCAAACTCACTGTAAGAATTCCTCCACAGTATCTTGAATACAGGTTTCAAATGATTCCCACTCGATTCCGAGGACGTCCGTTGCCTTCTTTGATGAGAAATCAGCATCGCCTTGGAAATAGCCTTTGACAGCTTTGCGGGTCATGCGGCGTTGTGCTCCAAATAGACCCATCAGCCAATCCTGAAACACGACGATGAACATCAGGGAACGGGGAATTGCTCTACGAGATGCCTTGGTATGTGGGTATTGATTTTTAATCGCCTTGCAGACTTCGGCAATGGTTTTATTTTTGTGCGGTGCTACGATGAATCTCCCTTCTGCTTCTTCGATTTCATAGGCAAGTCGGTGGGCTTTTGCCACATCGCGGACGTGGACAATTGGAATTGGTATTTTTGGAACAACAGGGAACTTGCCTGCCATGGCATCGGGGAAGTAGTCGACGCTTGGTGTCGGTTTGACAAATCCGCCTCCCAATACGCCTCCTGGATTGATGACTCGTAAATCGAGCCCGAATTGTTCTGCCAACTCCCAAGCCCGCTTTTCGGATTCAGTTTTGGCGATGGTGTAAGGTGAGAAACTTCCGTTTTGCCAATCTTCTTCGGTCTTTTCACGGCCTTTGGGTGTGCTTCCAATCGCAGCTACACTCGAGGTGTAGATGATGCGAGGAATTTTTGCTTCATGGGCAGCATGAAGTAAATGCGTAGTTCCTTTCACGGCCGTATCGATGATGATGTCTGCCTTGTCCGAGTTTGAATAGACTGTGGCGGTATGGAACAGTGCGTCGCAACCAGTAATCGCCTCTGTCCATCCATCCGCATCCAGAACATCGGCTTGAATCAATTCCAATTGCGTTTCACAGTTCAAATCAATGGCATGTTGTCGAACATGGTCGACCTTCGACGGATCATCTAAATCTCGAACGGTTCCGATGACGTGGTATCCATGTTCAAGTAAATCTCGAACAATGTTGTTACCCACGTGGCCGTTAACTCCAGTGACAAAAATCTTCTTTGACGGCATTGGCTTGAGTCCAACCATGTACCTCGGACAAGAGATTTGAACTTAACTTTGAAGTGAGGTTGTTCACACCGTAGGTTGAATCACATGCCAATTCGCTTGCACGACACTCGAAGGAGAGACAAAGTCGAATTCTCGACTATGGAACCAGGGAAAGTTTCGATGTATGTGTGCGGAGTGACCGTTTATGACCGATGTCACCTCGGGCATGCGCGTTGTTACCTCGCTTTTGATTTGATTCATCGTTGGCTTGAAAAATCAGGATACGATGTTCATTATGTTCAAAATTTTACCGATATTGATGATAAAATTATTCAAAGAGCCAATGAGACGGGCGGCGATTGGAAAGCGTTGGTGGATGAGAACATTGCAACCTACTACGAAGATATGGATGCGTTGAATATTCTTCGAGCCGATGATTATCCTCGCTGTACAGATTACGTCGACGACATGATTCGTATCACGCAAGACCTCATCGACAAAGGACACGCCTACCAAACCGATGAGGGCGTCTACTTCCATATCGATTCGGCACCTGAGAAATACGGCGCACTCACCGGTCAGAACATCGAAGCAGTTCGTTCGGGCGCCGGTGGCAGAGTTGGAGCCACTGGTTCAGCAAAGAAAGATCACAAGGACTTCGCTTTGTGGAAGGCGGCCAAACCCGATGAGCCTACTTGGGATTCTCCATGGGGCCCGGGCCGGCCGGGATGGCACATCGAATGTACCGCCATGTCAATGGATTACTTTGGCGCACAATTTGACATTCATGGAGGCGGGCACGATTTACGATTCCCTCACCACGAGGCAGAGATTTTCCAAGGGGAATGTCACACGGGCTGCAGTCCCGTTGTTCACCATTGGTTACACAATGGTTTTGTCAACATCGATGGAGAAAAAATGAGTAAATCATTGGGTAATTTCTGGACCATTCGAGATATTTTAGAGAAAGTTGATGCTATGGTACTTCGATTCTCACTCATCAACGCTCACTACCGCTCTCCAATCGACATGAACGAGACCATACTCAAAGATGCAGAAAGAAATTACAACCGTTTGTTGGAAACATACGTGAGCGTTTTGAAAGTTTCATCGAGTTCCCCAAATCCAGTCGACCTTCCTCATGCTGACATCACGAGCCAGCAACCCCTTTCCCGTTCATTGGGACTTCTTGAGAAGATGGGTGAAGGTTTTGCTCAAGCCATGGATGATGATTTCAACAGCCGTGATGCCATTGGTAAAGTCCTCGGCGCCGTACGGCAAATGACGAAAACGATGGACAGCGGTCTAGATCAAACGGACCGACACGCGTTTTCTCACTATGCCGTCGATTGGTTGGAAGAAACTGCAGGAGCAGTGCTCGGTGTGCTCCCTACACGGGAGATGGCACTCGCAGAACCTGTAGAAGACCCTCGAAGGGCAGAGGTCGCTGACCAGGTTGAACGGTTACTTATCGCCAGAACAGAAGCACGTTCGTCCAAAGATTGGGGGAAAGCTGATGAGATTCGAGACCAACTCAAGTCGATGGGCGTAGTTGTCACTGACACACCTGAAGGCCCGTCATGGGCGCTTGAGTGAACTTCACTCTTCTTCGCTTCCAGACCAAAACGGTGCTGCATCTGCAGGCGGTGGTGCTGGTACAAATCCGGTTTCTTTGGTTACAGTCTTGGTTGCACCGTCGAGTGAATCATCGTCCCACATCTTCTCAATGAGAGCCTCTTGATTCAAATTAAGTTCGTCGCCTCCATTCCGGCTGAGGAAAAATAATCCGCCTGCTAGAACGGCAAACACCCCGATGAGGAGGTATTTTGCGTTGCTTTCATCTGAATCACCTGAGGTCGAATCAGCTGTCGTATCACCCGAATTATCGGTAGAGTCTGTGTTGTCAGTTACGTCGGTGTTTCCGGTATTATCGGTGTTGTCGGTTCCGTCGGTGTTTCCGGTATCATCCGTGTTGGCGTCGTTGCCACCGGTGTTCCCGTTGTTGCCACCGGTGTTTCCGTCGTTGCCGCCGGTGTTTGCCGGGTCGGTTGTCAAATCCACGTTGACACCATTCCGGTCTCCGTCTGCGTCCATTGAGATGTCGTAGTAAGCGTAGAGTTTGGACAGGTCAATGTGGGTGTTCGCCCATGAGGAGCGGTTGATGACGTCAAAATAACGTTCATCTCCAGTGGTGAAAATTGGGTCAACGGTGACGCTCTTCAACTGAGAAACTCCAGTGTTAGCTGCGTTCTTTCCGTCAAATTCTGTGTCGAGGTATGCTTGAACATCAGCATCGGTTTCCCAGGCGACGTTATCGGGCGCAGACCAGTGTTGGCGAATGTCTGAGACATCGTTTCGCATAGCCATGGCCATGCCGGATTCGATGCTTTCCCATGTTTGAGAGCCGTCGACTTCAGACAATGAAGTGACGTCAATAGCCTTTGAGACACCGCCGCCGTTGATTGGCTCCCAATCGTCTTGGTTGATGGTGGTCATGATATCGGTGTCTCCAAAGACAGCCTTTCCTTGAACAACGGTCAGTCGTACATCCGCATCAATCGCTTCAATCAAGTTTCGGTAAGGGTCGTCGTGGAAGGTATCCATGACAACAAGATCAGCGTACATTCCTGCCTTGAGTTGTCCAACAAAGGGATCCCAATTTGCTGCTTTAGCGGGGTTGCTGGTGACCATTGCAGCCAGTTCATAGTTTGTGAAATATGAATCCATGACTTCTTGATTCCACAGGTCAGCCACTTTGAGTTCATGCAGGTTGTTCTTCGAACCGCTTGGACCCCAGTCTGGCGCTAGAGATATGGTGACGCCTGCAGCATCTGCGGCCCGGACATTGGTCGTGTTACCGTAAAGGAGGAGGTTTGAAATTGGCGACCATACCAAATCTGCTCCGACGGTTGCCATCTTGTCGAATTGAGGGCGGTCAAGTGCAGTCCCGTGAATGACAACGGTTTCATCCATGATGAGTCCCTTGTTCCAAAGAGCGTCAAATTCGGACTTACTGCTGCTGTCCACACCTTCCGCCAAATGCACGAACCAAGCGTTCAATGAGCCTGATTGATTTTGAGAAATCAGATGGCTTCCAGTGTAGTCGTCATCAGCAGCACCGCACACAGCACAGGTTGAGATGCCATCTTGTCCGAAGTTGTACAATTCGACGTTGCGAGCCAACATGCTGTCCCATGCGGATGTTCCTGAACCTGGTGAGCCTTGAATTGCAGTCACGCCACCTGCTACGGCTTGTACTTCTGCATACTTCATTTGTTCACTTGCCATTCCCCAACGGCTGTTTTGTTGAATGTTGTTTTTCATCCAAGTGATACTTGGGCCGTAATCGTAGTTGTTGCCCCATTGGTATCGGTTGGTGTATCCACCTTCGTCTGAGCGTTGACTTTCACTCAAATGGACATTGAAGTCCCACAGTGGGATGTGGTTGTAGTGGACGTGATTATGCAAGTCAATAAGTCCAGGGTAGATTGTGCCGTTGGTTTCGATAATGACTGCGTTGGTAAGGTCTGCATTGACCGGGACAGAGGAACTCGATGACCAAACTGCTTCGATCATACCATCTCGGACCAAGACATTGCCTTGGTTCATAACGCTGTTTTCACTTTCCATGGTGACGACACGCCCTTTGAGAATGAATGCATCGGAACCTGCTTCTGGAACTCTGTAACAATTGACGATGTTCAGTGCAACGGTTGAATCTGGATCGTTTGGACCCCATCCAGGCGATGGGTCAACTTCCACGGCATTGCCAGAGGAATCAATCTCAATCGAGTTGCCGTAAAATCCGAATTCTTTTGGAATCGTCATTGAGTTCGCAAGTGTGTTTGAGGTGTCGGTAATCGAAACAGTTTCTTCGTCAAAATAACTCAGGACGATGTCGGAATCCGCACTGAATACAACGATTCTTTGGTCGGGGTCAATGACGGTATTCCAGGCGAGTTGGCAAGGCGGACTGCCCGAGGTTGAACTGAGTACCCAATCCGATACATTCACTGGGGATGAACCGGTGTTCCATATTTCGATAAATTGGTCGGAATACTTGCCATAGTCTCCATCGTTGTTCCAATCAACAGCGTTGTAGATGTTCGCATTGGTAGCGTTGGATTTCAGTTGGTTTGGGCTTCTGAAGAGTTCAGATACGACAATGTCGGAATTTCGGGCATCAACTTCGGCGATATTCATCGGTTCAAAGGGTCCCGGAGTCGAAGGAATCAGTGGTGCAAGGAACAGAACGAGAACAAGAAGCGTCGTCAGTTGGGCTAGGCGCATACATTGGCGTTCCGCAGTGAGCACATGAACTCGTCGCTTTGATGGCTTGGAACAAATATGTTGAAATAGCGCCGATTTTAGAAAGATAATATGGCCACAGTAGAGATTTTAGAACCAAACTTTTCCGACATCATCGACAATAATTCACTGGTACTGCTCGACTTTTGGGCGGAATGGTGCGGGCCTTGCAAAGCCTATGGACCGGTTTATGAGCGAGTGTCAGAGGAGTTCCCGGACGTCGTTTTTGGTAAAATCGATACTGAAGCTGAACCCATGCTCGCTCAATCGTTTAACATTCGTTCGATTCCAACTACGGTTGCTTTCAAAGACGGAATCGGCGTTTTCATGCAACCAGGGGCTCTTCCAGAAGATGCTCTGCGCGACTTGGTGGTCAAACTTGGAGAATTGGACATGGATGAAGTCCGTGCCGAAATGGAAGCACAAAAATCTGCACAAGATGCAGAATCCGAGTGATTCCAGCCGATTCAAACAGCCGGTGTGTTCAAGAAACATACCCTGTCCCGTTGTACTATGAACTTCCGACCGTGGCTGATTTTGTTCGTTATGACGACCACCAGTT
Organism: Methanobacteriota archaeon; assembly: GCA_018691345.1. GTDB lineage: Archaea > Thermoplasmatota > Poseidoniia > Poseidoniales > Poseidoniaceae > MGIIa-L1. The sequence continues at coordinate 17,923 of JABGTJ010000112.1, forward strand.
TGTCCGGATGTTTCGGCGAACAGCAGATTGACGAAGGTGGCATAGAGACATCCTACGATGTTTATCCCGAGCCATGGGAACGCACTCAGATGCAGTACGATGATACAGATATTTATTCCCGTGTAACGCAAAACGGCTCATACTCCATCGATACGGTACAGTCGGTCTACGTTGCAGTTCCAAGCATTACCGCTGCGGACGGTGGCTCAGGCTTGACCGGCGGCGCTGAAGTACACCTCGGACTTTGGATGCCGGTGATTGAAGGCTGCGATTGGACAGCAGCTAACCTTTCAGCGGAATGTCAAGTCCCAGTGATCGCTGAAGTTGGACCGTACTACAACGACGGAGATGTTGACGCTCTCACTCCAGCCGACCGACTTGGTAAGTTCCTCATCGAGAACTATGTGCCTCACGGATACGGAGTTGCACAAGTTTCAGTGTTCGGCACCGGTGAATCAAACCACTGCATGGACCTCATGGGGACCGATGAGCAACGCGGAATAGATGCTGCTGTGACGTGGCTTGGAACTCAACCATGGTCCAACGGTAAAGTCGGAATGATTGGAAAATCATACGATGGCTCCACACCTTGGCAGGCCGCTACGTTCGGCAATCCTCATCTTGCTACCATCGTCCCTATGTCCGGTCTCATTGGAGTCCACGAACTCATGTGGCGTAACGGAAGTATGGAAGCGCGTGGCATGATTATGCACAACGGCGTATACGGCTCTTTTGGCGTAGACGGTGATGCAGAAGATCCAGAGAATCTCTGTGAAGGCTATCTTGAAGGCTACGTCAATGGACCAGCAGCATATCTTTCTGGCGGTATGGTCGACTATGCAGGCAATACCTACTGGACTGAACGTTCGTTCCTTGACCGAGTTGTCGAGAACTATCAAGGTTCGATTTACATCATCCAAGGCATGCAAGATTGGAACGTCGATCCGCACATGGCTTTCCCGACGCACCAATTGGTCGAAGCAGCCGGAATTGAAACCAAAACGCTCGCAGGACAATGGGCCCATGATTATCCAGACCGGAAATCGGGGCATGAGGCTCTTCCATCCGGTGAAGGTGCTGAGGCTTACCCATACACATTACGCTGGGATTGGGCCGATGAAATGCTCTACTGGTTTGACTGGTACCTCAAGGGCGAGGGCCGTGCTCCGACCTTGGGAGTTGAAATGCAAGACAACCGAGGTGGTTGGAGATTTGAAACCACTTATCCGGCTGAGGATACATTCTACATGGAAATCGGTGCTGCTGACATGAACCCAAGCGGTGCTTCGATGGTTACGACTACAGAAACCATCACCCTTTCTTACGGTCCTTTTGAAGAGGATGTTTACATCGCTGGTATGCCAACGTTCCACATTCCAATCACCACACACACAACCAACGGCGCTCATGCTTATCTGGAAATGAGCGATGAATCTGGAATGCGTCTTGGACATGCAGTCATGGATTTCCGATTCGCTGACGGTGGTCGTGATGGTGATGTTGCACTCGGTGCATTTGTTTCGGTGACTGGGCTAATGGAATTCATGCCAATGGATATCTTCCTCTCGGCCGGTGAATCCATCCAAATCACCATGTCCCAAACTGGTCAAGACTACGTTCCTTCGCCAGGCGCGCTTGGTGGTTATTCAGTAAATTGGGCTGGAGCAACGCTCACCTTGCCGTTGGTAAACCGGACATGTGCTGACCTTTTCCAAGCTCCAATGCACGAGTATTCGATGGATGCAGCGCGTTTGTGCTGATCAATCGAACATAGTTAGAATATCACGGAACAGCGTTTGGGCATGCCCTTCGCTTCGCTCTACCAATCGCTTGACAATCAATTCAGGCGTCGAACGGGCGAGATGATTCCGCTTCGGTGTTCGGTCGACCATCAGTTCTAAATTGGCATCTAAGCCAGTAGCCTCTATGCCATCGACTCTCAAATCGTTGCGTCCTGTAGCCTTCAGTATTGCAGGCGCAAGGTGAGTGACCAGCATCATTGTCGTATCGTCTTGGGCCTCCGCAGCAAGCAGCATGCCTGCAATGATTCGAGCACCAGCGCCTGGCTCAGTGATTGCTTCCAGTTCATCTGCAAGAATCAGTTTTGGCGTTGGGTCACTGACTACATTGGCTAATTCGACCAACGTTTGTTCCAGCGCACCAGCGCTTTGAGTACCCCCTGCTTTTGCAAGAATGTGCATGGCATCGACCTGTCCAACACGCGCAGAAAGGCCCGGAACTGGCAATCCCATGTGTGCAAGAATGCACGTGTGTGCAAGCAGTTCGAGAAGTGTAGTTTTACCACCGGAATTGGCACCTGTGAGGAGGGCAAGTGATTGTTGATCACCGCTCTCACCAGCGTTTCCTATTCCGTAGGTGACCGGGTCAGGCTCACATCCAAGCAACAGATGCCGTCCTTCTTCAATGTAGATTCCATGTTCTACAAATTCGGGAAGTACACATTCCCTCGCCTTGGCCCATAGGGCGATGCAAACCCATTGGTCAAATCCGATAAGAGCGCGGACCGCATCTTCACAGCGAGAACGGAGTGGTCCAAGTTTCTGTGCGAGCATGAGCATGTGTTCAGTTTCGCCCGTCTTGAGTTTCTGCTCGAGAGACTGGTCGATTTCATCGATGACTTTTCTGTTGATTTTAGCAGGCCACTGGGTGGCAAAGATGTCGTATGGGCACCGGACTCCCGTGCCTTCCAAAGTTTCAACCATAGATTGTTTTGCCTTTTGCATGGCTTCAGTGATGACATCACTGGTGGCTTCCTGTAATTTTCTTTGAAAAGCTGCTCCGTCTGAAAGTGCTTCAAGAAGTTCGGCACCACTCAAGTTCATTTTCGCATCATCCATGGCTTGCGCCACTTCATCGTTGACCTGCCCTTCCAGTCCTTTAGCGACTTTCCACAGCGTGTCTTTCACTTCTGCAATGGTCTCGAGATCACCTTGGTCATCTATACTTTCGAGTATCTCCGGCAAGTGTTCAAGGCCGGTAACAAGTGAGAACAGTTCATCGATGAAAGGATGAGACTCTGTGGATTCACGAGCCATTTTCACGACGTCCGATACAACGGTTAGTGTGCGAAGGTTTTGGCGGAACCAATCGATGGTTCGCTCAGGTAGAATCAGTTCACTCGAGGCTCCTTTCGGAAGAACAACCCACCCATCCGGTGCTTCATCGGGTGCTCCTGAACCAATCCAAGTTACCGATTTGAATACGGTATAATCCTTCCAAGTTTCTCCTTCACCAGGCTGCAAGACTCTGCACCACTTCTTGAAACCGTCCAACGGTTCTTTGCTAACAACGACTCGCTCATAGCGCTCGTTGGCGAATCTGGTTTGTCGTAGGTTGTGGAACAGTCCAGAAAGGGTAACCATTCGTTCATGATGTTGACTTTGAAAGTGCATGGAATGGCTGACTTTGAGTCGACGTTCCGCAGGGTTTTCAACGGGCATCAACAGTTGCATTCTCTCTCGAGTTGCAGCACATGAAGCAAATGTAACAATGTCCTGCAGCAGTGCACGATGGAGTTTTTCCGCCTCCTTTGTAGCGAGGAAGGAACCCGATTGTCCAGTGATCATACGTGCAAGATTCAGTGCTCTTTTCGGTGAGACTCCATCGATTTCAGCAATTCGGGCGATGTCGCCCGACTTTAACGATGCAATCGCTTCTTCTTCTCCACCGAAATGTTCAGTGATTTTTTGGGCAAGCCGTTCGCCAACACCCGGCAGTTTACTCAGAACCATGCGTACCATCGTTTGTCAAAGGCTTTTGAGGATATTGCTCAAACGGCATCTCAATCCTCGAATTTCCGGGAACGAACTCTACAGGTCAACTGCTCGTTAACCTCAAAAGACAGTGTCCATACGAAGTACTGGTGCACAGGATTGGATCAAGACGGTTCTGACGGTCAAAAACGCTCGATGCTCGAGTTTAACATCGTGCTGAGTTCAGTTGTTGCCGTTTCTCTCGTCTTCCTTTTTATTTCCGCAGTCTACAGTGGTGCGGTTATCGAAATCGTTGAAGATGAGGACCAATTATCCACAGTCCGTGTTCCAGTTTGGGAACGCAACACCTTGCCTTATCAGACCGATGGCGAGTTTGGAGTGGCCCTTGAAGTTGGACCGTATGAGTTGCTACCAACCGAGAACGAGTGGAGTTCAACTCACCATTTTGTCGAGTACGCTCTTCCGATTGAGGAAGGCGGTGCTGCCCCTGACGATGCCGTCATTAGTCTCGCTGTTTGGAGACCAAATGTTCCTGATGGCGTTCAAGTTCCAGTGATTGCTGAATTTGGACCCTATTTCCAAGAAGCATCGGTTGAAACGCCGAGCATTGAAGTTCCGGGCACATGGCTTGGTCAGATGATTATTGACCAGATACTTCCGCACGGCTTTGCATTCGCCCAAGTGTCCGTCTCCGGCACAGGACGTTCGAACCACTGCATGGATTTGATGGGCAACGCTGAGCAACTTGGCAACGATGCAGCTGTACGATGGCTCGCAGAACAGAATTGGTCGAACGGCGCTGTTGGGATGATTGGAAAATCATACGACGGCAGCACACCATGGCAAGCAGCCATGTTCGGTGCTGAACACGATTATCTCAAGACCATTGTACCTATTTCAGGATTAATTGGGGTCAAGGAATTGATGTGGCGCAACGGTTCTTCCGAAGCGAGAGCCCCCATTATGCACAACGGCGTTTACGGCTCATATGGACTGGATGGCGACGAAGAGGATTATCAAAACCTCTGTCCGGATTACATCATTGGCCCTGGTACAGGAGTTTCTGCGTACATGTTCGGCTCGGAAGTTGCCGGTGATTACTGGGCTGAGCGGTACTTCCTTGAACGGGTATTGGACAATTACGAAGGCAGTGTTTACTTGATTCAAGGTATGCATGACTGGAACGTCGACCCGCACATGGCGGTCCCGACGATGAATGCTCTCAAAGACGCTGGAATCGATGCGAAGGGATTGTTTGGCCAGTGGGACCACGACTATCCAGACCGCCCTGTTCAGTTGGATGACCGTTCTGATTTAGGCGGCCGTGGCGGGGAAGCGTTCCCGGAAATGATTCGTTATGATTGGATGCAAGATTTACTCGAGTGGTTCGACTTCTATCTGCGAGATGTTGGTGAACAACCAGGTCTTTACATCGAGATTCAGTCAAACCAAGGCTCATGGAGACTTGAAGACAGGTATCCTCCAAGCGACACGGTCGAAATGACCTTTGATTTAGGTGGCTCAATGGACAACATTGGAGGAGGGACAACCGTGTTCCCCGATGCCAATACTGGGCCGGTTTGGCAATCTGCTCCACTTACAGAAACCATGTATGTTGCAGGAACTCCTCGGCTGCATGTGGACGTCACCACAGCAACCGTTGGTGGGCAATTGTATGCTCTGCTCGAAGAATGTGATGATTCGAACAATTGCATTCACATCGGACATGCGATTATGGATTTGCGATACCACGCTGGCGGTGATGATATTCAATCATGGACGCCTGTAGTTGAAACAATCAATGCAAAGATGGAGTTCATGCCTTTGGATGCGGAGATTCCTGAAGGCCATACCTTGCGACTGAGTCTACTTTCAACGGGTGAAGATTACTTGCCAGCAAGCACCTCCTCCGCCGTGTTTGTCCAAGAAGGGGAATCCTCGACGCTCCAAATGGATACGTTCATACCTGCCGATCGAATTTATTTCACGCCACCAGAATGTTTTCACGAGCGTTGCATCACCGGAGAATAAATCCCTCTCTCATTTGGTGAAACGCCTGGTAAGGTAAAATCCTGCAAGAGCAGCTAATCCGAAAGAACCGGTTTCTAAGAGCGCATTCAACATCGAATCAGCTTGTTGAACCAAATTGGTTTCTTCCAATAATCCGAACGTTAGTCGATGCCAGTCTACGATGACTATTCCTCGTGTTTCAAGCCATTTTAACAGTATGAACTGAATGGCAAACAAGAACTTAATCATGTTACTTGCAATCTTGAAAAGGAAGGCTGCTAGAACACCCAGCACGAGTCCTTGCAGAGCAGAATTACTGAGTTCAACCGCTTCAATCATGAAATTAAATTAATCCGGAGGTTCATGTTGTTTTCGCATGGTTGTGCTTTCACGAAGAATACGGTAATTCAAGTTCGACCGCAAACAACGGGTCGGGGTCGGTCGAATCGTGGTACGCGACTACAACTCCACCGTCGTTGAGGATACCGAGCGAAGCGAAGTCGAAACGGATATCGTTTCCTGCCCCTGAGGTTGAGTCAAGGTCGCCTTGACCGAGGTAGGTCATTGAATCTGGCGACATATCTTCTGAGTATCCACGAACGTGATACACCATGTCAATGTCCGGTCCACCAGTGCTTTGGTATCGAATATTCAACACGAACAGGTCCAATTCGCCGTTGGCTTGGAACTCCCATTCTTCAATAGATGACGATACTGAACTCATGTCATAGGTTTGGTTTTGCCATGTCAACGCTCCGTCTGTCGACATATAATGTGTGAAAGTCGTACCTGAGTTGGCAACGCAATGCAGTGTTCCCGCAGAGTCAAAATGGCAGTATTCTGAAGGGAATTGTATTTCCAATTCGTTCCAAGACAAGGTCGTGTCCATGTATGCTGCGTTTCCGTTGTTGTAGTAACTCGGGAAAATGAGGCCACCGGTTGGCATTGGGAACGCTCGCATTTCCTTGTGGGGCTTGTTGACGTCGTAGTACGAAGTCAGTCCTTCTTCAGTGAAGTTTAGGTCCAGTTCAATTGTAGGGTCGTTTGAATCTCGGCTCGTGAACTGGAACGGTACGTAATTAAGTCCGTCAACGCTTATTTGGCCCCCTGCGTCAAGCGATTGGTGCCAGAAATTAGAGACCACAATACTCGCCCATTCACCGTTTCCGATGGAGGAAGTAATCGGGCCAACAACCTCAACTTGCCAGGATCGGTCATAGAAAGGTTCAGTTAAGCGGTTGTAGCACCATTTCCATTCATCTTCGGATTCATCAAAGAGAATGGCATAGAACTTGTCGATTTTTCCGTCAGCACCGACGTAGGGGTACCACGACATTGAGATGATGTCTCCATTGGTGGCTTGAACGATGCTACCTTCTCCCAGTCCTTCTTGACCTGGGTTTGTTGGGACTGCTGTTACGCATTGCCCTAGAGCAGGAAACACTCCGGGTATGTAGGTGTCCCACGTGTGGCCGCGGTCTTCACTGAATACGGGATATTCTCCACCGATGTTGAGAATTTGCCCTTCAATTGTAGTGGCAAGGTAGTGTTCGCAGCAGTTGCCGCCTTTTGATGCATCAAATACCGCCCATGACGTGTTGGTCGTTTCGTTTGTTCGCAGGTCAACGGTAACAAACATGCGAGCATCTTCGTGAGAAACGCTGTCAATCAGTTGGTATGATTCCCAAATCGAGGTCATATCGGAGTCGTTTTCCATCATCTCTTCACCACCGCCAAAACAGCCTGCTAAGACCATTGAGGCGACTAAAAGAACAGAGAATAGGACCCTTCGCATGAAGAAGCGTAGCGGCACATTGATTTGAAGCCGTCGCTGTGATGAAAGACGGTTTCAGTCTCATTGAACTGTGAACCAAACGGTTGTTCCATCAACCTCAAAGTGCTCAGCATCCGTTCCAGCTTCATCCGAATGAGAGTGGAAAATGGCAGCGGCAGCACGCGTTTCTGTGACAATCCATTGTCGGTCTCGTTCGAACATTTCTGGTGCATTTTCAGTCCAAATTTCCAAATCAATGGTCGCTTCAATAGCGAGGTTGAGGTCTTTTCGCATGGCTTGAATTCGGCGAGTAATGTCCCGAGCAAGTCCCTTTGAAAGCAAGTCTGGCGTATCGTTCATGTCGAGGACCAGGCTAATCTGTTGGGCAGCATCACCTTGACCGATGGTAACCGTTGATGCTGCAAACCCTTCTCGCTCGATGCGTCGCACTTCGACATCACTTTCTTCGATGGCGACACCAAGGATTTCACAGGTACCTGCTTGAATGGAGGCCAGCATTGCCGTTGGGTCGTCAGCGTTCTTAATCTCTCCAGCGACAGCATTGATTTCACTGCGTGCTTTGGGTGCCAAAGCACGGAAATTAGGAGCCAGTTCAATCTGTTGGAATCGGTCAAGGTCATTTTCAACTTCGATCGATTCGACGTTGAGTTCTTCGGCTAATATATCATGGAATTCGGCCATGTCGGGGCCAGATACAATCCATCCTTGGGCGCATGGAAGGCGTTGGCGCCGGCCAGCCTCAATACGGATGCGTCGGCCAACTTCAGCGAGTTCACGGACGAGAGCCATCGTGGCTTCGAGTGAGAGATCTTGAGGGGGCAAGTTGGCGGTCGCAACTGCAGCCTCTTCATCCCACTCGTCAGCTGTAGCACCTTCGAGTGAGCCCGGAATGCCGAGCGGCCATGCCGCTTGATGCACCGTTTCTCCAGTTAAGTTTCGGTGAATGACATCGACCATGAATGGACTCACAGGGGCTACCAATCGGCAAACTGTAGTGAGTATCTCGTGAAGTGTGTGTTGGCAAGCGACTTTGTCACTGGTCTCAGCATCGTCCCATAATCGGCGACGGCTGCGTCGGACATACCAATTCGATACATCGTTGACGATGAATTCTTCGAGGTCACGGCACGCCTTGTGGAAGTTCCACTGTTTGAAGTCAGCATGGTACGTGTTGGCAGTGGTTGCCAAACGGGAGAGAATCCATCGGTCGAGCGAAGAGCGAGATGCGATGTCTGAGGTTGATTGTTCAGGGTCGAACCCATCGAGTGCTGCGTAATCGGCGTGGAACTTGTAGACGTTCCATAGCGTCAAGAACATCTTTCCATACGTTTCTCGAACTCCATTCGAGTCGAACTTCAACGGATTCCATGGCGCTCCAGCTGTGACCATGTACCAGCGTGTTGCATCAGCACCTTCACGGTTGAAGTGGTCCCAAGGGTCAACGATGTTGCCGCGAGACTTCGACATTTTCTTTCCTTCTGCGTCGAGAATCAATCCGAGGCTCAAGCAACGCTTGTACGCTGGTTGGTCAAACACCGCCGTTGAAACAGCAAGCAGTGTGTAGAACCATCCTCGAGTTTGGTCGACACCCTCGCAGATGTAGTCGACAGGGAATGAAGCATCGAACGTTTCCTTTCCTTCGAATGGATAATGCCATTGAGCGAAAGGGGCGCATCCCGAATCAAACCAACAGTCCATGACAAAAGGTTCTCTATGCATCGGTTTCCCATGTTCTGAAACGAGTGTGTATCCATCGACGACAGGTCGGTGAAGGTCTACATCATCTGGACATTCAGGGTTTTCAAATCCTGCAGCAACGGCTTTTGCCACTTCGCTTTGTAATTCAGAAATAGATCCGATGCACTTCATGTTGCCTTCGTCGTCTCGCCAAACTGGGAGCGGTGTGCCCCAATAGCGTTCACGGGATATGGCCCAATCTTTGACGTTGCGAAGCCATTCACCAAATCGACCTTCACCGACCCAGTCAGGTGCCCATTCAACCCCATCGTTGAACTCCAACAGCCGTTCCTTGACAGCAGTCATTCGAACAAACCATGAATCCATTGCGTAGTAGAGCAATGGATGGTCGGTTCTCCAACAGTGTGGGTAGTCGTGAAGGTAGGATTTTTCTCGGTAAAGCAGTCCGCTCTCAGGGCCTTTTCCGTTGCTTCCACCTTTGGCAGAGAGCAATTCAATGACCGTTTGGTCGCATTCTTTGACGTACCGTCCGTCGAGTTGCGGATGCGTTCCAGCGAGGAACGCACCGTCCATGCCAACGGTGTGGTAAGCGGGAAGACCAGCAGCCATTCCTAGGTTGTAGTCGTCCTCACCGTACATGACTGCGGTGTGCACAACGCCCGTTCCATCGGTCGTGGTGACCCAATCGGCTTCAAGAACAGTCCATGCTGTTGTGGATTCCCCACGTGGGACGGCGTTTGGGAACAATGGCTCATAGGCTCGACCAACCAAGGAAGAGCCAGTGAACTCCTCGATAATTTCGACGTTGTGTCGAAGGACATCCTTCATCAATTCTTTTGCAAGAATCACTTCTTCACCGTCGGATGCACCTCCTGCACCAATCCAGTTTTCTGCTTGTTCTGTAATTCGTACTCGGACATAGGTGACCTCTGGCCCAACAGCTAATCCGACGTTGCCAGGTAACGTCCATGGCGTGGTCGTCCATGCGAGGATGCTTGCATCGTCATCGAGGAGTTTGAATTTAACATAAACAGAAGGTTCCTCGACTTCCTTGTACCCTAAAGCCACTTCGTGACTCGAGTACGAAGTGCCAGTTTGTGGGCAATACGGCAGAACTTTGTGGCCTCTGTACAACAGGCCTTTATCGAACATTTGCTTCATTGCCCACCAACACGACTCGACGTAATTATTGTCAAGCGTGACGTAAGGATTGTCAAGATCGACCCAGTAAGCCATTCGTTCAGTCATTTCTCTCCACGCTGATTCATAGGTCCAAACCGAATCACGGCAGGCCTGGTTGAAGTTATCCATGCCGTAGGCTTGAATCGCTTCATTGGACATCAAATCCATTCGCTTCTGGACTTCGATTTCCACTGGTAATCCGTGGGTATCCCAGCCTCCTTTTCGTTCAACACGGAAGCCTTCCATTGTCTTCCAGCGGCATACCAGGTCTTTGTAGGCCCGTGCAACCACATGGTGAATACCTGGCTTTCCGTTTGCAGTTGGAGGTCCTTCAAGGAAGATGAATGGGGCACCGCCGCCGTTGGAGTCTATGGATGCACGGAATGCTTGTTCTTGCTTCCATGTTTCCAATAACGCAGTCTCGAGAGCAACAGCATCGAGTTCACCTGCCGATTGAGGACGTGCCATAGCCATGCGAGAAGCGTTTTTGTCTTGAACCTCACCCCTCTCAGAGGTCGCATCTTGAGTTTCTTTTGACCTCGATTTCAAAGCATGCCGTCGAAAGGCGGTAGGGTATGTTTCAAATCGTTAGACCGCTACGGATTGTTGATGTCGGCAGGGTATCGTTCAAAATTGCTCTGTTTTCTCATATTGTTTTTGATGTTAACCGGCCCACTGAGTACGTTCCTTGAATCGACTGCGACTGAATCGGACGCAGGTGAACTTGGAGACGCCAAACCTTCCTTGGCATCAGGTGGAGATGCTTCATCTCAGTTGTATTTAGACGGTTTAGGTGTTTACACAGACGATTTTACACTTGATGTTCCTTCGTCCCAGCCTGTATCGAATGTTCACTTATCCATGTCTCCCGGAATTGAGCCTTCATCGAACGGCTTGACATGGAGTGGTCCATCGGCGTGGGGCCACAGTGATGCTGTCAGCGATGGTGCAACGGTTGATGCAGACGGCTTTTTGACCGGTTCCCGTGCAGGTACTGTTTGGGATTTCAATACCGGTTTGCAGGGATGGACGGTATCCAGTCCTTCATACGTGAGCCGTTACACAATCGCATGCGGTGTCAACGGCACTTCAGGTGGTTCAATCAAAACGCAAGCACCCGGTGCATCGTCTTCTGAACACGCAACCTCTCCAGCCATTAATTTGGCTGGTGCAAACGCCGTACCTATTCACATCTGGGTTCGCCAAGGCAGTTCCAGTTGCGGAGAAGAACCTGACAACAATGAAGACCTTCAACTTCGATACAAGACCGTTTCTGGGTCGTGGAATACGCTTCATACATGGCTTGGAAGCACCTACAATCAACCGCCACAGCAGTGGACTGGGATGTTACCTGCGGCAGCATTGCATTCAAGCACTCAGATACGCATGTTGCAGACGGGTGGAACCGGTTCGACGTACGACTATTGGTTCTTCGATGATGTTCGAATCGCTTCTCCACCAGTTTCGAACTGGACCAGCCCGAGCCTGGGTTGGTCTTCCTCTTCTTCTTTCCAGGTCGCCCAAACGACCTATGCTCCAATGAATATTGACGCTTATCTGCCTACAGGTGCATCCCTCAATTGGAGCGTTCTGGATGCGACCGGTTCGGATATTTCTGGATTCAAAGGCTCGAACAGTGATACAATTCCACTCCATCTTCTCGATGAATCGGTTTACGATTCGATACGTATCCGCCTCTCCCTCTCGGCAGGTTCGAACGGAATCCTCCCGATTGTCTATTCGTTGACCGGTGACGGAACAATGTCGACAAGGTATTCCGATTGGCAAAACCTCGGGAATTCGGAGTCGATGTGCGGTACAAACGGCCAATTCACCGCTTATGGCTCGGCAACATTAGTTGACGTACTTGATGACGGGTGGGCTTACATTGCTTCGTCATCGGCCGCAACAACCAGTCCATATGGTGCCGGTTTAAGCGTTCAGACCAACCCTTCGCCTTACATTTTGGATGAAGTTGACTTGATTTCTAGCATCACTTCTGTCGGTTCACTCTACACCAGTTCCAGCAACGGCAGAGCGACCAGCGGAGGTAACGGGACTGGCCTTACCGTAGCCACGGTAGCCACTCCAATCACTTCCGGAATCATAAGCGGTTCGAACCTTTATCTGGGCGGCACAGGATACACTTCACAAACCATCTCACCAAACGGCGGAAGTGGTTCGGGTCTACAGATTCAAACGACAGCTACGCCAATTACTGGTTCTGGCGCTGCATCTCTCTATTCCTCGTTGAACGGTGGTTCAGGATACACTTCATCGAATAACGTCGCATTAAGCGGTGGCAACGGCACAGGCTTGAAAATCGACTATATCGCCAGTACGATCACCAGTGGGATTCCAACCAGTTATTCACTTCTTAACGGCGGAACGAACTATTCGACCACGAGTTTTGCATTCACCAGCGGTGGTTCTGGCTCAGGATTGCGCGTAAGTATTGATTCCGTTTCCGGCGGTTCAGTCACCTCTATCACAATCATTAGCGGTGGTTCGGGTTACGGTTCTAATGACAAACTCTACATCTCAGGAGGCGACGCAGACGCCTACTTTTACACGACTGGAATCACTCAATCCGGTGGCGGGATCACATCGATTTCATTCAGCACACCAGGCCTGAATTACAACGTTGGTGATACCTTCAATATTCCAGGAGGGGACAGCAACGCAAATTTCACCGTCCTTGATACAAACCGCCAAGGTGGCTCAATCACTGGATACACCGTCCTCAATAACGGGTCGGGGTATGCTGTGAACGATCTCATCACTCTCTCAGGTGGAGACTTTAACGCCCGCCTTGAAGTCGATTCAGTCTACTCAATTGGGGGTAACTTGACCTCTGTATCGCTTATCGGTCGTGGTTCGGGATATTCTGTAGGCGACGAAATTACTGTGTCCGGAGGAACCGGTGGAATATTTACAGTTTCAGCCGTACGGAATTGGGGTGGCCAACTCCTCGCTCCTCTTGTCCAAAACGGTGGGCAATTCTATTCCACCGGAGACGAGGTGACGGTGATTGGTGGAGCACAAAACGCGACCGTTATGGTGGCTGAAATCGATATTGACGGTTATCGCGGTGATTCGACTTGCTCAGTGACTATGGATTCTCGCCAGTTGGTTGCACCAGCATCACGAGTAACCGGTAGCGTCACGGGTACCAATGTTGAACTGCAGATGTGGGACGCTGTTAATGCATCATGGATGATTGTGCCAAACAGAGGTGCTTTCGATTATTCTTCAACGACACCGCTCTACGAACTTCAGTTCCGGTTGGTTCCTTTGAATACAGCACTTGGATATTGGACGGTTGAGTCGTTTGACACCTCTGTTCACTACGGTGAAGTTGCTAGCAATCCACGCATTGACTTCAACGATGATGAAGACTTTGAATGGGGTGCTGATTTCTCAAGCATCGGCACATGGGGATGGCAAGATGTATTCTCCAACGGTAACAAGAGTATTTTGGAATCTGTAGCCTCGTCGGGTTATGCAACAACGACTCTTCTCATCCCTCAAGCGGATTTACATTCGTTCTCCTTCGGTGCTTTGACCGATGAATCGTCCATTACGGGCTACACACTTCTCTACCAATCACAGATACTCGCATCTGAAACGTTCGATGAGACTTCGCTCTTGCATGTTGAATTGAATCAATCGGTCCGTGACAACATCGAACAATCGGTCGCTGGCCAAGGTGGTTTGAACCATTTGGGCACTCTGTTCGTAGAGGTTGAACTCGAAGTGGATGCTTCATCATCCGTCGAGTTTGGCGGCCTCTTGGTGACGTATGGAGCCCAAGCATCACAAACTTTCACTGCTGATTCGTCCTTTGTTCTCAATCTCAACGATGCTCGCAGGATGCTGCCTCTGGTCGGTGGAATGCATGAGATTCCGTTACCATTGACTGCAACTCAAAAGGGAGGGCTTACCGTTGAACTTCTCGGTCTCAATTCCTCATCGACTGTGGTTTTGAACAGCGCAACGATTGACCCAGAGGCCGATATTCTCACACCGAGCCAGCGTTGGAGAACCATCAGTATGTCGTATTCGGTCATCGGCGTTGCTCCGAGTTCCATCCGTCTTGATGTGCTTGATGAAGACCAGCATGCAACTTGGACTGTTCCTGTCTCGGGAGCTACACCGTTTGGAATCGGCGATTCAGAACTTATTGCCCTGCATCCGACCGATGCAATATCTTTCAATCAATCTGGCTCAAGCGTTCTTGTCGATTTGAAATTCCGTATCTTGCCGGCATGGGACGATACGGATACAATGAAAATCACTACACGATTGCAACTTTCGAATACCGTATACTCCATGCCAAGCACCTTTACCTACGGCAATTTTGGCAACCAAGCCTATGAAAATGATTTGACACTGAATCGTATGACCTTCACGAACGTTGACGAGAATTCCGTTTTGGATTCTTCAAACTATTATCTCCTCCCGTATACAAAATTGAACATATCAGCCTTTGTCGGTTTTGAAAACGTCAGTACAATTGATGCTTTCATGGATGGCGAAGGTCTACTTTCGTTGTACAGAGGCGACGTCTTGGTCGCCAATACCACTGCTCTGGACGATAACGTTTGGAACTACATGGATACCGTTCCGTTTACCTATGGTCCACTCACATGGCGTTTAGAACTCACTTCAGAGAACGGCTCAGTTCATCCGGATTTCGCTGTACTCGAGCGAACATTCCACATCGATACCATCACTCCACGGGTACTGGAAGTAAACATGGACCGCTACGACCACCGTATGCCGTCAACCACCCAAACGGTTCAAATCCAAATTTCAGACCAACCAATCCTTCCAAGCAACGTTCAAGCCATGGTTTGGAGAGAATGGTTTGACGATGCCAATTCAAACCAGTGGCCAGATGAAGGTGAATATCAACCCATGTCGCTGTTCACACCGAACGATTTGAGTCCACTTATCGGTCAATACACCTTCATGATGGACGATACCGGTGGTAGCCTGGGGCAGAAAGTTTCTGTTTACTTAATCGGTGCTGACGATGCAGGACATCCTTTGGAATTCGGAGGTTCGGACATGACTGATGAACATCTCTTCATGTATCAACTGGCTGTTGATGGCCCTCCAAGCGTGGCTTCGAATGCCTTCACCTATGTTGACGGAAAGAACCCTTGGCTTCACCCTCAAATGCCTTACACCTTTGATGTACAACTCACTGAGCCAAACGGTGGCTCGGACCTTACGACGGTAATCGTGGAACTTGCTTCCAATCAAGGAAGTGACCCATTGCCGATTCGTTGGGATTTTGCTACCGGCAATTGCACGACAACCAGTCCCCATGTTTTGATTGATGACTGCCAAATGCTTGGCACCGATGGACCTGCTGACCCTTACGAAACAGATTTGACGCTCAATGTAGATTTCAAGCTGGCATGGACAACACCAGATTTAGGTGAAACTCGAAGAGAGCCTGGGATTCATGTGATTGATCGAGCAGGACAGGAAGTGTTCCGTGCATTCCCTGAACACCGATGGCGATTCTCAGCCGCTCTTGAGGTGCCTGAAGAAAGCGTATCGATTATCCTTTCACAGGGTGCATTGCTCGACGATGGCGCAAGATTAGCACCGAGTAGCCCATTTGAAATTGCTGGCGGCGTAGTCTTTTCAGAGACTGGAACAGTTCCAGATTTCGATTGCGAAATTGACCTTCTGTTTTCCGGTTCTTCAACGACTGCAAGTTCACTTGATGGAATTTGGTCTGTAGCTTTACAAGCCCCTTCAACAACCCAAACCATTCCTTTGACGTGGAGCGTTGGATGCCTGGAAGGGCAGGGTGTTGATGCCACTGACCAAGTGAATGCTGTGCGGTGGATTATCGTTGATGGTACAGGTCCAGAGCCAGTAGAAGTTTCTAATCCACGTCCATTCTCGGTTCTCGAGCCAGAATCACACGAAGTTAAGATTTTGATTTCAGAAGCCGGAGGTTTGGATGTCGAATCTCTTGAACTCGTTTGGTGGGTCGAAGAGAAAGCAACCGGTGACCGACTGCGAAATGGAATTGAACCACTGAATTTGCTTGGCACAGATATCTCAGGGCTAAGGTTGGAAGTCGTCGGTTCTTTTGACTTGAGTGGAGTCACGGATAACATGCTTGAAAACCGTCTTTCAGCACATATTTACGTCGCAGGTCGCGACCTTGCAGGAAACGAAGTTCTCGGTCTAGGCGCAACGGAACCCGGTTCTCCGGTTGGGGTTTGGGATATGATTTGGCTTAAGCCTGAATTTGAATTGCAGAGTACTTCCACCACCTATTCTCGATACTTGATTGAACTTGGACAAACTTCTATTGTTACAGCCTACGTCGAAAACACAGGTACGCTGGATGGTTCTGTTGAAGTGATTTTCACTGAAGTTCTTGCAGACGGTACCCGTTCAAATCTACAAAGAATCACCGTTGATGTACCTCAAGGTGGTATTGTTCCTGTAGCAACCGACTGGAACCCGTCGCAAACTGGCTTGCAATGGGTCGAAGTTCAGATAGAAGGAGAATCCACTTCCATGGGCCCATCGATTGATGTTCGACCTCAGCGCGAAGTATCGTTCACGGAGCAAGTCTTTGGCGATGTTCATCCGCTTTTGGGAAGTTTAGCGGCACTGCTGTTCGTTTCCATCATCGCAACAGGTCTCCTCTGGGCGCGTCGCAAGACCCTCAACCGGGGTTCCAAGTCTGAATACGACTGGGACGAATACTCCTCTGAACTCGAATACGAAGACGAAGACGAAGATGAAGTCGAAGTTGACGTGGACACCCTCGCTGAATCAACGGCCGTAACTGCAGCAGCAACCGCCGCAGTGAACCAAGACACACCTTCTTCAAACACCGTGGAAACAGATTGGATAATGGGCTCTGATGGTTACTGGTGGTACCATGACAAGGAAGCCAACGAATGGTGGTACAAGAACGCTGAAGGCGAGATTGTTCGACACAAGTAACGACCGTGGTGATACGATGAGTCGATGGATTGGTCTTTTGCAAGTTGACCCTACGGTTGGTGATTTGGCAGGGAATGCCATTCGACTTGAACACCTTGCTGCTCTTGCATCCAAACACGGTGCCAATGTTGCCGTTACGACCGAACTCGCCATATCCGGATACCCTCCACGGGATTTGTTGCTTCAAGACGAGTTCGTTTCACTGGCACAAAAAACAGCAAGTTCACTCAGCGTTGACATTCCAGTTCTGGTTGGCACCCCAATTCTTCCGCAAGCGAAGCGTCAACTTCCCGCAAACGGAGTTGTTCGTGCAGGCTCATCGGGTGCGAATCCGAGCGGTGAAGATAATTCGCATGTTGTAGCGCGCAAGCAGCTTCTACCAACCTATGATGTGTTTGATGAGGCTCGATACTTTCAACCCGATAATCGCTCCGGCATTGCTCGAACAATAGCCGGTCTCAACCTTGGTGTTACGGTTTGTGAAGACGCATGGCAATCCGCTGGGTTGACGCCATCGACGTATTCTGCGGACCCCATCGAACATTTGGCTGAATGGGGACGCCAAGGTGTCATTCTGGACGCAACGGTTAACCTGTCTGCTTCTCCATACCACGCAGATAAATTGAGCGCTCGTATCCACGTATGCCGGACGGCAGCAACGATTCTCGGTCATCCTTTCTTGTTGGCAAATCAAGTTGGAGGTAACGATGATTTGTTGTTCGATGGCAACTCACTTGTTGCTTGGCCTGATGGCCGAGTCGTTGTCGCTCCAGCATGGCAGGAAGGGGTTTTGATGGTTGATATCGACAACGCTGAACATTGCCACTGGGTTCCATCTGAATCACCTGATGCACTGAACATTGGCTCTGACGCATTACGCCATCTTACACCAGAAGACAACGGTCACGAATACGACAAAGAATTACTTGAAGATGTTACGGATGCAGTGGTGACCGGTCTTTCAGATTATTGCCGGAAGTCCGGAATTAATTCAATCGTACTCGGGCTCTCAGGTGGAATTGACTCTGCTGTGGCAGCATGCGTTGCTGCTGCCGCAGTTGGCCCGGAGAACGTGACTGGCCTAGCAATGCCAAGCCGCCATTCATCTCAGCATTCCATTGATGATGCTCGACACACTGCTGAATCACTCGGCCTCGTGTTCGACACCATTGAAATCGATACATTCCATGCTTCGGTTGAAGCCTCGATCGGAGATATGCTTCGGGATGGACATCCAGTAGCCTCAGAAAACCTCCAGGCTCGTTTGCGAGGATTGGTTGTCATGGCTCACGCCAATGCTCAAGGTCGTATGGCCATTGCAACCGGTAATAAATCGGAAATCGCCCAAGGCTATTGCACACTGTATGGTGACATGGCAGGTGGTTATGCGCCTCTTGGTGACTTGTATAAGATGCAAGTCTACGGCCTTGCGGATGTGTTTAACGCTCGTGCAGAGCAAGCGGGCAAAGCCCCTCCAGTCAATGCATCGACCCGTACTAAACCTCCATCTGCAGAATTAGCCCCAGATCAAAAAGATGAGGATTCCTTGCCTCCTTACCCGACTCTTGATGCGATTCTACACTGCCATATTGAAGGTGGATTGGATGCGGAAGCCATCGCTAACAAAGGCTTTGACCGAGCCATGGTTGTGGAAGTACTTTCTCGATTAGAACGCAGTGAACACAAACGATGGCAGATGTCACCCGCTCCTCGCGTGTCGAACCGTGCGTTCGGCCAAGGATGGCGCCGCCCTCTTGCTTCTCGTCACGATTGGCGATACTGAGTTCGGAATGAATCAAAAGGCCGAGGCAGGTCGTTTCACCATGGCGGAACAGATTTCCAACATTGCGGGATACCGTTTTGTCGACCTGCCCGACCGAGATGACCTCAGGGAGCCTTTCCTTTCACTTTGTCAAAACGTAGGTTTGCGAGGTACAGTATTACTTTCGCACGAGGGAATCAATTTCTTCCTTGCCGGTCCACAGGACGGTATTGACAAATACCTCGAATTCCTTCAGCAAGATTCACGGTTTGCTGATATGGCACTCAAGTACTCGTACACTGAATACCAACCGTTCAACAGGATGAACGTTCGACTCAAAAAAGAAATTATTTCGTTGGGCATGGACAACGTCAAACCTGCCGAACGAACAGGCGACGAGATTACCCCCACAGAGTTCAAACAATGGCTTGATGAAGGACGTGAAGTGGCTATCATCGACACTCGGAACGATTACGAAATTCGTTTAGGAACTTTTCAAAATGCAGTGGATTTGAACATTAAATCGTTCAGAGCGTTTCCTGAAGCGGTTGAGAAGTTACCAGAGGATATGAAAGACACACCAGTGGTGATGTTCTGTACCGGAGGCATCCGTTGTGAGAAGGCAAGTGTGGTGATGATGGATGCAGGCTTTTCGAACGTAAAACAACTCAAAGGTGGGATTCTTGGGTACTTCGAAGAGGTTGGTGGTGAGTATTGGGATGGCGATTGTTTCGTTTTTGACCATCGAGTGGCTCTGAGACCAGACTTGGAACAAAGCGACGTCGTCCAATGTTTTGCTTGTCGACAACCGTTAACGGCTGAAGAGCAAGGTTCTCCCGACTACGTTGTCGAAGAATCGTGCCCGCACTGCATCCATTTGCGTTGATTACCAGATCAGCCAATCATCGGTGACTTGGCCGTGACTCCACGCATGGATTTCATGACCGCGAACACCATCGTGTGCGGCGAAGAGGAGATGATGCTCAGTCAGTAAAAGCCCTCCATAGGTTCCGGAAGCAGAGTTGTTGTTTAGGCCTGGCCACGGGTCATAGGCAAGCGAGATTTCACCGCTTGTGGATTGCCAAAGGGTCGAACCCGTTTCTACTCCATCGATTTTTCCAGATGCAAGGAAGAACAGTGTATCGCCATGAGATGCAAAAGAGAGAATGTTTGAGCTTGCCAAGCCCGGCCGTAAGTCGGTCTCGACTCGAGTACCAGAAACCGTTCCATCGGAGGAACAGATTTCATGAGCAACTTGCGGAGCCACACAGTCAAACCAAAGTCGATCACCATGAATTATGCCACCTGCCCAATCGCCGGGTGCAGCGATGATGGACGACAGAACTTGAGTCGTTCCCGTGGCGATTTCATGTCCCCACAACTGGGGGTCAACTCCGGAAGTGAGCGCATCAAATACCAGTTTACCATTCACTAAATGAATTCCAAGGTGTTCTGCAACGATGGTTGTCGGATTGCCAGTTGCCTGGTTTTGTAGAGTTGTCAGCCAATTGCTGTTTCCATCATCCAAGAGATGAACCAATTGTCGACCGAACTGTGCTTCTGCAACCACCACGACGCCTCCTTCGATCACCAACGGCGTTCGAGGATTGCTTGCACCTTGCTCGTTAAGGCTCCACGACATGAATTGACCGGTACTTGTGAGCATATAGGGCTCTACATCAGTATTGGTTTCGGCTGAAAACCAAAGCCGTGTATCGTTGGCGTGCAACAATTCTTGCCCTAAATTGCTCATACCTTCGGTATGCAGAACGAGGGATTGCTGCTGCTCCACTGTAAACATGGAATGTTCAAACAACGGGTAAACTGCAGTTGCATCGCACCAATACAATGCTCCTGATGAATCAACCACCACAATTCCATTCATCCAGTGGACCGCTTGAGCAGCACTGGACAGGGCGACACTTTGGCCAGAGTGAACCACACGTTGCGTTCCCTCTTCGCTTCCGTCACTCACCCATAACTCGCGACCGTGAATCCCATCATCGGCATCGAAGAACAACCGTTCTCCATCAAGTGTCTGAACCGATTGTATGCCAAGATACTGGCCTGGCAAGGAATCTCCTGTTGGATTGATGTCAAGCAATAGGTGCGTAGAAGATTCTGTTCCGGCACTTACCCACAGTTCACAGCCATCAATGCCGTTAACGCCTGCCATCAGAATCATTTGCTGTTGTTTCATCCACGCTATGGCATCGCAGTTTGTCGTGACTCCATTTGCTGCGCCATTGGCAAAGTCGGAAATTGGTCCGTACTCCAGAGGTGAATTGCAAATTTTGAGCGATGTTCGAATTTCATCCGCATGGAGTATCCCATCAAAGGCGATTCCGTTCAAACGCCCATCGTCGATTCCAAAGTCGAGAATGATTCCCGAACTGCATACCGATGTCGGAGGCCTGTACTGTTCCACCAACGCAGGTGCTCCGGCAGCTCCATCTGCACCGTTCGTTCCAATCGAGCCGTCGTTTCCGTTGCTTCCAACCAGGCCATCGCAAACGGGGACACTTGTTTGTCTCTCGACTTCTTCCAACAGCCCGTTGGAATTGACATCCGTGCCGCTGTGAATCATCAGGCCACCTTGCGAACAATAGATACCCCCTGCGCTTAGCACTTCAGTTTCAATCAGCCCATTGGTTGTTCCACCAGTGCTTCCAGGCGCACCTTGAGGGCCAGATAACCCTTCTTTACCGTGGCAGACTTTCGTCGATGATGTCACTTCTTCATCGTCCAAATAGCCGTTTTCATTGAGATCGCTGCCGAGGAATATTTCTGCACCGCCTTCAGTACAAATTGAATCTGCACTGCGTCCTTCGGTTCGCACCAACATTTCACTGGCGTTGTTTCCATCGGCTCCTGCTTCCATGTCCATTGAATCCAAAGAGGCGTATGAGTAGGTCGAAAGAGAAAGAGCGAGAACCAACATCAACGTTTGAACGACGGTCAGTGCCGTTTTACGCTTTGATGGGGATGGCTTTGAGGAAGCGCCTTTTTTCGTTGTTACAGTCTGAAATGACTGTTGCTTTTGGAGATTTTTTCCGGGTACAGGTTCTCCTGCAATAGGGGCGTCGATATTCATCGTAGGGGGGGATGACATGTTTACGGGAAATACCGTCAAAGGTATCAAAACCTTCGGTCATTGGCTAATTTCCAACACTCTGCTGTGAACGGACGTCGAAATGGAAGGGGTGAGTTCATGGGCGTCCTTCAACTGCACAGGGGTATGGACCTCCCAGGACGACTCGCATCTCAGTTGGCAGGTGACGAAGGGCCAACCCGCCAAAAAGCAGCTCGTTTGGTTGTCGACCTTGCAGGTACCGCCGGCGCCAGTGGCTTTGTTGAAGTCGACCATGCTCACGTCTCAGGCGTCTCAGTCATTACCGGTGGTCATGGCCTGCGCCGCTTTTTGTCGGACCTTTCAAGTTCAGGTGACGGAAGAGTTACTATTCCTACAACCCTTAATTCTGCAGGTTGCGACAAAGAGAAAATGAAGGAAATGGACATTGATTGGCCGGATTTCCTTGAACAGCAATTCGAAATTGTGGAGGCTTATTCGGAACTTGGCATCCAAGCGACGTTGTCATGTACGCCTTACGACCGAGGAGTCGACGACGAAAGTGGCATTGCTTCATGGGCTGAATCAAATGCAGTATGTTTCTCGAACACGTGGACATCACTCATTACGAACCGTGAGTCCGGACTCTCTGCTCTGGCAACTGCACTCACAGGATATGCTCCTCGATGGGGCCTTCACTTGCAAGAAAACCGTGTTCCAAACATTCACGTGCGCGTGGAATGTGAACTTGAGACGCTCTCAGACTGGTCGATTCTTGGAGATTGGATTGGTAAGCAAGTGCGACCGGATTGGGATGTTCCTTGGGGCCCAATGCCCTTGATTCAAGGTCTTCCAACTCGTGCGAGTTTTGCTCGCAAGAAGGCACTTACAGCAGCAGCAGCCAATTACGGTACACCGATGTTGTGGGCGGAAGGTCTGTCAGCAGATCCACCGCTCTCGAAAGACGCTCAGGGCAACTGGATTGCTCCCGACACTGGATGGCAAGGCGAATTGGTGTTTACACAAACTGAACTTGATGCCCGGTATGCAGACCTCGCTCCGAAGGGACAGGTCGATTTAGTGGTCATCGGGTGTCCTCAAGCTAGTTTAGAGGAAATCAGAATCACTGCAGCAGCCGTACGTTCTCATGCCGAGATGGGCGCAAAAATACCCGACCAGCGTTTGTGGGTCTTCACCAGCGGTGAGAATTACGAACTGGCTTTAGCCGATGGAAGCATCGACTTGCTTGAGAGTGCAGGGGCCGTTCTTTTGCAAGACACATGTCCAGAAGTAACACCGTATAACCGAGCTCATTACAACCATTTACTTACCAATTCGCTCAAGGCCGAGCATTACCTGACCAGCGGGCTCAATCGATTGCCAACCAGCGTGATGTCGATTCATGACTGCGTCTCACACGCCTTTGATGCATCCCTTTCCGCAGGTCCTCGACCCGTATTGGAAGCGAAATCACAGCCACAACATGCCAGTGCAAAAACGGTTCAGACCGGTGAAGCAACTCTCATGGGCGCTCCTCTCGAGAGCCAAGGGGATTTTTGTGTGAAAGGGCCAGCAATGGTTACAGATGTACCCATCACCTATCTTGGATACGTCCATCGCGATACGGGTGTCATCGAAGAAACCGGCCATCCACTGGACGGACGAGCAATTGAGAACTCGATTCTCATTTACCCAAAGGGCTCAGGTTCAACGGTTGCCCCGTATGTTTTGATGGGATTATTGTATACCGGTAAAGGACCAACGGCCATCGTCAACCGAGATGTTTGCCCACTCACATTACCCGCATGTTCACTGTTAGACGTACCCTATGGGCACGGATTCGACTTAGATCCATGTATGGAAATCAACGATGGGGATCTCGTTGAATTAAAATCAGAACAAGGCGTAGTGAGCCTTACCGTTCTGGAACGTGTAAAGTGAGGCGTGTCCATGGCCTCACAACGCATTCTTGTCACCGGCGGTGCCGGATTTATTGGCTCGTCGTTGTGTGAAAGATTGGTCGCTGAAGGTCATACAGTTCTTGCCTATGATTCGCTTTTTCGTGGGCATAAATCAAATCTTGAGTCGCTTGAACACAACGAAAGGTTTCATTTCATGCAAGGTGATGTAAGAGATGTCGACCGCCTTGACGATGCCATTGAAGTCCTAGGGGGCTTGGATATTGTTTTTCATTTAGCCGCAGTGAACGGTACCAAATGGTTTCATGAGGCAGCACATTCGGTGATTGATGTGAACATTAACGGGACATTGAGAACCTTGGAACTGGCAATGTCTTGCGATGCAAGGTACGTTCTAGCGTCATCCCCTGAAGCCTTTGGCGAAGCCAAACAGCAACCGATTCAAAATGGAAACGAGATGGTTTTTACCGACCCTGCAATGCATCAACGACACTCCTATGGTGCCAGCAAGTACCTTGACGAAATCGCATGTCAACATGCAGCACGTGATGGCCTTGATGTTCGTATCGTTCGACCGTTTAACGCCTATGGGCCTCGTTTACTTGGGGATGAATACGGCCAAGTAGTCGCCATGTTTTTCTCTTCAGTTTTGAACAACCAACCGATTAAAGTTCACAATGGTGGCATGCAAACACGTTCTTTCACATGGATTTCGGATACGGTCGACGGTTTTTATCGGGCAGGTCTCATGGACACTGCATTGGATGGGACAGCACTTATTGGTGGTGCTTTCAACATCGGTTCAACAGAGGAGATCTCGATTAAATTACTTCAACAAGCGGTATTTGATGCCGTGTCCAAAGATACCACTTGGAAAAACGCCTTGCCTGAAGTTCTACACGAGGACGGATACTTTGGCGATGCTTTACGAAGGTTACCGGATTGTTCACAGGCTGAACTTCAACTGGGTTGGAAAGCTACTACATCGCTGGAACAAGGCCTAGCGTCGATGTGGTCTTCATTACGATAGTTTTCGCCCAGCGTAGTGCTTGAACACCTTTTCACCCCAACCGTCCGGAGATGGCGATAGACGGTCATGACCGTGCTGGCACAACACATCCAAACCGTGAGGCGGTATTGAAGATTCACTGGTCCATATCCCCGTAACTCGCAAGACGGCGAGCCGAGCGACTGCATCGGGTAAAGGCCGATCTTCGAGGTATTCAACTTCGAGCGCAGCCACTGCTTCGTTAATGAGCAGCGGGTCATGAGGGCTTTCAGTGAGCCCGGAGAGATTCCATTCGCTCTCACCTTGCGGCAGCGGAGCAGCCGTTTCATCGATTGCTTTCACTGCCTCCAAAGTGCTTGGCATTAAGTGGAGTATGGCCCGTTTGGTCGTGCGTAGATTATGGAGCGTGTCGCGGTATCGCCCTTCACGGTTGCAACTGAACGAGGCAATGAGCAAAGGAGGACCGGTTGACACTGCCATAACCGAAGTGTAGGGTGCTAGATTCTTGTTTCCCTTTTCATCTTGTGTCGATGCGAGTACTAGTGGTCGTGGAGAAAGTAATCCAGATAACCATCCTGCTCGTTGAGCGTGTTCGATGGAATCAACATCCATGCGTTTAGCATGTTCCATATTGGATGTTGGCATTGGTGAAAACCAACTGTTAAGGGTGCCGTTTTGTATTTCTTCGATGGCATGATTGTTGAATTCGATGTAGGATTCCCAAGATGAAGTTTGTTCGACTTCACCGCGGTCCCGCTTTCGTGCAATGGATTTTTCAGCGTAGGCATTGCATTTTCGCAAATAATCCAGAACAATTGCTTTCCTGTCCATCTAATCATCTCCCGTTCGTGTGTTGAGTTTGAGTTGGTGTTGCTTTTCATCGTATGCTTTTCTCGTCATCACGAATACTGCAGGCTGGCCCGCCCAAACTTCGTTTTTAGGCAGCTGTTTGGTGAGGGTTGAACCAGCGCCGAGCACGCCGCCTTCCCCAATATCGCATCCTGGCAGGACGGTAGACCCTCCGCCGACCACAGCATTCTTGCCGATTCGGACCGGTTGCCACTGCTCTGAGTTCCGGGACGGGGGATATTTGTCGTTTAGCAGGGTTGCATTTGGGCCGATGAATACACCTTCACCGAGGTGGCAATCATCAGCCACATAGGCGCCACCTTGTATTCGGCAACCGTTGCCAAGCGTGACATTACGTCCAATGTGAGCCAACGAGCCGATGGAGCACGA
Source organism: Methanobacteriota archaeon (assembly GCA_018691345.1). GTDB lineage: Archaea > Thermoplasmatota > Poseidoniia > Poseidoniales > Poseidoniaceae > MGIIa-L1. The sequence continues at coordinate 44,331 of JABGTJ010000112.1, forward strand.
GGCGCCAACATGAGTGCCGTTGCCGATGTGGCAAGGTCGCCAAGCAACTGAGCCATTGCCCAACACTGCACAGGTTCCACTCAATGGCGTCTCCTTTGCCATCGAATCCCTCATTCGCCCAGTCCAAGTTCTCTCATGAGCATGCCCACATGGCCTTTCGCTTTGACGTTGTATCGAAGCCAAGAGAAGTTTCCATCGGGGGTGATGACGAACGTCGAGCGGGAACATCCCATGTATTCACGGCCATAGTTCATCTTCATGCGCCATGTTCCGAATTTTTCGTGAAGTTCACCGTCACGGTCCATGAGTAAAGGGAAATTGAGTTCTTGTTTTGATACAAACTTTTCATGCGATCCTTCGGTGTCCTTCGATACGCCAAGAACGATGTATCCTTCAGAAGTCAGTCTTGCCATGTTGTCACGGAAGTCACAGGCTTGAGTTGTGCAGCCAGGTGTGGAGTCACGGGGATAAAAATACAAAATCACAGTTTTTCCATCGGTTTGGTATGCGGTCGAACTGTGAGTTTGGCCGCTGGAATCAAGGCATTCGAATACTGGTGCTGTTTGGCCGACTTCATGTGTAATTGCTTCGCTCATATTACATCGTGATGGCTCAAAGGACATGAAACATTGCTTTGAGCCATATTCTTATTAATTCGACTTATTTTACCCTTTTTCTGCTACCAATGCGTCTTTAGTATGCCTTTTATGCATAATGGGTTATTTCTGTTCCATTTCGGGTGAAGGGGCATGAGGCAACCGATTCTTTCAATAACCGGCGGGTCGCAAGCCAAATCATGGTAGCGGCTCGTATGTCTCGTAGAAGTCGCCGCTTTTCCAAGCAGATTCAACGCACAAATACTCGCTTTGACCTGCAAACTATTGCCAGTTCAGTGCAAACGCATTTGGACAAGCGAGACATCACTTATGACGAGGCACTGACCCTCGGCAACCTCATCCAAAACCGAGCAGACCAACTGCCAGGCGACACAATCGTTTACGCAATTTCGGACCGTGATGCTTACCGTCGGACCCTTGAATTGTATTTACGTGACGCCCTTCTTACGAAAACCGAACAGATGCTGCTCTGGGAGGAGCGCCGCAGACTCGGCATTTCCGACATCGACCACGAACGCCTTCTTGAACAGCTTTTACTTCAATGGCGCCGCCAGGGTAAGAAAGTGACCATCGCTCGTTTCGATTCACCGGGGGGTGACTCTTCTGCGTGAACACGCCAATCGGCAAACGCTGCTCGCAGCGTTATTGGTTGCGCTCTTCGTCCTGCCAATGTATTTGCCTTTGGCAAATGCAGACGATACCGAGGACACAAGTACAGCCTCTGGCCGTGCGATTCTCGACTTTTATTTCCGTAACCCCCTCCAACTGAGCAACTCGGGTTCAGCAGTTATCGGTTCGAGCCTTTTCCTCGAACCCGGGGAGCACATTGTCACGGCAAACATTTCAGCAACCGGCTCTGGAAACGATGAACTTTGGCTCGTCTTGCAACACAAAGGCTCACCTTCACTCGGCTTCGCAGATGTCAAAAGCATCTCCATGGGCAGCGTCAATGGTGCATCAGGGCAAGTTGATCTCACTCCGATTTCGTTTTCTTGGAACGCTACCAACGGCGCTGGACAAGAACTCCGCGTTAAAATCGTCTCGACAAAGGAGACCGGTAACGACCTCCTCAACAACATCCAAGACGTCGGTTTTTCATTCTCAGTCGAGAATAAACATCTTGGAGAACTGATGACAAATACATTCCCTGCTGATTCGCCGATTAACAACCGGATCTCCTTGCCAAACGCAATTTCCACACTTAACACGACGGTTACAAATTCCGGAGTCAAACCAATATCGGCAACGATGACCATTGTACTGCGAGATAATTCTACGCCTGCGAATGTTGTCACTGTTTTATCAAATACGGTATTGCTTCAGCCCGGTTCCCATCCAGTTTCTTCTGCAACACTCCAAGAGTCGGGCGTTCTAAGCGCTAGTGTTGATGCTCAAGCACTGACTGGAGTTTGGAACATTTCTGCATCGGTGAAATTTGATGGAACTTCATGGACCGAAACCATTGTTTTCCGTGAGTCTTGGGTAAAATTCTCCGACTACAATGCCATAGTGATTGAGCCTGTGACTTTAGTCGTCGAACCAGGGGATGCTACGGCCATCACATTCGTTGTCAAAAACACGGGTTCAGCGACCGACCTGTTCACGATATCGGTTACACAAAACAAACCATGGGCTGATGTCAACTCAGCATCATTTGGCGCAACACTTCCTGCAGGCTCCATACGATTGATTACACTCGATGTCAATGTCCCTGCGAATGCAGTACGTTCTGAGACGGATAAAATCACCATTACTTTCACATCTGTAAACTCTCCTGATAATTATCAGATTTCTGGTGTCGGACGAGTCATGGTTGGAGATTTCTTCAGAGGCGAGGTCTCTTTGATTGAGGGTGCAACGACCAAAACCATCAATCCTGGTGGCCAAGCACAGTACATAGCCCAAATCGAAAACACCGGGAGTGTGACCACAACATACACTCTGGCGACCGGACTTTCAGTATCGACGCTTAATTGGACATGGGAGGTTAGCCCTTCCATCACACCTCCAGTCTCATCCGGCGACACCACGCAAGTCGTTGTGACGCTCACCGCTCCGGCAATTCAGAATCCCATCGTCACCAGCGAATACAACATGGCTGGAGATGAACTTGACGTATGGATTCAATGCCAGCCTATTGGCGGAGGAGTTCCTTCACAAGACACTGCACCAATCGAAGTGTCACCGGTTATTGTCGTTGACCCTGGAATCGACCTTGAACCTCAGCACATACCGGTCGAAAAAATTAAGCAGACACTCACTGGAACGCAACTTGTCGAAAACATTGACTTGAACATGCGCGTTATTCACAACCTGCCTACAATGCTTACTGAGACACTTAACGCTACGTTAACCACGTCAAAATCGTTCACAGCACTGAACGAAGGCGGATTTGGAGAGGCAGAGAGATGGTCCGTTTCGGTCTCCAATCCGATTTACACTGGCCTTACTCCGGGGGACAGCATGAATACGACCCTCGATATCATCGGTCCTCAGGCAAATCAATATCCAGTTGCAGGCACATTTGCTGCCTCATTGACCATTACGCCAACTTTGAGTCAAGCTTTAGTCGGCAGTGGGGTCACCGCTGTCCCTCTCACGCGAAACTACACGCTGGTTATCCCTCAAGTCATCACGGGGGATTTCCTCGATGCAGGGCCTTATGACATTCCAGTTGGTGTCGATAACATCATCCCAATGCGATTCGCAAATACTGGGAACGATGTTGGTTCGTACCGGCTAAGAGTGGTCGATAATCTTCCTGATAATTGGACTGCCAATTTCTCTGGTACCGACCAAAACATCAGCAATTTAACTGCTGACATTGCCGATGGAACGCTCGACGGCTCAACTGGAAATGCAGCACACATCCAAGTTGTTTCGTTCAACATCCGCACCGATCCATTGGCGCCAGCAGGTTTGAATCAACCGATTACTGTTCGAATTGAAGATCCGGTTTCTGGCTTGCTGATTGGAAGTGAGCATGTATTCTATGTTGTGGTCGGGCAGATCTTCAACGGCAGCCTCACACCCACGAATCAATCGCTTGAACTTGACCTCTCAGAATCAACTTTCACTTCAATAACCATTGTGAACACAGGTAACGCTCCTACAGATTACGAGGTTTGGTTGGATAACTCTCTCGCAGGCGATGTGGAGTTCAAAATTGAATCTCCGAGCAGTTCCAGTATTTTCATTGCCGCTGGCTATGAAGAGACCATTCGAGTGGAGATGAATGCAAATGATGAGGCGGACTCCGATGGATTCTACATGACGACCGTGTGGGTTTCGGCCAATAACGGCCAAATTCTTCTCTCAGCAAACGTGGTCGCCAACATCACTGAAAACCATTCTATTGGCATCACAGCCCCAGAACAGATGGCTGTTACTCCAGGGCAGATTGAGCAAGTGGATTTCGACATCATTAACCTGGGTAATCTACAGGAAACGGTCGGAATCAACTTGACGGTTGAAGGTAACATTTCGCTGTCGATGTATCAACTCACGCAAACGATTCCAATCGATGGAACCTATTCTGACAGCGTGAATGTAGCAATTCCAAGCCTTGGAGGGACCGATACACTCGTGCAAGGCTCAGTGTACAATCTCACAATCACGGCAATCAATGCGACGACTGGAGTTGTGTATAACTTGCACACAGTGCAACTTCTCATTCAACCGCTGTTCATAGTCGAGTCGTCAGACTGGCCTTCAGTGATGGAGTTCCAACCAAAATCAACGCGCACTTGGGAAGTCACGCTCACCAACACCGGTAACAAGGATGTCACTGTGAATGCTGTGTATGCGATTACACGGCCTGGTCTCAGTAATCTGTCGACGGATTGGGAAATGATTACACAACCATCGCTCATTGTTTTACCTCGCAACACACAAGTCGTTCACACGTTTACCGCAGTTGGGACAATCAACCAACCTCTGCTCTCTTTGACTGCGGATTTGACACTTTTCCTTGACCCAACTGAATCGGAAGTTGAGGGCAGTGGTGAATTCACAACTCAATTGGTCATGTCGAGGTTCTTTACGACTGGCGATATTGGGATTGAACCAGATATCAACAGTGATTTTGTTAATGTGTTTTTGCCATACACGAACATTCCAACCGGTAACGGCAGCGAAGTTGCGTACATGGTCGAACTCTGCGACTCAAAACGTTTGTTGAATCTTGAAGCCATGGGTCTCTCCGAGTTTGAATATTCGTGGAACTTCACGCTCTTCGTCGACAAGTTCGATGGAAGTTCAGATGAATACCCACTCAACCTTGATCAGGAATGTGGCGCATCGTCTCTCGGACCAACTAATCGATATAACCTCCTCGAACTCGATGCTTGGAATCCATCCAGTATTCGTATTCAAGCAGAAACTCCAACGAAAGGGTTCATTCTGCCCGGCGACGGATGGGACCTCACATTCCGACTTTATCACCCAGATGAAAACAACGGTTACACCGTTTACGATGAGGAAACTTTTTCCTTGGTTTTAGCAGTCTTTGCCGACCCAATGATCAAGGCCATGTCCTCAAGTGGGACGTTCAAAGAAGGCACTGAAAGCACCATAACGGTCGTTGTTCAGAACGTCGGTTCAGCTACTGCACTCGACGTCGTTGTCGACTTGCAGTGTGAAGGGCTGACCATCTCAAACCTTGCGTCCGAACGTCCTGCGCTCTTGAACCGTTCAGTTTCAAGCGGACTTAACTATTCGATGATTCCATTCTTCTTCGCCACCCAAGAACGAACGTTCACCTGGACCGTAACTGCTGAGTCCATCGATTGGTGGTCTCAGCGTTCTGAGGCAACTTGTGTAGCGACACTGAATGCTTCATTCATGCAAAACAACGTTGTTGAAAACGACCAGTTGACGTTGAAGGAAGATGTCATCTCTTGGTCACCCGGAGTCTCGAGCAGTTTCGTTGCTGCAGTCACTTGTTTACTCGTTTCCATGATTCTGTTCCGGTTAACTTCGCAAAATGACAACTTCCGCCTCTTGGCCATCTACGCTGGCGTCATTGGCTTCGGTTTCTCATTCCATGTATTCCAGTTCGCATGGTGGGGCTTTGTAGTTTTGACTCTCGCAGCATTATGGATTTGGAGAATGACATGGAAGAGCACAGATGAGTTCCGTCTCCTTCACGAGGATTACCAGCGTGCTCGAAGAGGTATCTCCACACTGTATGCTGATCATTTCGAAGAGCTTGCAAGCAGTCGCCGACAACTCCGAACAATTCTCGGCATGCCAGTTCTTGGAATGCTAGCCATCATTCTTGGAATCCCTCCAATGCTCACTGAAGACCGAACAAACGTCGTCAGTATCGCAGCCTATGTCATTGTCGTCATGGCTGGAGTTTGGTACCTCATCAACCGTGCCAACAACATGTACGGTGCGCTTTATGGACGCCTCACAGACATTGAAGTCAAAGCAATTCGTATCGAGCGTGACCTGAGCGACCCTGCTCGATTATTCAACGAACTCGCTGGCGATGGATTGAACCTGGAGGATATCTTTGGAGCCGTTGAGGCATCTCAGCCATTAACTCCAGAACATCTTTATTCAACTGAGGAGGTGAATGATGATGCCTGATGAAGAAATTGTCGACCCTTCCCTCGAGGAAAAAACTCTGGATGAAATGCCTCAGTTTGAAGAGGAAGAACAGCCGTCCTCGGTTGAAGCCGACAACACGGCTGTGAATTCTTCTCTTAGCTCTGGAGTTCAAACAGAAGAGGTAGCCAATGAGGCTCCTCCAATGCCTCCAATGCCCCCTTCTTCATCCCAGCCACAGCGTCCATTGCCCCGTGATATGGAAACAATGGTTCTCGGTATCGCTCACGATGATACGAATTCTCTTGCAGGCACTGAACTTGAAATCAGTGAAGCAAAAAGCTTCTTGCAATCTCACAAACTCAGCCGTGCTTTATCAAGCGTCAATAAGGCAGAATCATCGTTAACCGTACTTGAAGAAGATGTTTTGTACCTACGTCGTAACATTGCAATGCTCCATCGGTTGCTCAATGAAAAGAAAGTCAGCGAGAATGATATTGAAACGATTCTTCTTCGATTGCGAAGTGCAACTGGTGCAGCTGAAATTGGTGATGTCGGTGGTGCTGCAGGTGAAGTTGAATTCCTTGTTGACGATTTGATTGGTGGAAACACTTCAACCCTCAACCCGTTCTTATTCCGACATTTCTGGATGGGCTTGGAAACACGCTGGCCTGCTGGCGGTGACGAGGGCGTCTTGGTCGTCCGCATCATTAACGACGGTCCTGTGGCAATGCCGCCAATGCGCCTCTCTCCGCCGGTGCCTGATGGATGGGCTTCCACGCCTTCATCGGTTGACCTTCCAACAATTGCTCCGGGTGGTAACTTACCTGTCCGGTTTAACGTGTCAGCAAATCGCCGTTACGGTGCAGACGAAATACCGTTATCTCGTAAATTAGCAATAACCACCGGATATGAAATCCGTACCGGTGAAGTTTTTGTCACCATTCGTGCACAGAACCGTTCAATGGAACCTCTTGCAGACATCCTCCTCTCACCTTGGTTCCCGCCGGGTTACACCGCAGATGCAGTTCCATTCGTGGAACGTCTTGCTCCAGACGAAGTGGCAATTATTCGAATTCCACTTCGTATCACAATGAGTTCAGGAGGTTCTTCTTAACTCAGTCCGTTTCCACCCTTTATGGGGGATAAAAAATAAAAAATGGTGAAAAAAATGAAAAAAAATACGAACGAAAAAAGCGATAATATCGCTGCAATTGGTATCGGTGCAATGATTGTGTTCATTGCCCTGATTTTGGTTGCGGCGGTTGCAGCAGCGGTGATTATTCAAACCGCTGAGAAATTGCAACAAAATGCACAAACAACCGGTGATGAAACAACGTCTTTGCTGTCCTCGAAAGTGGTCATCAAGAACGTCTTGATTCCATCCGCTGGGGCTTTGTACATTACCTTTGAACTGGCCCCGGGATCTGACCCGATTGACCCATCAAACATTGACTGGTCAATTGTGTGCGCTGACGGCGTTGACTACGGCAACTTTGCAACAGCAACAACTGTTGGTGACCAAACTGCAGTCAACCCACTCACTCCTGGTGCTACGTTTGACGTGGTTCTTACTGCCGCAGGTGCTGGTGGACTCTTAGACGAGTGCGCTCCAAGTGCTAACGAAGACCACACGCTTGCAATCCAATCTGGTGCAGGTGGATTCACATACGAAGTTCTGAATTATGGAGCCGATGTTTCTGCGGGGGCGAAAGTCATATGAAGTCCAACACCCGTAACGATATTCAAGAAGACAAAATCGCTGCCATCGGTATCGGTGCAATGATTGTCTTTATCGCTTTGATTTTGGTTGCAGCTGTAGCTGCAGCAGTTATTATTCAAACTGCTGAAAAACTTCAACAAAACGCACAAACTACCGGTGACGATACTGCTGATAACATGGCAGGTAAACTTCTGGTTCAACAAGGCTTTGTTGCTACTGGCGGCAATGGAGGTTCTCCAGCCATCATGACTCCGGAAGAAGCGTACATGTTCTTTGTACGTCTCGCACCTGGTAGCGAACCTGCACCAATCAACGAGATTACCTTCCAGTTCTTCTGTGACAACGGTGTCCGTGAAGGTACCATCGGCGACCCTGCTGGACCAGCAGTTGCTGCTGGTGCAGTCGCACTGATGGATGTTGTTGATCCAACAAACGCAGCGCAGTTGCTTGATTCCACTACTGGAATTATGCAACCTTCCACAGGCTATGTCATGTGGATTGATGCGAACGGCGGACAAGTCGGAGCAGCTAACCTTGGCCTAAACGATTGCAGTCCTGACAGCGGAGATTCCAAAGTCGAGATGTACATCCACGTCGGAAGCGGAGGAACAACCTTCGCAACCCTCGATATTGGAACGACAACTTCGGGTTCACTGGTTATCTGATTACGACTAAGGGTGCCGATGCCGAAAGGCAACACTGCCCTTAGGAGGTTCTATTATGGCATGGCCATTTAGCGGAAACGCAGATAAAAACAGAGATGCAGATGCAGACCTTACGGAGGAACGACTGAAGATTATGGCAAACATTGCCATTGAACAAGTCCCTCTTCCAGAAGAAGGAGAGCTCAGCGAAGACGATGCATGGACGATCAGTCCAAGTCCGACACGGGCTCGTATGAACAGCGTTGGAAGTGTTCCAACAGTAGCGGCAACTCTTGCCCCTTCAACACCTGTTCCTGTGAGTACGACCGTCGACACTTCTGGATTGGAACGTCTTATTAGCAGTCGCCTTGACATGGTCGAGGACGTTTTGCGGATGGTTGAAGTCCGATTAGATACTCCTCATTCAGCCCCTGCAATGGACGCTGAAGGAAATCCGGTTATGAATGCTGAATCTATGGACGGAGGGTCCATGATGGGTGGAGACACCATCGTCACTGCAAGTGGCGAAGTAATCTCCGCCTCCGGAATGGATCGTCTAAAGAGCGTTGATGAAGCCCCTCTCGTTGAACTTTACGAAGCGCAAGCACTTGCTGCGAATCCTTTCTTGCACGCGCCCTCAACCGGCGCTACAACGAAGGCGAATCAAGTCGGTGCACCTACCGTTTCAGCTTTACTTCTGGACAGTATGTCTGGGATGGCTGCGGTTAGTTTCGCTCAGAAAGCAATGTCTTCAGGAATGTTATCTGAACAAGAAGGACGAGCAGTCCTGGCAATTGTTCAACTGGCAGCACCTGGTGAATCCGAAGCGGCTTTAGACGACCATCTATCGCACAAGGAATTGTTGGTTTTCTCTTCGTTAATCAGTTCATGGCGTGAAGTGCAGTCACTTCGAGGTGAACTCTGATATGGGTGCTTCGGCAGGAATTGGCGGTCTCATAATTGGGATTGCAATGTTGATGGTCTTTACAATGGCCATATCATCATTTGATGCTCAAGTTGCAACCGGATTGGATGCAATAGAGAGCGCTTCAGTTCCTGACCCGAGTTTTACCATTGACGATGTTAATCTTGAACAGCATGTCATTCATGAAGTTTCGATAACTGCTGCGAATCGAGGTACAGGTTACGTTGATGGGATTTTGAGAGCGAACGTTGGTTCGGACGAATGTGGTGGATTTTCCGCTACCTTCTCGACAACAGGTGGAGAAATTGATGTAGGAAACGTGGTTATCACCAACCATGGTTTCTGCCCTGATTCATCCACACCGACTTGGACGATTTTTGATACGTCACTCGTTGTTCAAACACCCACATCAGTTGCTAATTTCTCATCGCCTGTGTTCCGGCAATACATCTATGCAAACATCACAAACCATGGTGAAGACCTTCTAAAGACGGACGACATTTGGGTATTCTATAACGGGGAAGAGCCTGAGACGCTCACGGAATCTCAAGACTCAACACGGTCTGAGATTTCTGGAGTCGGTACCAATTGGTACTCTGGGCAAACCATCCCGTTGTTTTGGGATGGCGAATCGAGTTTGAATACCGAATATGAGCGATTGGCATTCACAGCCGGTCCGACTACATTGGTGCGATCCACATCTTGAGGTTTTTATCATGGCAGATGGCGGAGTTTCAACTTACATCATGCTGATTACTGCATTGCTGGTTTCCAGTTCTGTCAGTGCAGTTTTGATACAAGAATGGTCCTCTACATCACGAGTGATTCAACAGCAACAACGCGGAATGCAGTTCTCAGAAGAGTTAGGTATCGATTTTGCTGGAGACCCCATGAATGTCCACATCGACCGCACTACAACTCCCGATGAAATCACGTTCTATGTACTGAACACTGGTGAACATCGAATGGATGAAGATCAAATGGAAATTCTCATCGATGGCCAGGTTATTCCGAATACAGGAGTATCAACATCCTTTGTAGGTACCCCCGCACCGTTGGCGTGGGATTCGAACGTGCTGATGGAAATCGTCTTGTCGAATACTTCATTTAACTCCCTCACAGACAATACCGATCTCAGTGTTTTTGTAACCGTTAATTCCGAGGAAGTAGCAGGAATCACAAGCAGTGCAAGTTTCAACAACGAGGTGCGTTTGAATGGATGAATACGTTAAGGAAGATCCTTTCATTACCGCACACAAACCGAAGGAAGACGGTTTCCCGTACGAACTGGAAACTGATTCACTCGCTGACTCGATGGGGCTGCGAATGCCAAATCGCTCTCTGTATGTATTACAGGGGGAAGTCGGTGGTGGAAAGTCACTCCTTTCTCAACGCCTTGCTTTTGGACTTGCTGAAAATGGAGTCAAGGTTTTGGTTATTACCACTGAATTAACCACACGAGGATGGATTGAGCAAATGGAATCTCTGGGCTACGGTGTCACTGACTCCATTCGGGAAGGAAAACTCTTGGTGTTCAGTCGATTCGGAACCATTGCGGAATCTTTACCAAATGTTGGTCTTGAAGAAGTCTTAGAATCAGAAGCAATTGAACTGGCAGACGTGGTCATTATTGATTCTGCAAGTTCAATCATGCCTGAGAATCTTGACGATACGAGTCGATTCCAATTGATGCAAAAGTTGCGTCAAGTTTGTTCCCACGGTCGTTCATTGATGCTTTGCGTTGACCCCGAAGAAATGGATCACAAGTTAATGCACACCTTACGAGCATCTGCAGAAGTTGTTCTTGATCTGAAAACGGCAATGATTGGCGGTGAAATTAAGCGAAACATTGTCATCACCCGTTTCCTGAGAGCAGCAGGACCTATTCAAACATCCATCGGATGGCGTGTGGAACCCGGAATGGGCTTCATCGTAGATATTACGGCGGTTAGCTGATGAGGTGTTATGATGGTTGATGATGAGCCCCTATTTGCCAAAGGAGACCTTAACGCGGTCATGAATGCACACCCCCACGTCGCCGACTGGGTTCGTGATTTCGAATCGAGTCACGGCTCTCGACCGATTTACTACGGTGAATTGGATCGAGGTGCTAAGAAAGAAAGACCTTTCAATCTCATCTACATTACCAAAGAACCAATCTTTGTTCATATTTACGAACCTCCTGCTGACGAGGAAGGAGGCGGACAGATTCTCTGGTTCGGTCTCGAACCTCAACTCTCCGAAGAAGAGGAAAACATTCGTCGGGGTCTTATTGAAACTCTACTTCAAGAGGCTCCAACCGCTCCATCGTTTACTACGGATGAGGAATTTGAAAACATTCTCTCACAAATGATAGAGAGGTACACACTTCTCGATACAGACGCAATTTCCAACGTTCGCCGACAAGGCCGCTTTTGGGAAATGATGGGTATGGACGACAAGCGGTTGATTGTGACTGCCGCTCAGCGAGAACGCTTGCGGTATATCGTTGTCCGAGACTTAATTCGCAACGGCCCATTGGAACCACTACTCTCAGACGAGATGCTGGAAGATATTCACTCAATTGGTCTAAAGCACGTTCACATGGACCACAAAGTGTTTGGAATGGTCACATCGAACATTCGATTCCGTGACCGCGAAATGCTCTCTCGTTTCTTGCGAGCCATGTCTGAGCGAATTGGGCGACCAGTTTCAGACAACAAACCGATTATCGACGGCGCACTGCTCGACGGCTCACGTATCAATATCATTTTCTCCGATGACGTTTCCATGCTCGGACCGTCGTTTACCATTCGTAAGTTCGCTGAAGAAACGATTTCGATCACGCAACTTATTGCTTGGGGTACAATTTCTTCCCAAGTGGCTGCTTACATTTGGATTTGTCTGGAATACGGTATGTCAGTCCTTGTATCCGGTGAAACTGCTTCCGGAAAGACGACCACACTCAATGCAATTTTGCCGTTCATCGACCATAACGTCAAGATTTATTCTGCTGAAGATACTCCTGAAGTAAAGGTACGCCACAAGATTTGGCAACGGCTTGTTACTCGTTCATCGAAGAACGAAGAATCACGAGTCGAAATGTTCGACCTACTCAAGGCTGCTTTACGTAGCCGACCTCGATACATTATCATTGGTGAAATACGTGGTGTTGAAGGCGCAACCGCTTTCCAAGCAATGCAAACAGGGCACCCGGTTATCGCAACCTTCCACGCATCGTCCATTGTCAAAATGATTCAAAGATTTACAGGTGACCCAATTAACGTTCCAATTCGGTTTTTCGACAACTTGAACTTCGCTATTTTCCAAGAAGTGGTTGAGGCTCCTGGTGGAGGTATTGCTCGCCGTGTGACTGGAATCGATGAAGTCATCGGCTACAATAAACACAGCGACGGTGTACTCACCCGTGGTATGTTCGAATGGGACCCGGTCAAGGATAAGCACTATTTCCGTGGTATGTTCCAGAGCCATCTGTTGGAAAACAAGATTGCTGCAATGGCTGGTTTTTCCAATAAACGAGACATCTATGATGAAATGTTGAAGAGAGCTGCTGCACTTGACCGTATGGTTGAACGTGAATTGACGCATTACGATGACGTTTTCGATTTATTGGGAGTTTACTATAACAACGGATGGGAACATTTTGACAAAGCCGTTGATTCATGGACTGGAGTAAACCATACGTGAGGTGATGTCGAATGCAGCGAATGTCTTTCTGGCAAATCGCCCTTCGTCGCGTTGAGATACCTGTTGCACAATTTCTCCTTTTTTATGTTGGTGGAGCGGCCCTGATTGGGTTTCTGTTTTCCATCGTACTCATATTCTTAACCGGTGGTTTAGCCGAAGGTGCTCTTTTTTCTGGCGTAGCAGGAATCCTTCTGCTTTTGCTTTTGCCAACTCTTGCCGGAGGAGCAGCAGCCGCATACCCCTTACTCGATGTACAGCGTTCGGCTACCATGATTGAGAAGGAAATGCACATGTTCATCACTCGAATGGGTATTTTGTCTTTGGGTGAAGTCGGTGCTCAGTCCATTTTCGATATCCTCAAGCAAATGAGTGATTATGGTGAGTTGGCGAATGAAGTCAAGCGAATTGAAACGCTTGTCGATAAGTGGCACACTTCGTTACCTGAGGCTTCACGAATTGTCGCTCAGCAAAGTCCAAGTCCATTGTGGGCTGATTTTCTTGACCGAATGGCTTTCTCGATTGAAGCGGGTCAGGCCATTGATGAATTCATGCGTTCTGAGCAGGAAACTGTTGCAGAACAGTACAAGACGTTGTACGACACACGCCTTGAATCAGTTGATGCCATGAAGGAAATTTACGTTTCTCTGGTTTCTGCAGGATTGTTCGGACTCGTAGTGGCGGGTATTCACCTTGTCTTGTTTGAAGTCGGTTCAGCGAACGACACACCAATTCTTGTTGCAAGCCGATTGCGGTTCATTCTTTTGACATCGTTGATTTTCACCATTCTCCAGATAGGAGCGGTCTTTGCTTTCAGAGCGACGATTCCCGAAGACCCTACTTTTGCTCGGGACGATATGGACACTCCTTTCAGAATTAATTTCCTCAGAGCGCTCATTGGGGCAAGTATCCTGACCTCATTCTTGGTGGTCATCATGATTTTGTTGCTCGCATCTGCTTGGGATTCCGTTACCAACCAATGGGATCGATACGGTCTCATTTTCATCGCTGCCCCACTCTCCCCGATGCTTATTCCTGCTCTCATGATTGGAAGGGAAGAACGTCAAGTTTTGCGTAGGGATGAAACCTATCCCGATTTCATTCGAGCATTAGGAGGTACGGCCCAAGCTCGTTCGTCTGAACCATCTGCAACAATCAAAGCCTTGCGAGGCATTGATTTCGGTATGCTTGACCGTTCAATCGATCGCTTGGAGAAGCGTTTGTCGACACGTATTGATTCAGACCGTGCTTGGGATTACTTCAACGCGGATACCAATTCAGCGGTTATTTCACGATACACTCGCATCTACATTGAAGGTTCTCAATCATCGGGTAAACCAGCGGACACAGCCGAAATGGTTTCGCGTTCGGTCGGCAGTTTGCTTTCATTGCGACGACGACGAGCACTCTCTGCAAACACCATGCGTGGTGTCGCTCTTGGTCTACTGATTGCATCTGTAACTAGTCTTAACGTAACCATCGCAATTGTCTTGAAACTCGGCGACTCAATTGCAGGGGTAGCATCTAATTTTTCGGATACTGATGTCACGGCATTGTCTGACTTCGGTGCAGGTTTGGCTCTTCCAGTCATGGAAGATGCCTCCGGTGTTGGAGAAAACATCCGCATGTTCAAAATCATCGTATCCATATTGATTCTTTTCCAAGTCATTGCAGTCTCAATTATTTCGAATAGGTTGCGAGGTGGAATCTGGACAACGGCTATGGGTCAAGGAATTCAACTGCTTTGGATTGCAGGCATCACTTCATACATCACTTCGCTGGTGTTAGAGGCCGCATCTTCAGTGTTCGGTGTTTAGTGACCCAACAATCATAATCCCGGTGGATGATTAGCGTTCATGCAAGTCCCTCCGCCACCACCGGCAGCGCCCGCACCTCAACAAAGCGCTCCAGCACCTTCTCCATATCTCCCAGCAGCAGGCTTCCAGCAATCACCAATGAGTTATTCTTTTCATCGATGGTTGATGCTCGGTATCATTCTCGTACTGGCATCTGTTGTTTTTGTTGAAGTTGTTGGAATGTTTGGTCCTCCATCTGTGGTTGATTACGACCTTGAAGCCGAAGGCGTTTCGGATAAAATTGCGGAAGACACAGAGGCGCATACCGATTTGAATCGGGTCATCGGCTCCGTCGGAACAATACTACAATCGTTTGGCCTTGGACTGATCGGCTATGCGCTCCTTCGGGAGTCTTATGATGACAAACATGAACACACAGCCCTCCGAGTGACAGCAGTTCTCATTGGTGTCCTTGTGGTGTTGAACATTGCCTCGCGCAGTATTTCTATCGTTTGAGTTCAACGTTTCTTTTCTTGGGCAATTCTCTTTTTCGTTGCCGCCCAAGAACAGATCGGACATTGTTCAAGATCATGGTTTCGAGCAGGACAGTATTCTCTGCCAAAGAATATGATTTGGAGATGCAATTTATTCCAAATCTTCTTTGGAAAAACAGCCTTTAAGTCTCGCTCGGTTCGTACGACTGTTGTGTCGTTGGAAAGCCCCCAGCGTGCTGCAAGGCGATGAATATGCGTGTCGATTGGGAAGGCAGGGACACCGAAGGCTTGAGCCATCACCACGCCAGCAGTTTTGTGCCCAACTCCGGGTAATGCTTCGAGTTCCTCAAACGTTTGTGGAATCAATCCATCATGCCGTTCCATAATCAGTTCAGAGAGTCTACGGATGTTCTTTGCTTTCGTTGGAGCTAGCCCAACTTGGCGGATATCATTGAGAATCGTTTCAACGCTCAGTTTGACCATGGCTTCAGCGATTGGGGCTTTGGCGAAAAGGGATGGTGTGACTTCATTTACCTTGAGGTCGGTGGTTTGAGCACTCATAAGAACTGCAACCAGTAACTGAAAGTTATTTTCATGGTCAAGCGGCACTGGAGTTTCAGGATAGAATTCTTCAAGCATGGCAGCAATTTTCACCGCTTTTTCACTACGCTTCATTCATATGTCCCCTTGAATATTGAGTTGAGGTGGTATTCGATAGGTGTATTGGATCTTCTCACCAGTGAACGTGATTGAATGTGGTTCGGTTTGGAACTGTACTTCCTTAACGTTTGATTCGATGCCGTGAAGCGGCATATTCGCCCCGAATGTACCGTCACGAAAAAGTTGGATGCTGGTGTCGACAGTATCTTGAGGTGAGTTGAAACTGATTCGATTTTCATCGTGAACAACTTCACCGCTGATGGTACTAAAAAACGAGGCAAAAAATGAGCAAATCTCAGCCCATTGCTCGATTTTGAATCGGGTCATAAAATCGCCCTCAAGATTCCATTTTAACGGAGTATGCCTCTCCAGTTTTCCAACCGAAAAACAAACCTATGCCGATTGAAAACAGTGGTATGCCGTTGCATATGAGCGACTCCATGGGTTCGGTTGACGGCTGACCTGCGGTGTACCAGATGATCATCGATAACAACAACCCAGGAATCAACATGACTCCCCCCATGATGAGGGTACGTAAGAGACGCATGTTGAGGCCAATCGGGGGAATGCCATGAATGTGTGGTTTCTATCCCATCAAGAAAGACGTAGTGAGAGTTCTTCTCCACCAAGCGAATTGAGGACATCATGTGGCTCAATCCATCCCTTACGAGCGGCCATGACTCCGTAGCTAATGTCGGCAAGTCCTCGTATTGAATGGGCATCAGGATTGATGATTACAGGAACACCCAAACCTTTCGCATGCTTACACAGACGCCAATCAAGATCCAATCGATACGGGCTTGCATTCAATTCGACCGCCTTGAGGCGCCCTTCTTCGTTATGTTCTGCCATGTGTTCAAGAACCGCAAACAAGTCAACCTCATATCCGTCTCTACCCTGCAATATCCTTCCAGTCGGGTGACCTAAGACCGTCGTTGAAGGATGGTCGATGCACTGCATTAATTCCTCCGTATTTTGCAGTTCATCACGTGCTTTCCATTTTGATAACGCGTGAACAGATGCAACCGTGTAATCCAATTGAGAGAGGACATCATCGGGGTGGTCGAGTTTTCCGCCTTCAAGGATGTCGGATTCCACTCCGTGGAACAATCGAAAATCTGTGCCTTCTTCAGCCCATGATGCGTTGTAGCGTCGAATGGTTTCACCTTGTTCCAGTAAATCTTCTGCGCTTGCTCCATTGGCAATTTTCAACGTTGGTGAATGGTCGGCAATTCCCAACCAGTTCCATCCCATTTTACGGGCTGTGTCTGCCATTTCTTCCAAACTCGCTTCTCCATCTGAAAGTGTTGTGTGGTTGTGTAAAGCGCCTCGAATGTCCAGTCCGGTCAGTAACTCTGGTAGTGCGGATGATTCAGCAGCAGCGATTTCCCCAGTATCCTCGCGAAGTTCTGGTGTGACCCAATCAAGTTCTAAATGCCGGTAAATCTCTTCTTCGTTGGATGCTTGAAGAGAGAATTTAGCTGCAGCCATTCCTTTCAAGTCTCCAGCTTTAGCATCAGGGATGAGTCCGAACTCGTTTAACTTCAATCCTCGATCAATGGCTCGTTGCCGCATGGCAATGTTGTGTTCTTTGCTTCCGGTGAAGTACGCTAAAGTGAATGGGAATACCTCTGGAGTGACAAGCCGAACTTGTGCATCAATGGTTCCACCGCTCTCAAGTTGTTCGTAATCTTCTCCACCAATAGCGTCAAGCACGTTTGGGTCAATGTGACCTACAGTAAATCCTCCATCAAATATACTGGTGTCAAGAATGAGGCTGATTTTCGAATCACCAGCACCTTTCACATCGGCAATTCCAGGGAGTGATAGAATGGCTTCAGCCACGCTTTCATGATGTTCGTCTTCGACAGCAACGACGAGATCGAGGTCACCGATTGTTTCTTTTCGGCGGCGTGCACTTCCTGCCAATTGTGCTTTGAGTACGCCTTCTATGGATGAAATCTTTGATTGAAAGGCTTCCCCATACATCAAGCCAACATCCAATCTTCGCCGAGCCCTAAACCGTGCCAACAACTCAATGCCATCGAGCATTCGTTGCTGGGATTTCTTACCGAATCCTTTCATTGGCGCAATCAATCCATCAGTGGCAGCTTCCTTTAGAGATGCGACTGAATCAACTCCAAGTTCTTCATTCATCAGTTTGATACGCTTTGGTCCGAGTCCTGGGATTCCGAGCATTTCGATGAGTCCTTGGGGAGTCGAACTGTGCAACTCGACCCAATCACTTGGCCACTTTCCGTCCATTATGGCTTGGGTAAGTGCAGAGCCGAGTCCTTTACCGATACCTTTCATTTCGAAAAGCCGTCCTGTAGTGACCAGTTCGCCGAGGTCTTCTGTCAAGCCACCGAGCATCCTGCTGGCGTTTTGGTACGAGCGGACTCGAAACACATTGGCTCCATTGAGTTCCAAGAGTACGGCCACTTGGTGCATAACCGTGGCGATTTGGTTTCGAGAGAAATACGGGGGGCCGCTCGGCCGTGCCTTTGGTAGTGAAAATCCGCCGCCTGCCATGGTTCGTGTTATCGGCGACCCTTCTCAAACGTTGCTCTCGCCCTTACAGGTCGAACTTCATGTTGAAGAACCACGACCTGTAGCGCTGTTCATGGTCAGCGTTACTTTCATCGAACATTTGGCCGAAGCCCTGTGCGGCATATCTGCAGTGCTGTTCACTTTCATTGCGACTTTTTCTCGCTCACCTCGCGCTGAACACATCGTTCAGAACCTCATTGCTATCACGCTTATTGCCGCTGCAGGAGTGCTTTGGTGGCTTTCACTGTCTGGCGGGGTTTTGTGGGGTTCCAATTACCTTCCAAAGCCGCTATCGTTGGTATGCGTGGTTATCGCAATTGCTGCACGAATGAACATCAAAGGCGAAAACGTCTCATTTGGAGCCAATCCTCATACGATTGGTAAGAATCAAGAAGAATAATCAAACGATTTCGCCACGGGGCGTGCTTGTGTCTTCAATTACGCTTGCCGGTTGAGCCGCTTCCTTCTCCATTTTCTGGTCAATGAACGTACGCATGTATTCAGGAAGTTCACCGTTTACGAAAATGACATCATGAATGTGGTCGAGTTTTTTGAGTGAATAATAAATCTGCATGGCGGTCATAGGCGTGGAGGAACAGCCGTTGCATCCACCGTCAAGGGACAACATGATGTTGCCATCGGTCGTATCGAGTACATTGACCACACCGTCGTGCTCATCCAAAATTTCTTGGACGGGCCCAATTTCTGCCAAGACTTCCTCGGCGGTGATGCTCATGTAACCACCCTGTAAGCCTCTCCTCTTTCAACAATTGCTTGAAAAAAGCACTCTTGATACCATGCGGCATCAACCTCAGTCCCCCGTAAAGACCGTTTAAAGGTGTTTTTCGAAGGGAACCACTTATCAAGGGTTCTTAGGTCGCCAAAATAACAAGGTGTTCTATAATGATGGAAAATATACCAATGATTGCCGCAGGTGCAGGTCTTTTCGGGCTTGTGGTTGCGTTTGTGCTGTACCAACAAGTAAACAAAGTGAAAATTGACAATGAAAAGGTTGCCAATATCACTGAAGAAATTCAGAAAGGTGCCATGGCATTCCTGTTCGCAGAATACCGAGTCCTCGCTGTTTTCGTGATTGTCGTCGGTGCTGCTCTCACACAACTTAACGACATGAATACCGCAATCGCATTCTTCGCCGGTGCAATTGCATCCGTTGCTGCGGGATTCTCTGGAATGCGTGCTGCAACTTCGGCCAACGGCCGAACCACCATGGCTGCTAAGAACGACGGTAAGGCCGGCGCTCTTGCAGTTTCATACAACGGTGGTGCAGTCATGGGTCTTTCAGTTGGAGGACTTGGTCTTCTTGGTATCTCGCTTGTTGCTTACTGGCTTGGTGCTGGTGATGCAAATCCAGACCTTTCTGCTGCAGCAGGGTTCGGTATGGGTGCTTCTTCAATTGCTCTCTTCGCTCGTGTTGGTGGCGGTATATACACCAAGGCTGCTGACGTCGGTGCTGATCTTGTTGGTAAAGTCGAAGCAGGTATCCCTGAGGACGACCCTCGTAATCCTGGTGTTATCGCAGATAACGTCGGAGATAACGTCGGTGACGTTGCAGGAATGGGCGCAGACATCTTCGAATCCTTTGTGGGTTCAATCATTGCAGCAATGATCATCGCAAGTTCAGATGACTTTGGCGGTGAAGGTTTCACTGGGGCTTCCAACTACATCATGATGCCAATTATGCTTGGCCTCATTGGTTATGTTGCATCTATTGTTGGTGTTTTCTCAATGTACGTTCTC